>NZ_JBQKUK010000012.1:0-176542 GCF_054968585.1 Marinobacter sp. G5_S1_61_S3 | reverse complement strand
TCGCCTACCGTGTAGCGGGTGTTATTGTCTTCCCAGATGACCGTGCCCGGGTCGTACATGGTGAAGTTGGCGACGTCGTCTGGCACGTGGAATTGGAAGCTGTCGCCGGTGTTCAGAATTTCGTGCACGACTTCAAACACGGTTATCGGTGCTGCTCCCCTGTCTCTTTTCGGCGGCTCCTCGCCTTTCAGTCGTCGCCGCAGGGCACTGGCAATGCCTGTGAAGCGGCTGAGGTCGTTCTGCCCGAAAGGCCGTGCCTTGCCAAGTTCCACGGTGAAACTCTCGGCCCCCAGTTCGGACGAGGAAAACGAGGCAAAGGTGGTGCCTTCACGGTGCTGCAATAGCAAGGTTTCTACTTCCGCCTCCAGCAGGAAATCAATCTGCCCATCCGGAATGTCCCGTCCCTCAACAAACGGATAGAGTGCGAACTTCTCCCGCAATGACGGGCGAATGGCGGTGTGCAGGTCGTAGTGGCACACATTGGCAGAGTGCCTGGTGGCGAAGGCCCTGCAGGCGTCCTCCAGCAACCGGGCTCTTTCCGCCTCGGGAAATTTCCGGTATTCCGGTTTACGGTGGGCGCCACCGAACAGGCGGTTGAGGTTCACGTCAATAAAGCGCTGGCCAGCATCCATTGCTTTTGGGTTGCCAAGAATCAACAGTGCCGGGCAGGCCAGTTGCCATTGGCCATCGATCAGTTCATTCAATAGATGATTCAGAACCTCAATGGGGGCGGTTTCATTACCATGGATGCCAGCGGAAACAATCAGCGATTCATGGTTGGGGTTGGGGCGGCCAGCAGGGGGTTCCAGATAGAGGAGCCCTGAGTCCTGCAGCTGCAACCCCGTGCCGTCTTCCAGAACAACAATCTTTTCAGATGTTGCGTGCTCTGTTCGTGTGAGCGTGTGAGAAAGCCAATCAAGGCCAGGACCAAATATCATTTCACCTGCGCTCCGGACTTCCCTGCACTATGGATTTGTCAGCCACTCACCGGCCGTTGATGTTGCAACAGATAGTTTTCCAGCTTGCGGAAGGCGAATACCAACATGAAAGTCAAAGCCATGTAGAGCAGCGCCACAAAGATAAACGCATCAAAGGGGGCGTAGAATCGGGAATAAATGTTCCGCGCCGCCCCGGTCAGGTCCACCAGAGTCACCACGCTGGCAATGGCACTGGCGTGAAGCATGAAAATGACTTCGTTGGAGTACGCCTGCACACCCCGCCTCGCCGCGCTCGGCAGGATAATCCGGCGCATCCGCAGTGCCCAGCTCATGCCATAGGCCTTTGCCGCCTCAATCTCCCCACTGGGTGTGGCCACAATGGCCCCCCGGATGATCTCCGTGGTGTAGGCCGCGGTGTTCAGGGTGAAGGCCAGCAGGGCCGGGTAGAAGGCTTCACGGAAGATGTCCCACCAGAAGGTTTGCTGGATACCCTCTATCTGCGCCAGGCCGTAGTAAATGATGTACAGCTGGATCAACAACGGTGTGCCCCGGAAAATATAGGTATAGAACCAGACAGGGCCGTTGATCAGTGGGTTCTTCGAAGTGCGCATGATAGCCAGGGGAACGGCAACCAGCAGGCCCAGGATCAGTGACAGAAACACCAGTTGAACGGTGGTGACCAGCCCGCCCCAGTATTCCATGATCGTGGGGCCAGTGAAGATATCGTTCTGATTCAGTAGTTCAGCAAGAAACTCAGGCATGGTTCAGCTCCCCTGTACCACGCCAATATTGGCGCGCTTGTTGAGCCACTTGATAAACAGCTCGGAACCGGCTGTCAGGCTGAGGTAGACAAACGCCACCGGAATAAAGAAATGGAACGGCATGCGTTCGGCCTTGGCGGCTTCTTCTGCGACGCGCACCATGTCGGTCAAGCCGATGATTGAAACCAGTGCGGTGGTTTTTAACAGTACCTGCCAGTTGTTGCCGATGCCGGGAAGGGCGTGGCGCAGCATTTGCGGCAATATGATTCGGTGAAAGGTACGCCATTGGCTGAAGCCATAGGCGCGGGCCGCTTCAATCTGTCCGCTCTCCACTGCGAGAAAGGCACCACGGAATGTCTCCGCCATGTAGGCACCAAAAATCAGACCAATGGTGATGACGCCAGAGATAAAGGGGTCAAACTGGAAGAAGAAGTCTATGTCGTAGGCGTCGTAGAGATAATCTGACAGGTTGTTCACAGCGACCTGACCACCGTAGTAAAACAGCAGCATCATGACCAGATCCGGTACGCCGCGGATCAGAGTGGTGTAGGTGGTCGCAATCCCAATGGCTACACGGCTTTTGGACAGCTTGGCGGAAGCGCCAACCAGCCCCAGAACCAGCGCGAGAGCAAGGGAAAAGAAGGCCAGTTCAATGGTGACCACAGCCCCTTCCAGCAGGGCCGGGCCGTAGCCTTTCAAGTCAATCATGGGTACATCCGGTAAGCGGGGGCAGCAACAACCGCTGCCCCCCAGCCAGTTTTACATCTTGATGTCGTAAGCGAAGTACTTATCCATGATGGTGTTGTAGGTACCATCTTCCTTCAAGGTGGCAAGCGCCTCGTTTACTTCCTGCGCCAGCTCCTCGTCACGCTTGCGCATGGCAACGCCCACGCCCTGACCGAGTTTGACCGGCTCGCCAACTTCCTTGAAGCCATCCTTGCTCAGGACGGTCTGCTCGCCAACCGGGTAGTCCACAAAGACCACGTCCAGGCGCTGGCCTTCCAGGTCAAGGACCATGTCGTCAGCGGTGGTGTAGCGCTTGATGGTCACAACGCCACCCATTTCTTCGGTCACAAAGGTATCCATGGTGGTGCCGCGCTGTACGCCAACGGTCATTCCTTCCATGGCGGCCATGTCGGTGACGTCGGTGTTGAAGCTCTCGGGGCCGAACCAGCCACCCGGAGTGTTGTAGTACGGCTCGGAAAACAGTACACGCTCAGCACGCTCGGGCGTAATGGACATGGAAGACATGATCAGGTCGAACTTGCGTGCCAGCAGGCCCGGAATCATACCGTCCCATGCCTGGATGACGAATTCGCAGTTGGCGTTCATCTCTTCACACATGGCTTCGGCCAGTTCCACTTCAAAACCGGTCAGCTCGCCGTTTTCATCCTTGTATTCGAACGGCTCGTAGGGCACGTCGAAGGCGATGCGAAGGTTACGTTCCTGGGCGTGGGCGACACCGGCCATCATGGCCAGGGCGACGCTTGCTGCAACAATCAGTTTTCTCATGAGTCACTTCTCCAGTAGTCAGCCTTGTGGGCATTATTATCGGCAATGATTTGCCTTATTTTGCTGGTTTTGGCGTTTTCTTCCGGGGCGGATATATGCCCCGATAAGGAAACATGGTTTCAAGATAGCACTGCACGTCAGAACTTGGGAGCCAGAAACTGCTTCATCCGTTCCGAGTCCGGATTGTCGAAGACTTTGTCCGGTGTGCCTTGCTCCTCGATCACGCCCTGATGCAAAAACAGGACCTGGGATGACACGTCCCGCGCAAACGACATCTCATGGGTCACCACGATCATGGTTCTGCCTTCTTCCGCGAGGTTCTGCATAACCTTCAGCACTTCGCCAACGAGTTCAGGATCAAGGGCGGAGGTGGGTTCGTCGAACAGCATTACTTCCGGTTCCATGGCCAGGGCCCGGGCAATGGCCGCCCGCTGCTGCTGCCCGCCTGACATCTGGGCCGGGTAGTAGTCCTTGCGCTCATAGATGCCCACCTTCTCAAGATAGGCTTCGGCCCTTTCGATGGCTTCTTTCTTGGGCACCTTGAGCACGTGAATAGGAGCTTCAATGATGTTTTCCAGAACGGTCATGTGGGACCAGAGATTGAAGCTTTGGAAGACCATGGAGAGCCGGGCGCGAATCAGTTCCACCTGCTTGTTGTCCGCCGGAATGCGCTCGCCTTTGCGATTGGTGGTGAACCGAATCGGGTCGCCATGCACGATAATGTCGCCGGAGGTGGGCGTTTCGAGCATGTTGATACAGCGCAGAAACGTACTCTTACCGGAGCCGGAGCTGCCGATCAGGGAAACGACATCCCCTTTCTTTGTTTCCAGTGAAATGCCCTTGAGGACTTCCAGTTGATCAAAGGTCTTGTGGATGTCCTTGCAGATCAGAGGCGCTGAATCCGCCATAGGTGGCTCCCGAGGCTATATAACAAAGGCGCAAGTTTTACGGGCTGTGGATGCGGAAATCAATCCCCCTAAAGCGGGGTTTTGCCGTTTTTTACCACACATACCGCGTGTTAATTGTGGATTATTGAACGTTTGATGCAAGCTTTTTGCCGTTTACGCCCGTTGTGAGGGTTTTTCCGGTGTTGCCGATGCGTGCAGGGAAACCCGGATAATGGCCGTTCCCTGTTGCTCGATCGTGCGCATGGCGTCACTGACAAAACGCACATGGGCCATGGCGATGCGCTTTGCCGCCTCGGGCTTTCCCGCCATCACTGCCTGATAGATTCTCTTGTGCTGCCGGGAAATCTTGTTGCGCATTTCTTCACGCGGGTTCAGATTGGCCACGGAGGCTTCCACGGTTAACAGCATGAGGTTCTTCAACCCGTTCAGTACATGCACCAGGACCGGATTGTGGGACGCTTCCACGATGGCCTGATGGAAACTGTGGTCTGGCCGGGCGTTGGTGAGTGGGTCGGTCTGTTCGAGTGCGGAGTAAGCCTTGGTGATGCGATGAAGGTCCAATGCGGTCGCCCGTTGTGCGGCCAGGTAGGCGGCCTGGCCCTCCAGCTGCTCTCTTACTTCCAGCAGGTCATACAGGGTCCGTGGGTGGCCGGTAAACATCTGTAGCAGCGGGCTGTCCTCGCCGTCCTCTTCGCCGCCGGGCACAATTCGGGCCACGAAAGAGCCCTTGCCATGCCGGGTCTCAATCACGCCCCGCCCCTGCAACTCGTGCAGGGCCTCGCGGATGATGGCGCGGGACACGCCAAGCCGGGTAGCCAGTTGTCGTTCCGACGGCATTTTCTGTTCCGGCGCCAGCCCGCCGTCGAGAATGAGCCGTTCGAGTCGATAGGAAATTTCCTGTGCGATTGCCATGATGTTTCCTGCCAGGAGTCACTGGTCGGACCAGTTGTTTTTATCGTGCCTTGAATTAAAGAAACCCTTTCGGGACCAGTAAATATGGCTCATTACAGCGTTTTCGTCTATCTGGCATTTACAAAACTGGTCTGACCAGTTGGCAATCTTCTGGACTAAACCCGGCAGGACTACGAATATCGATTTAATGCCAGCTGTTGCTGGTGTTGACGTGACCCCCGATAAAAACAATGTCAACGGAGATGTGGCGATGAATACCAACAAGAACAGCGAGCAATTAAGCGCTCCGGATACTCAGGCTGGAAACGTTGCCCCGCGGCGAGGTTTCCTGAAGTCATTCGCACTTGCCGCTGCCTTCTGCGGTGTGGCCATTGCAGGCGCTGGCCAGGCCCAGGCTGCAACCACCTGGAAGATTCAGTCAGTATGGGATGCTGGCACCGTAGGCTATGACCTGTTCGAGGAATGGGCCAACAGCATGGAGGAGAAATCCGGTGGCGAGCTAATCATCAAGCCGTACCCGGCCAAGTCGGTTGCCGCGGATAACAACGCCCTTTTCGAGGCGGTGCGCAACGGCGTTCTGCAGGGCATGAATCCCTTCACTCTGTACTGGTCCGGAAAGATTCCGGCCTCCGTTTTCCTGTCGTCCTACCCAGCCGGTCCCGATCAGCCTCACCAGTGGGACATCATGTTCTATTCCATGGGCATGCTGGAAAAGACCCGTGAGATCTACAAGAAATTCGGTCTGTTTTACGTGGGCCCAATCCAACACGACGCCAACATCATTCACTCCAAGAAGCCGGTTAACAGCCTGGCGGATATGGAAGGAATGAAGATGCGTGTGCCCGGTGGCATGGTCGCTGAGGTGTTTCAGCAGTTTGGTGTGTCCACGGTGAGCCTCCCGGGTTCGGATATCTTCCCGGCTTTGGAGAAGGGCACCATCGACGCTGCTGACTACGTCGGCCCTGCCGTGAACTACGAGCTGGGTTTCTCCCAGGTGACCGACTACATCATGTTCGGGCCTCCTGGTGTTATGTCCATCTACCAGCCGGTGGACCTGATGGACCTGACCGTCAACCTGCGTGCGTGGAATGCGCTGGATCCAGAGCTTCAGCAGTTGGTTGAGGACGAGGTTCGTATCTACTCACAGAAGCACTACCTGACCATTCAGAAGCGCAACATTGAAGCGATGGAGAAGTTCAAAGAGGATGGCTCGAAGGTGACGCGTCTGAGCCAGGAAGACCTGGAAAAGTTCCGGAAGGCTGCGATCCCGATCTGGTTCAACTGGGCTGGAAAGAACGAGGATGCCAGGGCGATTCTGGATATCCAGCTTGAGTACATGATGAACGAGACCGTTGGCTACCTCAACGAGGAAGACATCAAAGGCATGTAAGCCGGCATAACCATAATAAACCGATCACGGGGAAGGCAGGGAGTGCGCCGATGGCACGCTCGCTGCCTTCCCCGCTCTGTGATTAAAGGTGATAAAACATGTCTGACCTGAGTGCGTTCGGCTTTGTATTGCCTCACTGGTTCTACTGGGGCTGGCTGGCGGTCATGCCGCTGATCATGATGGCGCTGGACCGTTGGTTGTCCCAACGGGGTGTGAAAGCCATCGACAAAAATGCCGAGGCCAACCAGAAGCTTCAACAGATTGAAGCGGAACTGAAAAAAAGCGTTGATTACAGTGATGCGAGTAACTGGTTCACCAAGGCGGTGGACTGGATCAGCGAGAAATCCGGTGTCTTTATTTCCTTCTGGACCGTGAACGCGGTGGTGTTCTATTTCTTCGAAGTGGTGATGCGCTATCTATTCAACCAGCCCACCATCTGGGTACACGAGGCCAGTTTTCTACTGTTCGGCATGCAGTACCTGATGGCGGGTGCGTTTGCATTGCTTCACGGTGCCCATGTGCGGGTTGACGTGGTTTACAACTTCCTGCCACTTCGGGGCCGCGTGGGCATGGATATTTTCACGTCCATGTTCTTCTTCATGTTCGCGATTGCGTTGATGATTACCTCCTGGACCTTCCTTGAGAACTCTTATTCCATGGACGAACGAACCGTTGAGACATGGGGCATTCAGTACTGGCCGGTGAAGGGCGTTATGCTCCTCGGGTCGACGCTGCTGTTCCTGGCGGGCCTGTCCAAACTGCTCAAGGACATCACTATCTTCATTAAACTCGGCCGGGAGCAACACGCATGAGCACAGAGACCATGACCAACCAGGGCACGGGTTCGCTGATCGGCAAGCTCGGCACCTGGCTGATGATCATCGCCACGATTGCCCTTGCTTTTGTCGTGCTGGTGGAAGTCATCAATATCCTGTTTTATGACCCCTGGAGCGACGAAAAATTCCTGTTCAAGCTCTCCGGCATGCTGTCGGATGTGAAGATTGGTCCGCTGACCTACATCATGTTTGGCTCCCTGGCGGTGCTGTTGATGATGGGGCTGCCGCTGGCCTTTGTGACCGGTGGCCTGGGCGTGGCGTTTATCTATCTGGTGGGCGACTCGATGATGCTGAACATCATCCCCAGTCGAATCTTCCCGATGATGACCAACTCGGACCTTGCAGCGATCCCCCTGTTCATCTTCATGGCCTCCATGCTGGAACGGGCGGGCCTGATCGAAGAGATGTTCAACGTGGTCTACAAGTGGATGGGCGGCCTGGGTGGCGGCCTGGCCATTGCCACCATACTGGCGTCCACGATTCTGGCCGCCATGGTCGGGGTTATTGGTGCGGCCGTGGTGACCATGGGCATTATTGCGCTACCGGCGATGCTCAAACGCGGGTACGACCAGAAGATCGCGTTGGGCTCGATCATGGCCGGGGGCACACTGGGCATCCTGATCCCGCCTTCCATCCTGGCGATCCTTTATGCGGTTGTGGCGCAGCAGTCAGTAGGTGAGTTGTACCTGGGCTCAGTGATTCCGGGGCTGATTCTGGCTGGCCTGTACGTGATTTATGTGGGTACCCGCGCGTGGCTCAATCCGGAACTCGGGCCGCCAGTGCCGGAGGAAGAGCGGATTGGCCTCAAGGAAAAACTCCTGCTGCTGAAAGACCTGATCGCCCCACTGGTACTGGTATTCCTGGTGCTGGGCTTACTGTTTGGCGGTGTTGCGACACCCGTTGAGGCGGCCGGTATCGGTTCTTTCGGGGCGATCCTGGTGGCCATGAAACACAAGGTATTCTCTGTCGCCACACTGCGCGATGCGTCGGTCACCACCGCCAAGGCTTCGGCGATGGTGCTGTGGATCATGTTTGGTGCATCGGTGTTTGTCGGGTTCTACATCCTGCAGGGTGGTCAGGACTTCATTACCGAAACCATCCTCGGTATTGGTCTGTCGCCCTACGCCGTTCTGCTGTTGTTGATGGTGCTGCTGGTGGTGCTGGGCATGTTCCTCGACTGGGTGGGTATTCTGCTGCTGGCTGTGCCCATTTTCATTCCGATTGTCGAGGCGCTGGAATTCCCTGGCCTGCTGGGTTTCCCGGCCGTGCCCGGTGAGGACGTGGTGCTGTGGTTTGGTGTGCTCTATCTGGTGAACATGCAGATGTCGTTCCTGAGCCCGCCGTTCGGCTACGCACTCTTCTACATTCGGGGCGTGTGTCCGCCGGATATCACCATGGGCACAATCTTCAAGTCGTCACTGGTATTTCTTGCTATTCAGGCATTCGGTTTGTTTATCTGTGTGCTCATTCCGGGCGTCGTTACCTGGCTGCCCAATCTGGTTTATGGCTAATAAAGAGGAGTAATTGCTCATGTTGACGGTTAAACGACTTGATCTGGCGGACGCCAGAATACTCATCGAAGGCGCGGCGGAGAAGGCGCGCGAGATCGGCGTACCCATGTGCATCGCCATCACCGACGAGTCCGGCAATTTGATCGCGTTCGAACGCATGGACGGCGGCAAGATCACCAGCGTGACCATTGCCCAGGACAAGTCCTTCACCGCATCAGCGGCGAAAAAGGCGACACACGATTACAACGCCGTGAACGTACCCGGCAAGCTGGCTTTCGGCATTCATACCGAAGTGGGTGGGCGTATCAGTTCTGTCGGTGGTGGCCTGCCGGTGATGGTCGATGGCGAGGTTGTTGGCGGTATCGGTATCAGCTCTGGCACCCCCCAACAGGATATGGACTGTGCCCAGGCAGGGATTGATCACTTTGAAACCAAACGCGGTTGATGGCTGTCTCACTGAAAGCCATGACTCCCAGAGAATGATATGAACAGCAAACCGAAAATCAGCGCAGCGGAGCTGGCGGAACAGTTCCGTGCGTTCATAGACCCGGACTTCGTCATTACCGATGACGAAACCATGAAACCCTATGAATGCGACGGTATGTCGATGTACTGCGAGATGCCAATGCTCGTGGTGCTGCCGGAGACCGCCGAACAGGTGCAACGGGTGATGCGCATCTGCAACGAGCACGAAGTGCCGGTTGTGGCCCGTGGTGCTGGAACGGGCCTGAGTGCCGGTGCCATGCCGCACAAGGAAGGCGTGGTGTTGTCGCTGGCCAAGTTCAACCGCATCCTGGACATCGATCCGCTGGCGCGAACGGCCTTACTGCAACCGGGTGTGCGTAACCTGGCGATCAGCGAGGAGGTTGCCCAGTACGGTCTCTATTACGGGCCGGATCCTTCCTCCCAGATTGCCTGCACCATTGGCGGCAACGTGGCGGAAAACTCCGGCGGCGTGCATTGCCTGAAATACGGTTTGACCGTTCACAACATTCTCAGCGTGGAAATGATCACCGCCGAGGGAGACCGGGTGACCGTCGGCAACGACGCTCTGGACGCCTGTGGAATGGATCTGCTGGCGTTGATGACCGGCTCTGAAGGGTTGCTGGGCATCGTCACCAAAGTGAAAGTAAAACTGCTGCCGAAACCGGAGATAGCCCAGGTGGTGATGGCCGGCTTCGACAGTGTGCAGAAAGCCGGCGATGCCGTCGGCGGAATTATCTCCCATGGCATCATCCCCGGCGGCCTGGAAATGATGGATGGCCATGCGATTATTGCGGCTGACGATTTTGCCCAGGCAGGTTACCCGCGCGAGGCGAAAGCATTGCTTCTGTGCGAGGTGGACGGCACCGAGGAAGAAGTCCATGAACACATCGAACAGGCCGAGAATGTGTTCCGAAAACTGGGCGCTACCTCGGTCAAAACCTCCCAGAGCGAAGAGGAGAGGGCGCTGCTCTGGAAAGGCCGTAAATCGGCCTTCCCGGCAGTGGGCCGTATCTCGCCGGATTACTACTGCATGGACGGCACCATTCCGCGTCGGCACCTGGCGCACGTGTTGCTGGAAATGGAGAGAATGTCCGAAGAATTCGGCCTGCGGGTAGCCAACGTATTCCACGCTGGCGACGGCAACCTGCACCCGCTGATCCTGTTTGATGCCAACGTGCCCGGCGAGTTTGAGCGCACCGAAGCCTTTGGCAGCAGCATTCTCAACCTTTGCGTGGAAGTGGGGGGCTGCATCACCGGTGAACACGGCGTGGGTGTGGAAAAAATCCGCCAGATGGCCATACAGTTCAACGACGAGGAACTGCAGCAGTTCCACGACGTCAAATCGGCGTTCGATCCGGCTGGCATTCTCAACCCTGGCAAGGGCGTCCCGGCCCTGCGTTTCTGTCAGGAATACCGCTCACTCGAGCACAAACAACACAAGCACGACACGGTGGACGCGGCGCATGGCTGATCTGTCTCAAAAGCTGCAGGAGCAGGTTCTCCAGGCCCGCAAGACGGGCCAGAAACTGAATATCGAAGGCGGTGGCACCAAGGCCTTCATGGGGCGGGCCGCCGACGCTGATGCAGGCTCTCTGAACATGGGCGAGCACACAGGCATCGTTGAATACCATCCTGTGGAACTAATATTGACCGCACGTGCCGGCACCACCCTTGCGGAAATCGAAGCCACCCTGGCCGAAGAAGGCCAGTGCCTGCACTTCGAACCGCCCAGGTTTGGTGATGGTTCCACGCTCGGTGGCACGCTCGCGTGCAACCTCTCCGGCCCCGCACGGCCCTGGTCCGGCTCGGTACGGGACCAGGTGCTGGGCATCCGCCTGCTCAACGGCAAGGGTGAACACCTGCGCTTTGGTGGTCAGGTAATGAAAAACGTGGCCGGCTACGACACCTCCCGGCTACAGGCCGGTGCCATGGGCACACTGGGCGCGATCACCGAAATCAGCCTCAAAGTCATGCCCAAACCGGCGATGTCCGTCACCCTGGTGCAGGACATGGCGATGGACGAAGTCATCCACTACATGAACAGCCGCGCCAAAGAGCCCAAGCCCATCACCGGCGCCGCCTGGGTGGACGGCAAGGTGTATCTGCGCCTCGCGGGCGCCAAATCCGCCGTGGAGGCCACCGCCGAAAAGTGGACCGGTGAAGTCATGGAGCAGGGTGACCAGTTCTGGCAACAGCTACAACACATGCAGCACGAATTCTTTGCCGGTGATGAACCGCTTTGGCGCTTCTCCGTCGGCTCCACCGCCGAAAACCCGGACCTCGATGGCCCCTGGCTGATCGACTGGGCTGGCTCCCAGCGCTGGTATCGGGGCGAAGCCGACATCGCCAAACTGGAAACCATGGCGCAACGCGCCGGCGGCCAGGTAAGCCTGTTCCGCGGCGGGGATCGCACCGATGAAGTGATGCACCACCAGCCAAGGGCGCTAAAAGAAATTCAGCAACGGCTGAAAAAGTCGTTCGATCCCGACGGTATTTTTAACCCGGGCCGACTTTATAGCTGGTTGTAACAATCAGCTCCGGTATCTCACAGGAAACTGAGCGGGCCTTCTGAGATGCCGGGGAAGTGAGTGGTGGCCCTTTTTCTGAAACTGTACGGAGCCATGGATGGCGGAGTCCAAGCGTCACATGGATGTGCCGAAGGAGCGTGTTTCAGAAAAGGGGTTACCGCTCACTTGTGCTCCAAATCAAAAAAAGCAGGTAAACAATGCAAACCAATTTAGTCCAACAATTCGCCAACACCCCAGAAGGCCAGGAAGCCGAATCCATCCTGCGTGCCTGCGTACATTGCGGCTTTTGCACCGCCACCTGCCCAACGTACCAGGAACTGAACGACGAACGCGACGGCCCCCGCGGTCGCATCTACCTGATGAAAATGTTCCTGGAAGGCGAAGAAGTCACCGAAAAATCCCGTGAATACCTCGACCGCTGCCTCACCTGCCGCAGCTGTGAAACCACCTGTCCTTCCGGTGTGAAATACGGCCGCCTGGTCGACATCAGCCGAGGCCTGATGGAACAGGAAATGCCACGGCCACCCAAAGAGCGCTGGATACGCTGGTCGCTGGCCCGGGTACTTCCCAACCGTCGACTGTTCGGCTTCCTGCTACGCATGGGCCAACTGTTCCGCCCGGTACTGCCATCCGTATTGCGCACCAAAGTACCGCCCAGAAAAAAGGCCAGCCCCTGGCCGGCTGCCAGCCACGACCGCATTGTGCTGGCCCTTGCCGGTTGTGTTCAGCCCTCCGCCACGCCGAACACCAACGCCGCTGCCGCCCGGGTGCTCTACAAACTGGGTGTCACCATGGTGGAAGCTCCGGAAGCCGGATGCTGTGGTGCAGTGAACCATCACCTCTCGGAACATGATCAGGCCTTCAACGCCATGCGCCGCAACATCGACGCCTGGTGGCCCGCCATCGAAGCTGGCGCCGAGGCCATCATCATGACCGCTTCCGGTTGCGGGGCGATGGTTCAGGAGTACGGCCATCTGCTAAAGGATGACCCGATGTATGCCGCCAAGGCGCAGAAAGTCAGCGACATGACCATTGACCTAGGCGCTTTCCTGCTCAAACAGGACCTGGAAAAACTGAAGGTACCCCAGGGAGCCGGTAAGGTCGCTTTCCATTGCCCCTGCACCCTGCAGCACGCCATGCAGCAAAACGGCGTGGTAGATCAGGTATTGCGCAGGGCGGGCATTGATCTGGCTGAAACCAAGGAGAAGCATCTGTGCTGCGGTTCCGCCGGCACCTACTCCATTCTCCAGCCCAAGTTAAGCCAGCGCTTGCTGAACAACAAGCTCAAGGCGCTGACTGTAGACAATCCTGACCGCATCGTCACCGCCAACATTGGCTGTCAGATGCATCTGGAAACCAAGGCTCAGGTGCCAGTTCAACACTGGATTGAGTTGCTGGATGCTTGATCTGTGGGCCAGCCGTCATACTGGCCCTCTCACTCGCACGCGGTTTTGTTTATAATGCCCGCGCCGACACACAAACCACAGGGAGTGGAAACCAATGCCATGGAGGCAGGCCGCAGTCTTTGTATTGCTCGTTATTCCCGCCATCTCATCAGCCCAAAAAATGTACACCTGGGTTGATGAACAGGGGGTTGCTCACTTTACTGACATAAAGCCCGGTGTACGCGAACACAAACGCGTTGAGCTGAGGACGCCCTCGCTGATTCCCATGCGGGAGAACATCACCCGGGGCAAGCGGGTGAGCACCATCAACCAGCAGGTGAATCGTAGCCTGGAAGCGGGCAACGGTGGCGGGCGAACGTTATCCGACAAACAGGAAGCCCGCGAGCGTGAGCGTAAGAACGTCCGCTGTAAGGAGTATCGGGAAAAGCTGGACCGCATCCAGAAGCAACTGCGGGCCGGGTACTCCAACGACCAGGGCAACCGCCTGCGGCGACAGCGCCGGGAAGTTAGCCAGAAGCTCTCGCGGGAGTGCCTGCTTGGCTAGGCCCGGTCAGGATGTGAACGTGGTTGAGATCAGGTAGACGGTGTAGCCTACGAAACAGGCGAGTAAAAGCCCGCCCTCCAACCGGTTAATCCGTCCCGGCCCGCGAAAGCCATAGCCCAGTATAAACAGCGACAGAGTCAGCGCTGACATCACCGCGATATCCCGGTAGAACACCTCTGGTGCCACTGCCATCGGGCTGATGGTGCCGGCAATGCCCACAACCGCCAGGGTGTTGAACAGGTTCGAGCCGAGAATGTTGCCAAGGGCAATGTCATGCTCACCCTTGCGCGCCGCGATAACCGACGACGCCAGTTCAGGCAGGGAAGTTCCCACCGCCACAATGGTCAGCCCGATGATCAGGTCGCTTACGCCAAAGCCAAGCGCCAACTCAACGGCGCCCCAGACCAGAATCCGCGAGCTCACGATCAGCAGCAACAGGCCCGCAATCAGCCACAGCACCGCGTTGCGAAGTGGCATGGAGCAATGGCTCATTTCTTCCGCAACCTCCGTGCCCAGGGCATCGTTTTTCTGAGTCATACCCTGGCGGATGGACCAGGCCAGCAACAGGAAAAACACACCCAGTAGCACCAGCGCATCCACAAACGTCAGCTCGCGGTCCCACACCTGCCAGGCTGCCAGTGCCGTCACAGCGGTGAGTATAGGCAGCTCCTTGCGCATCACCTGCGAGTGAACCGCAATCGGGCTGATCAACGCCGTAATACCCAGGATCAGGGCGATGTTGGTGATGTTTGAGCCATAGGCGTTACCCAGTGCCAATCCCGGATTCCCCTGAGTGGCGGAAAGGGCAGACACCACCATCTCCGGCGCCGATGTACCAAAACCAACCACCACCATGCCGATCAACAGCGGTGGCATGCCAAAGTATCCGGCCGTGGCCGCAGAACCCTCAACAAACTTGCCGGCGCTCCACACCAGAACGGTGAGGCCGATGGCGATAGCCAGAAACGAAAGAAGCATGGATGGTTCCCTGAAAAATGGCGCTGTTGGCAGTGGTGTTAATGATGTAAGTCATTCTGGTTTCAGAGAATGTTAGACGCAAATATGAGCGTTGTTATCTCAGCAGTTATGCGGATGGAGCGGTAGAGGATAAAAGCAGGTATTTTCCCGTGTGTGGCAACACGCATTCGGGTTCGGCGAGAAAAAGGCACCGGTCTCGTTTAAGCCGGCGGAGCAAAAGTAGGGCGGCAGAAACAACAAAGCCCGCACAATGGCGGGCTTTGTCAGAATTCTTAATGGTGCCCGGAGGCGGAATCGAACCACCGACACGGGGATTTTCAATCCAAGTACCAAGCGACACAGTAAACCACAGTACTGCATAATCAATCATTTACGCGATTTCCGAACCACTGAAAGCCACATAAAACCGCGATTGCGTGGACGCTTCGTTGACACTTAGAAGTCTTTATAAACGGTATCCCTGCGGGCAACTGTGACCACCGTAACGACCACTTTTCCGTCGTCAATATGGTAAACCAGGCGAAAGCCTTGAGATCTGAGTTTGATCTTGTAGAAGTCGGAGGAGCCCTTCAACTGGTGTTTCGGAATTCTTGGATTTTCCAAGCGTCGTTCCAGGATCTTCAGGAACTCCGCCTGGATAGTAGGGTTAAGCTTGTTCCACTCCTTGAGCGCTTTTTTCTTGAATTGCAGCTCGTAGCTCATCGATAGTCACCGGTACTGATTCGTCGTCCATACGCTTGCGTGCCTCCTGTAGAAGCCGGTAATCCTCTAGCTGCTCTTGCATAGCTTCGAACGTTTCAACCGGCACCATATAAGCCCTGGGCTTGTTATGGCTCAAAATTACGACCGGCTCGCCGTTAGCCTGATTGAGCACCTCGTTCGGATTAGCTTTCAGCTCCGAAATAGTGGCCGCAAGCCTCGCAAAAAGGCTCTTCATGTCTGTGCTCCGTGGTTATCTGTTTTGGTTAGCCTTATTTTTAGATCTAATTTTAAGTCTTAAAAAAGATCTTTTCAAGTTGGTCTTTACGGATGGACATCGAAGTAGAGGAATGGCTAAATTCATGTTGGTATTCAAAGGAGTGAATGATGTCCTGGTTCAAGATCTTTTCTGCAGTCGTCGTTGGCAATATCGTTTCCTGGGCAATAATAGTAATTATCGGTTTCTTTCTGTCTTTCGCCATCATGGGAGCGGCTATGGAAGAGATCTTTGGTGGTCGTCCTACATTCAACGCTCCGCCCAGCTCAGCACAACAACCATCCAGGAGCTCTACCGTATCGCCCAATGATTTCTTAGCTGATCAGGCAAGACAGGAGCAGCAGCGCCTGGAGGAGAGCCGACGTCAACAAGCTCGGAATCGCACAGATCCGAGTGTGATTCGCACCAACAAACAAATGTGCGAGTTCTGGACTGAGGAATTCAGGAAAGATGGGGTCGAGCAAAGCCGAAAATACCGTGATGCTGCTTGTTCACGTTACCGCGAAAGCCTTCATTGATAGCCGGCCATAAAGAGTTCATTGTAAGACATTTTAGGTGAGAATCTTTCAAGGCTTTCGCAAAACATTGAATATTGGTGACACATATTATGACATTCTTCTTCGATAGTATGACTTGTTCCGAAATCTCTGATTATCACGCCCTCAGTGATTCCGGCAGGATTGAGTTTAATAGGTTTACCATATTCATTGGGGCTAACAATTCTGGGAAAAGTCGACTTATTAGAAAATTATTTTCCGCCGATTCAGGTGATCTTAGAATATGCTCCTCCGTACTTAGTAATGAGTTGAAAGATAGTCTAGGATCTATGATTAATTTTATATCTAAAGATAAAGCAAATAAATTTTTTAAAGGAGCGGACGCCTTAGAAATTGCGACCGGAGATTTCGTATTAAGGAATAAAGTGTCAGAGTTTATTAATAAATATAATAAGTTCTGTGACTTCGTGAGGTCTGACGATCGTTTAGATGGATCGGTAGCAGAAATAGAGGTTTCAGATCAACAAAGAGCGAGATTTAAAAGTGATCCAACTTGCCCAATGGTTAAGCTTGAACCTAGTTGGTCAACTTTAGCTAATAATTTTGGAAGATTTTATCTTCCAGCATTGAGAGGAATGCGACCATTAGATAAAGATAATGATTTGTTCAAGTCGCGGACAATCGCTGATTATTTTTCTATTCCAGGGTTTAATGCTGAAAATGTTATAACAGGATATAATTTATATGATTTGCTTGCTCGATTTTTGTTGGGGAAGCCCGGCCAAAGGGAGGTTATAAAGCGTTACGAGAAACTTCTCGGAGACCATTTTTTTAATGGCAATGAGGTTACGTTAATACCACAGTATGATGGTGATACGGTAGCTGTGAAAATTGGGGACGAAGATCAATTTCCAATATATGATCTTGGTGATGGGCTGCAGCAAGTTATAATAATTACATCAGCTGCGTTTTTAACGGAAGAGTTCTCTGTTTTTTTCGTCGAAGAGCCTGAGATTTTTCTGCACCCTGGCCTTTTGCAAAAGCTAGCTGTTTTTTTACTTGAGTTCACAGACCACCAATTTGTTGCTGTCTCACACAGTAATCACCTTCTTGATCTTGCCGAGTCAAGGAATGATGTGTCAATAAACAAAGTTAAAAAGGAGAGGAATGAAGGTGGCCTCAAATTTCTAGTTGAGTCTAAAGAACAAGATCAAGAAATATTGGAGGCCCTTGGCGTCACTCCTTCCTCTCTTTTTTTGGCTAATAGTTCTATTTGGGTAGAGGGTATTACTGATAGGCTATATCTGCGTCGATTTATGCAAAAATATATAGAAGAGTTGTCAGACGACGCTGAAAAATCTCTCCTAAGTTCTTTGTCTGAAAATTTCCATTACACTTTTGTGGAGTATCAGGGTGCAGCTCTGAGCCATTGGAGTTTTTCCAAAACTGGTTCTGACGGAGACAAAAATGACAACTTGTCTGCCCTAAAGGCTTCCTCTAATATTTTTCTGATAGCTGATGGTGACATTAAGAATAAAGGTGACAGAGCTGATAGGCTTAAAACCAGTCTTTCTGAAAAATTTTATATCCTTGATTGCAAGGAAATTGAAAACTTGCTGCCTCTGGATGTTTTAAAGGGAACTGCAGCTAATTTTTATGAAACTAAAAGGACGAAAAAGGATTTCGTGAATATTGATGGCCTCGAAAAGCTAAAGTATGAAACTTATAGCAACTCCCTAAGAGATGGGATAGGAAGGTTCTTGGATCGTGCTTGCGGTGTTCCAAAAGAAAGCAGGTTTTTTTCAGAAGACAGTGGAACGATTAAGAACAAGCTTCGGTTTTGTAAAATTGCGCTAAGCGTTATGGATGAAATCGAATGGGATCTTACCGATGAGGTTCGAGATATTTGTTCAGCTATTTTTGAACATGTCAAGAGTTGTAATTATCTGAGCTGATTCTATTTAATTTTGAAAAAATAACATTTTATGAGATGCGCCCATCTATCTCCCTCACATATCGATAAGGTACTGAATTACGCCTGTCTCTGATTAATTGTTTAGATTAATGTTTCCGTGTGTCAGTTCTTCCAATGGCGGTAGGCGATCCATCTCTGCTGCTTCAAGGTCTTTTTGTAGATCTTGATACAATTCTACGAAGTCTTCCTCCCTCACAGAGTTAAGGGGGAATGATTGATTAGCTCCATCGAAATCAAAGACCCTTGGTACACTTTCTGTGAAAAACTGGATGCAGTCTTCTTTCGGTATTGCTGGTGAGTAATTGTTCGTTGAATGTCTGACATGACAGAGCATGAATTTGTCATTCATTGCTTTTTGATCGATTTCCGAGAGAGCGATCTTCGTGCCTTGTGAAAGATAGTTTCTGTAGACTGTCGTGGCTCCTAAACCAAGTGCGATTCCGCCGATTGCGGTACCGATTATCCAGTATTTGATTTCACTTGCAGAGATCATTTTCGCTCTTAAATCGTTTGTGGACACTTGGTGGACACCAGAAACAACAAAGCCCGCACAAGGCGGGCTAAGTCATTGAATCTGATGGTGCCCGGAGGCGGAATCGAACCACCGACACGGGGATTTTCAATCCCCTGCTCTACCGACTGAGCTATCCGGGCGTGTTGCGGTGCTGCTGCAACGGGGCGCTATTAAACCGGTTTAGGTTGCCTGAGTCAAGGCCGTTCCGGGAAAATTTTGATAGGCGCTTCCACAAGTTGGGTGCGCCTACTTCTCTGGTGGTACATAGCCCTCAGCCTTATCGAACGGCTCGTTGTTGAAGAAGCGTTCCATCTGCGCCTGCAGGTACTTGCGGGTGTTGGGATCCATCAGGCTCAGGTGTTTTTCGTTGATGAGCATGGTTTGCTGGGCCTGCCACTCTTCCCAGGCTTTCTTGCTGACGTTTTCGTAGATGTCTTCGCCTTTCTTGCCGGGCATGGGGGGGAAGTCCAGCCCTTCGAGTTCTTCCTGGTATTTGCGACAGAATACGGTGCGGCTCATGTCTGCTCCTGTTTGGAGGTGGTGTTGCTGAATCTGCTGGGATGATAACAGATCAAAGCAAGAGGGTTTGTTCCGGCGCGGTCAGCAGTGTGCGAATGGGGGCCGGCAGGCCGAGGGTAAGGGCCTGGTCCCGGTGGACCCATTTGTAGCTGTCCCGATCATTGATGTGAGCGGGGCTTTGTACGGTGAGCCGTGCCGGCTGGATATGAAGGTGGTAATGGCTGAAGGTGTGCCGAAAGCCGCTGGTGAGTTCCGGTTCGCCACAGTGGAAGCCGAAGGCCTGTTCGCAGGCGTCTGGCAGTTCTTCCGGGCCGTAGGCCGGGTCCAGTTCCGGAAGGCTCCAGAGGCCGCCCCAGATGCCGCTGGGAGGCCTGCGTTCCAGCAGGATGCGCCCTTGGTGATCTTCCAGTATCACCATCCAGGTGGTTTTTTCGGGCTTGGCTTTCTTCGGCTTTGAGCCGGGGTAGAGGCTGGTTTCGTTGTTGGCATAGGCGTCGCACCCGTTCTGTAGTGGGCAGTTGTCGCACGCTGGACGGCTGCGGGTGCAGACCATGGCGCCCAGATCCATGATGGCCTGGGTGTAGTCGCGGATGCGTGCATCGGGCGCGTGTTCTTCAGCGCGCTCCCAAAGTTGGTTGAGCACGTCGGTTTTACCCGGCCAGCCGGGGATGGCGTGGTAGCGGGCCAGTACCCGTTTCACGTTGCCGTCCAATATGGCTGCCCGTTGCTGGAAGGCCTGGGCAAGGATGGCCGCCGCGGTGGAGCGGCCAATGCCGGGCAGCGCCTGGAGTTGTTCCAGGTTGCCGGGAAACTCGCCTCCGTGCTCGTTGGCCACCTGTTGCGCCGCTTTCTGGAGATTGCGGGCGCGGGCGTAGTACCCAAGGCCGGACCAATGGCTGAGAACGTCATCCACCGGTGCAGAAGCGAGCGCTTTCACGTCTGGAAAGCGCTGCATAAAGGCTTCGAAGTAGGGAATAACAGTGGTCACCTGGGTTTGCTGCAGCATGATTTCCGAAACCCACACGCGGTATGGGTTCCGGTCATGATGCCAGGGCAGGTCGTGCCTGCCGTTTTCGTCGTACCAGGCGAGAAGCTTTTGGGCAAAACCGTCGTTCATTGACCGAACAGGCCCTTGAGGGCGTCTTTCACCTTTTCGCCACTCTCTTCACCCAGCTTCTCTTTCAGTTTTTCGGAGACTTTGTCTTCCGCTTTGGATTTGGCCTCGTCCACTTTTTCGCGCGCCTTGGCTTTGGCAGCGTTGGCGGCAATGGTCTTCAGGGTGTCGCGGAAGCGTGAGCCGTCGAAGGAGCAGAGGCCGGCCGGGTCTTCCGCGAAGTCGCCGCGGCACTCAACCGGGATCACCACGTTTTCCACGTATTCGGTCACTCGGCAAGCTTCGTCCCGGTGGATCTCGCCCACGATCCGCAGGCCAACTTCGTAATCCAGGTCGGAAGCAGCCAGGTCCACCGTGCCGTCGCCTTCCAGTCTCATGCCGGCGAGGGCAGCCACAAGGTCCGTGTTGTTCAGGGTGTTGCCGTCAATCTTGAGGGTGCCCTTCATGTCGTTGAACGGCGTGCTGGTGCCCCAGTCTGATGTAGAGAGGCTTTCCTGGTTGGCCAGTGCAATGCCCTGGCACGCCATGCGCGTGAGGTTCATGCGGGTGAACTCACCCTCGGCCAGGTTGAAGTTGATGTCGCCTTTGGCGTTGCTACGCAGGGCGGAAATGCGATTGCCTGTGGTATTCACATCCACGGACAGGTTGGCGCCACCGGCAAGCATGTCCACTTCGGCAAGGTCGGTCAGCAGTGGCAACGTCTGTACGTTGTTGACCTTGGAACCGATGCTCCACTTCGGATTGTCGGTGCGGGCATCCAGGGTCACTTTGGCGCCGAAGGAGCCTTCGTACAGTTTGCCGCTGAAGTCCTGCACTTCCAGCACACCATTGCGTGCGGTGATCACCGATTTGATTTCCTTGATGGTGAGATTACTGACGATCAGTTCGCCCAGCCCGAGATTGATATCCAGTGCTAGCGAACGGAGTGTGTCCAGGGGCAGCAAGTCGCCTTCTTCCGCCGGGGCGCCACCACCTTGCGGGGCTTCCTCGGCGGCGGCATCGGTTTGTTCCTCACTGGCAGGCGGCAGATAGCGGTCGGCATTGATCGCGTCGCCCTGGAGGTTCAGGCCAATACCGCTGTTGGCCAGGGCGTAACTGGCACTGCCCTGGAAGGTGGTGTCGTCCAGGCTGATGGTCAGGTCGCTGAGTTCCACGGTGCCGGCGGGGCCACCGATGTTGGTGGAGAAAGCGATGGCCTTCATGACGTCAGGGTCTTCTGTTTCGATGGCGGGTTGGCCAAGGGCCGCCAGAAGCGCTTTGAGGGAAAATTCGTCAATGCTGAGGCTGCCTTCGAGTTTCGGCTTGTCGCCAAAGCCGTTCACCGTCAGGTCTGTGTTGAGCGTCAGGTCGGCCAGGCTGGCGGTAAAGCCATTAAGCGTGGCGGTTTCGTTTTCCAGATTGGCTTCCAGGGAGCCAGCTATTTCGGCGCGAACGGATTCGCCGCCAAAAGGCTCGCCGTTCATGTCGAAGATGGCTTCCAGGTCGGACACGCCAAATTCGTTTAGCGCTTCATTGGCGGCCAGGCGGGCACTGATGTCGCCCTGAACTTCAAACTGCGGCTGGTTGGTGGCGAAGCGGAACGAGACGTCCAACGGGAAGCTTGAACCCAGGGTGATCTCGCTGGCGTTTACGGTGAAATCTTCCAGGGTAAATGCCTGGCCCGTGCCCTTGTCTTCGTAATGAACGCGGGCGTTGCTGATTTCCACGCTCTCTACGTTGAAGTTCAAGGGCTCGCGGGCGCCGCTGCTCTCTGGCTGTTCTTCAGCGGTTTCGGCTGGCGCGGCGGGTTCTTCCTGCTGCGGCTGTTCTTCCCCTTCCGGCATGATGCGGGTCCAGTTACCGGTGCCGTTGGCATCAACGGACAGGTTGGCGTCCAGCCCGCTCAACAGGAAAGTATCCACCCGGGGCGACATGGTTATCAGGGACCAGAAGCTGACCTGAGCCACCAGTTGGTCAAGCTTGACCAGGCGTTCGTCTTCCAGGGTGGCCTCAACGTCGTTCAGTTCCAGGCCTAGTGGGATGAAAGACCAGCCAATATCCCCGGCCAGTATCAGGTCCAGATTGGTCTTACTCTCGACCACTTTCTCAATCTGTGGCTTGTAGGTGTTTGGGTCAATAACGGCGACCGCGATAGCGACGGCGGCAACGGCAAGAATGAGCAGGCCAACGATGGCAAGAGCCACATAGCGAACAGCTTTCATGATTTTGGCGTCCTTCCGTTAATTCGTGTCCGGTAACTGGGCTTGTGATTAGCCCAAGGATAACCCAGGGGTAACAAAATAAAAGCCTGAGTGTATGACAATACGTTAGTGATCAGCCAAAATAGGCACCTTATTTCTACACAACGATATAAAGCGCGTCTTACAACGATAAAAAGGAGCAAACAGTGGCTATTACTGTCTCTATTGAGCTTAACCGGGAACTGGATCTGCCCGCCGGATATGACGAAGTATTCGAGCTGCTGGCGGACGTGCCCGCATCGGCAAGCCATTTCCCCAAGGTGCATAACCTGGTGGATCTGGGTGACAACGCCTATCGCTGGGAAATGGAAAAGGTGGGCGTGGACAAGCATGCCATCCAGTCTGTATACGCGTGCAAGTACTTCGCGGACAAGGACAACGGCAGGATTACCTGGGAGCCGGTGAAAGGCGAGGGTAACGGTGTGGTAAAAGGCTCCTGGACTCTCAAGAAGAAAGACGACAGCACTACTTCGGTGAAATTCCAGACCAGCGCCGAGTTGACCGTTCCGCTGCCGAGCCTGTTGAAACTGGCCATCAGCCCCGTGATCAAGCACGAGTTCAACAGCCTGGTCGATACCTACATGAGTAACCTCAAAAAAGCGTTCTGATGGTCGTCGCTATCAAGGCTATAAAGGCCATTGCGGGACGCGGGGAATCATAAAAGGTATAATGCGCACAGACACTTTTCCGGCATGTGCCGACTGATGACTTTGGAGTCCCCATGGCCGAACGCAAGGCTCGGGTAGAAAGAAATACCCTGGAAACACAGATCACCGTCGAGATCGATCTCGACGGCACCGGCAAGTCCAGCTTCGACACGGGCGTGCCTTTCCTTGAGCACATGATGGATCAGATTGCCCGCCACGGGCTGGTGGACCTGAACATTGTCTCGAAGGGCGATCTGCACATTGATGACCACCACACGGTGGAAGATATTGGTATCACCCTGGGCCAGGCCTTCAAGCAGGCGGTTGGCGACAAGAAGGGCATCCGTCGTTACGGCCATTCCTACGTGCCGCTTGACGAAGCACTGTCCCGCGTGGTGATTGACCTGTCTGGTCGTCCCGGCCTGATGATGGATGTGCCCTATACCCGTGGTGCTGTAGGAGGCTTCGACGTCGACCTGTTCGAGGAGTTCTTCCACGGCTTTGTGAACCACTCCATGGTCACCCTGCACATCGATAACCTGAAAGGTAAGAACACCCACCACCAGATCGAAACCGTGTTCAAGGCCTTCGGTCGTGCCCTGCGTATGGCCATTGAAATGGACGAGCGAATGGCGGGTATTACCCCGTCCACCAAGGGGTCGCTGTAAGCGGCCCTGGGCTCAACTAAAGAACCACGATTCAGGAAGTTTCTCTTCGCATGAAAACCGTTGCCATTATCGACTACGGCATGGGTAACCTTCATTCCGTCAGCAAAGCGGTGGAGCACGTTGCACCGGACACCCGTGTTCTGGTCACCGACAACGCCGAGCAGATCCGCAGCGCGGACCGGGTGATCCTCCCTGGCGTGGGCGCCATCCGCGACTGCATGGCGGAAATCCGCCGCCTGGGAATTGATGAGTTGGTGCGGGAAGTCTCCGCTGACCGTCCGTTGCTCGGCATTTGCGTAGGCATGCAGGCGCTGATGTCCCGCAGCGAGGAAAACGGCTGGGTGGATTGTATCGACCTGTTCCAGTCGGAGGTGCGCTTCTTCGGTGACAATCTCACCGAGAACGGCGAACGTCTGAAAGTGCCTCATATGGGCTGGAACGAAGTGCACCAGACCATGGATCACCCGCTTTGGCACGATATTCCCGACGGCGACCGCTTCTATTTCGTGCACAGCTACTACGCTGAAGCCGAGGGCAACCCGGATATTGCCGGCCGTACCCATTACGGCGTTGACCTGGCTGCAGCAGTAGCGAGAGATAACATCTTTGCGGTGCAGTTCCACCCTGAAAAAAGCGCTCGGGCGGGGCTGCAGTTACTGAAAAACTTTACCAACTGGACTGGAACATGCTGATCATCCCGGCCATAGATCTTAAAGACGGCAAATGCGTAAGACTGCGCCAGGGCCGTATGGACGACTCCACCGTTTTCGGTGACGATCCTGTTGATATGGCAACCCGCTGGGTGGATGCTGGCGCCCGCCGCCTGCATCTGGTGGACCTGAATGGCGCCTTCGCCGGTGAACCCGTCAACGGCGAAATCGTCCAGGCCATCGCTCGCAAATACCCGGATTTGCCCATCCAGATTGGCGGCGGTATTCGTTCGGCGGAAACCATCGAGGCCTATCTGAAAGCCGGCGTACAGTGGGTCATTATTGGTACCAAGGCGGTGAAAGAACCGGAATTCGTTACCGAGATGTGCAAGCGCTTTCCCGGCCACATTATCGTGGGCCTGGACGCCAAAGACGGCCGCGTTGCCACTGACGGCTGGGCGGAAGTGTCTGAAGTCATGGCGACCGACTTGGCGAAACGTTTTGCCAACGACGGTGTCGAGTCCATTGTTTACACCGACATCAGCCGCGACGGCATGATGCAGGGCGTGAACGTGGAAGCCACCGCGGCACTGGCGGAAGAAGGCGGCATCCCCGTGATCGCTTCTGGAGGCGTTACCAACATGGACGATCTCAAGCGCCTTGCTACCGTGGCTGACAAGGGCATCCTCGGTGCGATTACCGGCCGAGCCATCTATGAAGGCACCCTGGATGTGGCCGAGGCCCAGGCCTTCTGCGACAGCCTGAAGGGGTAACACGAATTATGGCTCTGGCAAAACGCATTATTCCCTGCCTGGATGTCGATAAAGGCCGCGTTGTAAAAGGCGTGAACTTCGTCGATATCCGCGATGCTGGTGACCCGGTGGAAGTGGCCCGCAAGTACAACGAACAGGGCGCCGACGAAATCACCTTCCTGGACATCACCGCCAGTCACGAAAGCCGCGATACCACCTATGAAACTGTGGAGCGCATGGCGGCTGAAGTGTTTATCCCGCTGACGGTGGGTGGCGGCGTGCGCACCGTTGAGGACATCCGCAAGCTCCTGAATGCAGGCGCGGACAAGGTGTCAATCAATACTGCGGCGGTATTCAATCCGGACTTCGTGCGTGAGGCCGCCGACCGTTTTGGCAGTCAGTGTATCGTTGTCGCCATTGATGCCAAGCGTGTCAGTGGTGAAGGAGAGGAGCCCCGGTGGGAGATTTTCACCCACGGTGGGCGCAAGCCGACAGGGCTGGATGCGGTTGAGTGGGCTCGCAAGATGACCGCGATGGGTGCCGGCGAGTTGCTGCTGACCAGCATGGACCGGGACGGCACCAAAATCGGATTCGACCTGGGGCTGACCCGTGCCATCAGCGACGCTGTATCGGTGCCGGTCATTGCTTCAGGGGGAGTGGGCGAGCTGCAGCATCTGGCAGACGGTGTGACCGAAGGTCGCGCGGATGCCGTGCTGGCGGCGTCCATCTTTCACTTCGGTCAGCATACGATTCCCGAAGCAAAGGCATTTATGAAGGCCCAGGGGATTGTGGTGCGGGATTGAGGTCGGGCCTCATTCCTGCTTCGCCAGCGCGGGCCGAATCGCCCGCTTTTCCCCTTCCGCAAACATTGGTCGGTTGCCATTCCTCATCGCCCATACGCCGCTGACGGTCGCTACGGCAATTCCCTGCTCGTCCAGCTCTGGCAGACGTTTCTCTAGATAATCCACCGTTACCTTGTGAGGATGGCCAATGCCGATGGCGCTGCCGTTTTCCTTTGCCCGCTTGATAAGAAGCTCGAACTGCTGATCCACGAATTCCTCGGTTTGCTCGTGATCCAGGAACACGTCGCGGGTGAGGGTGGGTATGCGGTAAGCGGCTGCGACTTCGCCCGCAATGGAGGAAGCGATGGTGCGGCTGTCCACGAAATAGACCGGGTAGTGATCGAGTTCAGACATCACCCAGTCCATCGGCTGAAGTTGTTGAGTTAGCAGGCTGCCCATATGGTTGTTCACGCCCTGCACATGGGGAATGGACTGGAGCGCTCGCCGCAAGGTAGTGGCTATGCTGTTCTGGTCCATGTCCGGGTTCAGGCCGCCGGGCCCAAGGCCGATGTTACGGGTATTGGCCATTGGCGCATGCAGCATGATTTCCTTGTGCTTTTGGTGGGCCAACTCCGCCAGTCTGGTGGTGTATCTGCGGTAGGGCAGGAAAGCCAGGGTGATGGGCTGATCCAGGGCGATCAGGCGCTCACCTTCCACCAGGTTATGCCCCATGTCATCGATGATGATGGCGATAGTGGGCGGGAGTTGCCCCTCATGCTCCCCGGCAACAACCGGGGAGGTGGCCAAAAGGGCGGCAATCAGTGTTGCTAGAACTTTCAATCCGCGCTTTCCTGTGTCGGCTTGTTACGCTTGTTGAGAATGCTCATGCCTTTCAGCAGGTTCAGTGCAGAGCGTAGCTGGAAGTCCTTGTTCGCCGGCGACGTGCTTTGTGCGTCCTCCTGCTTTTGCGGTTCTTCCTGCTGCCCCTCATCCTGCCCCTCAAGGTGGCCGCTGAGATCCGCCTCGGTAAAGAACGGCTGACTGTCGAGCTCAGTCAGCTGCGCCGGCTTCACTTCAATATCCGGTTTGATCCCCTTGGCCTGGATGGAGCGCCCATCCGGGGTGTAATAGCGGGCGGTGGTCATCTTGATGGCGTGAGTCTCATCCAGGGGGATGACAGTTTGCACGCTGCCTTTGCCGAACGACTGGGTGCCCATGACCACGGCACGCTGGTGATCCTGAAGCGCGCCCGCAAGAATCTCGGATGCAGAGGCTGAACCGCCGTTAATCAGAACAACAATGGGCGTATCCGGCATCACATCTCCGGGTTTGGCATTGAAGCGCAGGCGCGAGCTCTGGATGCGGCCTTCCGTGTAGACGATCAAGCCGCTATCCAGCAGGGCATCGGCCGCTTCAACCGCCGCCTGGAGAATGCCGCCGGGGTTGTTGCGCAGGTCAATCACCAGGCCGTCCAGGTCGCTGCCATGTTCTTTCTCCAGGGCTTCCAGTGCCTTGGTGAACTGCGTGCCGGTATCCGCCTGGAACTGGGTTATGCGGACGTAGCCATAGCCGTTCTCGATGATGCGGGATTTGATGCTGGTGACCTTGATGATGTCGCGTGTCACATCAATCTCGATCGGCGCTGATTCTCCCTCACGCATAATGGTCAGGGTGAGGACGGTTCCTGGCTTGCCGCGCATCAGTTTAACGGCTTCTTCCAGCGACATGCCTTTCACCGGCTGGTCACCCAGTTTGATGATCAGGTCGCCCGCCTGTACACCGGCCTTCTGAGCAGGGGTGTCATCGATGGGAGAGATAACTTTTACGAAGCCATCTTCCATGCCTACTTCGATGCCCAGGCCGCCAAACTCGCCGGAGGTGCTCTCTTCGAGCTGTTCGTAGTCTTTCGGGGCCAGATAGGTGGAGTGCGGGTCCAGGTCAGATAACATGCCTTTGATCGCGCTTTCGAGGAGCTGGCGGTCGTCCACCTCTTCCACATAGGCATCCTTGATTCGGCCAAACACTTCAGCGAATTTGCGAAGGTCGTCCAGTGGCAGCTGTTCTTCCGGATCA
Source organism: Marinobacter sp. G5_S1_61_S3 (assembly GCF_054968585.1). Classification (NCBI taxonomy): domain Bacteria; kingdom Pseudomonadati; phylum Pseudomonadota; class Gammaproteobacteria; order Pseudomonadales; family Marinobacteraceae; genus Marinobacter; species Marinobacter sp. G5_S1_61_S3. The sequence continues at coordinate 148,425 of NZ_JBQKUK010000012.1, read as the reverse complement.
GGCAGCTGTATTTCCACCTGCTCACCGTGCTGGATGCCTTCCAGCAGGCGTCGGGTTTCTTCATCGGCTTCCTGGGCATGAATAAGGCCGGGCAGAACGGTTAAGCAGGTGGCAAGGGCGAGTGCGCGTGTGCTGGCGTGGTGTAGACTTCTTACCCGTCTCATTCACATGTCCTGTGTTAATCCGATGACTGGTTGTTCCCAAGTATTGCCGGACAGTATGGCGTTACCGGGCTGATTTGTCAGCCTTTGGGGTAGCGTGAACCCGTTCAGCGGTTGCCGAGCCAGCGTCGGGGATTGTCCGGTTTTCCATTGTGGCGGACCTCAAAATACACCGCGGGGTCATTGGTCCCGCCGGTTCGGCCAGCCTGGGCAATTGCCTCGCCCGCTTCAACCCAGTCTCCGGGGCTGGTGAACAGACTACTGCTGTGGCCGTAGAGCGTCATGTAGCCGTCGCCGTGGTCGAGGATGGTGATCAGGCCAAACCCGCGCAGCCAGTTGGCGAAAACAACGCGGCCATAGTGAACGGCTTTTACGTCGCCTTCCTCGGCGGTGTTGATCAGCAGCCCGTTGTGCTTGAGTTTTCCGCTGGCGTAGCTGTCTCCGAAGTTGCGAACGATTTTGCCTTCCGCCGGCCACGGCAGTTTGTTCTTGAGTGATCCGAACGGATCTGACTCATTGGGCGTGGGGATGTTGGCGATGGCCTCTTCGACCTCCCGCAGCAGTTTTTCCAGGCGCTTGCGATCCTCTTCCAGTTCCTCGCGTTCGCTCAGTCGATTGCTGATGTCGGTTTTCAGGGCCGCCAGGGTCTGTTCCCGTTCCTTTTTGCTGCTGCTCAGCTTTTGTTGGCGGTCGGCGACATTCTCTTCCAGTTCTGCCAGCCGCATCCGCCCGGCCTTGACCTGCTTCTGCGTTTCTTTCAATTGCCGGAGATTGGCAGCGAACGCCTCGAGGCGGTCAATGGTGTCCCGGCTGAGGTACTCGTAGTAGGTCATCGTGCGGGCGACCTTGTCCGGGTCGATCTCGTTGAGCAGGACTTTGACGGCGGGCGCGTCGCCTTCCATCCAGGCGGCGCGGATCTGTTTCTTCAGGCTGTCGCGCTGGCTTTCCAGCACGCGGGTGAGTTCGGTCTCTTCCTTGCCGAGCTCGGTCAGGCGCAGTTGCTGTTCCCGTGCCTGCTGGCGGAGCTCCCGGCGTTCGCGGGTGAGCCGGCCTATTTCCTGTTCGAGCCCGGAGAGCTGTTGCTCCAGCGAGGAACGGTCTTCCTCGGCGTCGGCAAGCCACTCATCAATATCGGCAATCTCTTCCTTGAGATCTTCTATCTGGCCAGGTGTGACCTGTTGCTCCGCCAGTGCTGGCGTGACGACTGCAAGCATCGCCACCGCCAGCCAAAGACGCAGACTCAACCGATCTCCACCAGGCTGTGCCCGGTCATTTCAGCCGGTTGTTCCAGGCTCATCAGGCTCAGCAGGGTGGGCGCCACGTCGCTGAGGCTACCGTCGTCCCTGAGGTTGACGTTGCGTGGGCCAACGTAGATAAGCGGCACGGGGCCGATCGTGTGGGCCGTGTGTACCTGGCCGGAATTGGGGTCGGTCATCTGCTCGCAGTTGCCGTGGTCAGCGGTGATCAATGCTTCACCACCCACTTCCTGCAAGGCTTCGGTAATACGGGCTACGCACTGGTCGATGCATTCCGCGGCCTTGATGGCGGCATCCAGCTTGCCGGTGTGGCCCACCATGTCGCCATTGGCATAGTTACAGACAACCAGGTCGTATTTCCCGCTCTTGATTGCCTCGACCAGCTTGTCAGTGACCTCGGGCGCACTCATTTCCGGTTGCAGGTCGTAAGTCGCCACTTTGGGCGAAGGAACCAGGATTCGGTCCTCACCTTCAAACGGTGTTTCGAGGCCGCCGTTAAAGAAGAAGGTAACGTGTGCGTACTTCTCGGTTTCGGAAATCCGCAGCTGGGTTTTGCCGAGGTTGGCCACATACTCGCCCAGACCATTGGTCAACTGCTCCGGGGGATAAGCGCACGAGGTGTTAATGTCGGCTGCGTACTCGGTCAGCATGACGAAGTCAGCCAGTTCCGGATGCTTGCGACGTTCAAAACCGTCGAAGTCCTTTTCCACGAAGCAGCGTGTCATCTCGCGGGCGCGATCAGCGCGGAAATTCATGAATATAACGGTGTCACCGTCGTTGATGGTGCCTTCGTTATCGCCGCTGGCCATGATACGGGTGGCCTTTACAAACTCGTCGTTCTCGCCGCGCTCGTAGGCTTGCTCCAACCCGGACACCGGATCAGCTGAAGTGAATTCTGCTTCGCCCAGGGTCATAACGTTGTAGGCTTCTTCCACGCGGTCCCAGCGATTGTCGCGGTCCATGGCGTAGTAGCGGCCAACAATGGAGGCCACCCGGCCCACGCCCAAGTGCTTGAGTTTGGTGGCAGCTTTTTCCAGTGACGCTTTTGCACTGCGGGGAGGCATGTCGCGGCCATCGAGGAAGGCGTGGATATAGACTTCCTTCGCGCCGCGCTTGGCTGCCATTTCAGCGGCCGCCAGTACGTGGTCTTCATGGCTGTGAACGCCGCCGGGGGAAAGCAGGCCCATCAGGTGCACAGCACGGTTGCTGCTGACGGCTTTATCAATGGCGGCGCAAAGTACGGAATTTTCCGTAAAACTACCTTCTTCTACATCTTTGTCGATGCGTGTCAGGCTCTGATAAACCACCCGGCCAGCGCCCAGGTTCATGTGCCCAACCTCGGAATTACCCATCTGTCCCTGGGGCAGACCGACAAACATGCCGGAGGTGTTGATGAGTGTTTTCGGCTGATTTTCCCAGAGCTTATCCCAACACGGGGTGTTGGCATTGCTGATGGCGTTGTCTTCAGCCGGGTCACGGTGGCCCCAGCCATCAAGAATGATCAGTGCGGTAGGCTTACGCGTGGCAGTCATCACTTAATCCGATGGTAGTTTGGTAAATTTACTAAAACGAACATTGATTCTAAACATTTTCGCACCCTCCGGCCAGTGGCGTCACCTTCGGCCTGGTCACCTTCTGTCCTTGGGGAAGGGTGTGTATAATCCCGCCACAAACTATTCAGCAAGGTGTTTTCATGGAAAGGGTGTTCGAGTTCGCGGTTAACCATTACATTCTGGTATCTCTGTTTGTCGCTTTCCTGCTGGCCATATTGGTGCTCGAGTCTCGCCGTGGCGGCAAGAAAATCTCTGCGCAGGGAGCCGTGAATCTGATTAACCGCGACGAAGCTGTCGTCGTCGATATCCGTGATCGCAAGGATTTTAACGAGGGCCGGATAATCGGTTCAATCAATATTCCCCTTAATAGTATCAAAAGTCGTGCGTCGGAACTGAAGAAGTTCAAGGACAAGCAGATTATTGTGGCTGACAAGATGGGTCAGCATTCCGCCATGGCGGTCAAGCAGTTGAATGCGGAAGGCTACGCCAATGTGGTTCGCCTCAACGGTGGCGTTGCGGACTGGAAAGGCAGCAATCTGCCGTTGGTGAAGAAGTAACGGCCCTGCCAGGCCTTGAACTGAACGGTAAACTGTCGCACTGTTTCACATCGGCCGGCGGAGCCAGGCATTACACTGTTCCGGCAGCACTGACATAACAACGGGCCCTGGTTGCCCCTTATCGAGAATGAAAGGATTGAACATGGCTGAAAACGAGCAGGCCGCAGCAGGCAACGAAAACCAGAATCAACCACAGTTCGCGCTCCAGCGTATCTATGTGAAGGATCTGTCGTTCGAGTCGCCGAATTCCCCGACGGTTTTTCAGGACCAGTGGAAACCTCAGGTTAATCTGGATCTGAACACCTCCCACAACAAGATCAGCGATAACCAGTACGAAGTGGTCCTGTCTCTGACTGTGACCGCGAAAGTCGATGAAAAAGTGGCTTACATCGTCGAGATTCAGCAGGCGGGCGTTTTCCTGGTGAAAGGTATTGAAGGCCCACAGCTTGGCCAGATGCTGGGTGCCTATTGCCCCAACATCCTGTTCCCCTACGCTCGGGAAGCCATTGACGGCGTGGTCGGTCGGGGTAGCTTCCCGGCGCTGATGCTGGCACCGGTTAACTTTGATGCCATCTATGCACAGGCATTGAAGCGCAAGCAGGAAGAGGCGTCAGGGGAAGCGAAGGAAGAACAGACTCACTGATACGTTCTCGTCACAAGCGCCAGAAAAACCCCGCCAACGGTTCAGGTTCGCGGGGTTTTTTATTGGGCGGTTTCCTGTCCGATACCGTCACTGATTATCTGGTCGATCTCGCCGGATGCCTTCATGGATTCCAGCGCCCGGGACAGGCAAGGGATATCGTCTTTTCGGGATTCATGAACCCAGTGATAGAGGGGGGCTTGCAGCAGTGGCTCGCCAATGGACAGGTTTGGGTTCTTGCGTTTGGCGGCCAGGGCGTCCCACTCCAGGGTCAGTGCCACGTCGATACGGCCTCGTTCGAGCAGATCGATCAATTGAAAGGTGTCGCTGGTGGCTACCTGTGTCGCATCCTCGGGCAGCACCCGCGCGATCATTCGATAGCCATTGAGGAAACCAATCCGTTTTCCCTTCAAAGAGGCCTTTGAATCGCCGGCCTTGCCGTTGAGAGCCACCGAAACCAGGCGTGCCTCCTGGATGGGCGTCGCCAGCGGTAGCAACGGAGCATTGTCGTTGACGGCCATCGGGATTCGGGCAAGCTCGCCGTCTGACTGGCCTTTCTCTGCCATAAGCACGGCCCGTGCGGCCGGGACATCCAGATATCTTATGTCCAGCCCGCAGCTGTCATAGAGCTTTCTGATGATCTGTTTGCCAAGGACCACAGACACTTCTGACGTTGTCGAGGGCGTGGTGATAACACGGGTAGCCTGCGTATTATTATTGGGCCAGGCGTTGCTGGTAGTCAGCATGAGCAAAACGGCAATAATGGGCCATCCGCTGTGGCGAGGGTTACTGCGACCCTTCAAATCCAAATTGCCTCCACGCTTCATAAACCACCAGTGCTACCGTGTTGGATAGGTTAAGGCTGCGACTTTCCGGTCGCATGGGCACTCTCAGGCGATGGTGCTCCGGCATCGCCTCTCGGATGTCCTGTGGCAGCCCGCGGGTTTCGGGGCCGAACATCAGATAGTCACCATTCTGGTATTCGACATCATGATAGCCGCGGCTACCTTTGGTGGTCAGCCCGAAAAGCCTTGAAGGTTGCTCACTCTCCAAAAAGGCCTGGTAGTCGGAGTGTACCGTTACCGTTGCGTATTCACTGTAATCCAGGCCTGCCCTGCGCATCTGTTTGTCTTCCAGGGTAAAACCCAGGGGTTCAATCAGATGCAGCCGGCAGCCGGTGTTGGCGCAGAGCCGGATGATATTGCCGGTATTCGGCGGTATCTCCGGCTCGAACAGCACCACGTTCAACATCCTGTGATCAACGCTCCACGGCGAGGGCAACACCCATGCCGCCGCCAATGCACAGGGTGGCAAGCCCCTTCTTTGCATCCCGGCGAGCCATCTCGTGCAGCAGGCTGACCAGGATCCGGCAACCGGAAGCCCCGATTGGATGGCCCAGTGCGATAGCACCACCGTTCACATTGACCTTCGCGGTATCCCATCCCAGGTCCCGATTAACGGAAATGGCCTGGGCGGCGAAGGCTTCGTTCGCTTCCACCAGATCCAGATCGTCCACCGACCAACCGGCCAGTTTCAGGCAGCGCTGGCTAGCAGGGATCGGGCCGGTGCCCATAATGGCCGGGTCGACACCGGCATTGGCATGAGCCCTGATAGTGGCCAGAGGCTCAAGCCCAAGTTCCTTGGCCTTGTCGGCGCTGCACACGATGACGGCCGCCGCGCCGTCGTTAAGGGAAGACGCATTGCCGGCGGTGACGGTTCCATCCTTTTTGAACGCGCCACGAAGCTTGCCCAGGCTGTCCGCGGTTACGCCAGCGCGCGGGTTCTCGTCCGTGTTGACGATCAGTGGATCGCCCTTGCGCTGAGGAATAGTGATGGGAACAATCTGGCTTTCGAAGTAGCCAGCGTCGATCGCGGCGGCCGCCTTCTGTTGGGACGCGGCAGCAAACTCGTCCTGTTCTTCACGGGTGATGCCGTACTTCTCCACGATGTTTTCTGCGGTGACGCCCATGTGGTAGTCGTTAAAGGCGTCCCAAAGGCCATCGGAAATCATGGTGTCCACCATGTTCCAGTTACCCATGCGCTGGCCGTTGCGGCTGTTGGGCAGCACGTGGGGAGCCTGGCTCATGCTCTCCTGACCACCTGCAATCATCAGCTCGGCATCGCCGCAGCGAATGGCCTGGACCGCCATGTGCACCGCCTTCAGTCCCGAGCCACATACCTTGTTGATCGTCATTGCCGGTACAGAGGCGGGGATGCCGGCGTTGATGGACGCCTGGCGTGCCGGATTCTGTCCGCAACCGGCCGTCAGAACCTGGCCAAGGACCACTTCGTTGACCTGATCGGCAGCAACACCGGTTTCTTCAAGCAGGGCTTTGATAACGGCGCTGCCCAGCTTATCGGCACTCAGGCTGGACAGCCCGCCGCCGAAGCTGCCGACGGCGGTACGTTTGGCGGCTACGATAACTACATCACGCATGGAGTCTCTCCGGTTTGCACGCAGATTTTAAAAGCTGGATTCATTGTATCGGAAAGCGAGAGTGGGCCAAAGCAGGCAACTGCGATGGTTTTACATATTGAGGCTGCGTCCGCCATCCACCGCGAGGATCTGGCCGGTGACAAACGGGGCGTCGCACAGCAGGAAGGCGATGGCGCCAGCAATGTCCTCCGGCTTGCCGGTGCGGGCCAGGGGCGTCTTGGCCAGTATACTTTGCTGGTAACCTTCGTCGATCGCCGCGTCACCCTCTGGCCAAAGGATCGCGCCTGGTGAAACCCCATTTACACGTACCTCCGGTGCCAGGTCCTTCGCCCAGGACAGGGTCAGTGAAGCGAGCCCGGACTTGCTGGCGCAGTATAGTGGATGGTCGGCCAGCGGCCGTTGGCTGTAGATGTCGATAAGATTCACGATGGCGCCCTGTGACAGTTTCAACGCTGGCAGGCAGGCCTGGCCGAGAAAAAAAGGCGCCCGCAGGTTGGTGTTCATGATCGCGTCCCAGTCACCTGGGCTGGCGTCCTGTGTAGGGTTCGGGTAGAACACCGAGGCGTTGTTCACCAGGCCATCAAGTCGACCCCAGGTGGAAACTGCCTTGCGGGCCAGCAGTTCTGTCTGATCCGGGGCGGCAAGATCGGCCTGGATGGCAACCGCCGATTTCTGTCGGATGCTGTTGAGCTCGTCACGAAGGGCGTTTGCGTCCGCCTCCCGCGAACGGTAATGAATGACCAGGTTCCAGCCGCGTTGGTGGAGATGTCTGGCGGTATGGGCGCCAAGCCGATGCGCTGCGCCGGTAATGAGCACTACAGGTGTTGAGGATGCCATCGCGTGTCTACTCTTTGTTGAGGAATGCGAGGATACGCCGTAACCGCTCTTTGCGGATTGCTTCACCCAGTTCTTTTCCACGAAACCCTTGTTCCATCAGGGTTTTCGCCTGTACCCCGGTGGCGGCGTGTTGCGCGGATTTCAGCCAATCCACCCTGTGCCGCTCTGGCTCCGGCAGCGCGCATTTCAGAGCAACCAATAGGCCGGAAAATCGGTCTGCCCGACGCCACACGTCTGCTCCATCCAGCATGTCCAGCAACAGGTCGGCGTCGTGAGACGTTATAGTGTGAATCTTTGGTATCACGTCGGTGATGAGGCGGGTGAGATCCTGGCAGTCGTTGGGGGCTTTCAGTGCCCTGGCTCGATTCCGGGCTTCGGCTGGCGCCAGGGGGGAAAGCAGCGCGGCGAAGCGGACACTCGTATCATCGCTGCTTTCGTGGGCACGGCGCAAGGCGCCGATGGCGCCTGAAAACGCCTCGAGTGGCTCAAGCTCCGGTATAAGGACGGCCAGTGCGCCGCATTCACGCAGGACTTCGAAAAAGGTGCCGGGTTCCTGCTCATGCAACGCTCGCTGGATTTCCTGCCATACCCGCTCCGGCACCAGGTTGCCGACCTCGCCCTGGTCCACCATCTGCCGCATCAGCGCCATGGTGGGTTCGGCAATGGTGAATCCCTGGGGCTGCAGGCGGGCAGCAAAGCGTGCGGTGCGCAGTATGCGCAGCGGATCCTCGGCGAAGGCCTCGGAAACGTGGCGTAGTTTGTGATCCTGCAGGTCCTGGCGGCCGTGGAAGGGGTCGACAATTTCACCTGCGGTGGACTTTGCCATGGCGTTGATGGTCAGGTCACGGCGCTTCAGGTCGTCCTCAAGGGGCACGTCCGGGGCGCTGTACACGGTAAATCCGTGGTAGCCTCGCCCCTGCTTTCGTTCCGTTCGTGCTAATGCGTACTCCTCCCGGGTGTCTGGGTGAAGGAATACCGGAAAATCCGCGCCTACCTGCTTGAAGCCCTTTCGCAACATGTCTTCCGGAGTTGCACCGGTGACCACCCAGTCCCGGTCTTTGACCGGCAGACCAAGAAGTTCATCACGGACGGCTCCGCCCACCAGATAGGTTTTCATGGATTGGGTTCTGCTCCTTGAGGGATGTTGCTCTGGGGATTATCCCGGCAAGGCTGGCCACAGGCAAACCGGTTGGCCACAAAAAAAGCCCGGTATCAAACCGGGCTTGGTGGACTGCTTCTATACAACAGGCTTAGAACGCAGCGCCGAACTCAATCGCCGCGCCCAGATCGGCATCGCTGATCAGGCCGCCGATATCGAGGCGGGCACCGAAGGGCGACAGGCCGATACCGGCCGTAAACTGGGTGTCTTCCTCGATGCCATCGTTGTCGTCATTGCTGGCCAGGTTCTGGCGCACGCCGAAGCGAAGTTGCGCGTAGCGGAAAGCGTCGAACTCCGCGCCGAGAGCAACCCACTGGGTGTCATCCTCATAGCCGAAGGCTTTCTTTTCCGTCAGGTCCACTTCTGCGGTCAGCACGTGGAAGTCGCCTTTATGGGCGATGCCCGCAGTTACCATCGGCTCAAGTTCCAGAGTGCGCTTTTCCTCGTCTGGGCGGCTGGCTGCAGAGTCCAGCTCCATCGGGATCAGGTTCTTGACCGCAATGCCGGCATTCCACTGGTTGCGGGATCCGAAAGCGTAGGCGGCGCCCACGTCCAGGTTGAACCCGCTCTTGTCGGTCTGGTATTCGTCGCTGTCGAACTCGTCGTCCTCAAACCCGGAGACGGTTTCGGTGTATTGGAAGGTGCGCAGTTGAACGTATTTTGGCGATACGCCGAGTTGCAGACGTGAGCTGTCCTGAAGCTCTATGGAAGTGGCGATGGAAAGACCTACTTCGGCAACGGCAGAGGCCAGGATGCGGCCGCGGGACTCCAGGTCGCGGTCGAGATCGGCGGCAATTAGTTCCGGGATGGTTGCCGTTTCCAGGTCGGCCAGAAACTGCTCGTCGTCCTCGTCGAACTCCCCGCGGACGGTGGCGCGAACGTTGCCGTTGGTGAAAAAGCCGACGGCAAAAGACTCGGTGGGCACGGCCAGGGCGAGTCCCAGGCCGCCGTCAATCCGGACGGTGTCGCGGTCAAAGTCATTGAGCTGGCGTCTCAGGTCACCGGCGGCTTGGCGGGCATCTTGCGGGTTGGACGTCTTATCCAGTTCCTGGAAGCGATCAATCGTGTCTTGAATATCGTCGATCTGATCAACGGTTTCCTCTTCGTCCGCAAAGCGGGCGTTGACGGAGGGCAGCATCAGACCAAAATCGTTGGACCATTCATGGTGGTCTGCAGCCATCATCGCCGGATTGGTGGCGCCCGCCGCAGCCGGATGGGCGACGGCAACACCGGTGCCGCCCATGGCGAAGGAGCGTGACGACATGAACGCCTGCGGGCTCGCGATGGCGGAGGTGGTGGCGATGGAAAGGCCGATGGCCAGTGATAGCTTGGTCAGACGATATGGGGTCATGATGTGTCCTGATGAAGCGATGATACTGCTAATTTAAAAATGACATTCAGTTCAGGTTAATTCAGTTGCCACCGTGACTCACCGGTGATGCGGTAACGGTTTGTTTTTTTACTGTAAATAGCGGTAGTTTTTTGCCGCCTGGTTTCTGTGTGGCGGGCCCGGTGGGACATGAAATTATGGAATTCAGTCGGTTACAAAGGTTGGCGTGAATTTTTCATAAGGGCAGTGAACAGATGTTTTTTGCGGAGAACCAACATGACCCTGCGGCGGATACTGATACCTGCGCTGGTGGTAACAATGATCGGCTGCGCCCCCGTGGGCCAGCACCGGAACGCCAGTGCCGACCGGCAGCAGACCGAACTGGACCCGATTACGGTGAGGGTTAGCGGCTTCGGAACCTATGAGCAAGTGTCGAAAGATCGCCTGAACACGCGTAAGCGCTTGCTTGCCCGGCGTGCGTCCCAGTTGGATGCCTATCGCAACCTGGCGGAACGGGTTTATGGCACCGTGATCTACGGCAGCTCAACGGTTAACGATTTCGTATTGCAGAACGATATGTTCCGCACCTACGTTGATAGCTACATCCGTGGCGCCAAAATGGTTGCCGTGAATGAACACAGTGACGGCGTGGTGGAAACCGTTATGGAACTCAAGCTGGAGCCCAGGTTCCGTGCCTGTGTTTCCCGCGTAACCGATCGGGAAGTGCAGGACCTGTGCCCAATTCCGATGCCCAGAGGCAATGACAGCACCGGAGATTTCCAGAGCCGGGGCGTTGATTCCCTCTACTACCTCGAATAAGAGAACGATTTCCCATGAAGCTGGCTATTTCCGTTGTCACAGCACTGTTGGTAATTGCGTGTGGCGGTGCCCAGGCAGTGGTGCTGGAGGGCGTCGGCCACGCCACCATTTACAACGATGACGTCGACAGCGCACGGCAGGAGGCTAAGAAGGCGGCGTTAAGGGATGTTTCCCTGCAGTATGAAGCCAGGATCAGTAGCCGCGACACCATGGAAAACGGTGTGGTGACGGAATCCCGCCTACAGGTTGCCTCGTCGGCGCGGGCAAAGTCCGTTGAAGTGGTGGACGAGTACCGGCGGGGCAATTTGTTACGTGTCACGGTTCGCGCCGACATGTCGGCCGGCGGCCAGTGCCAGGCCGGCGATGCCGCAGAGTTGAGAAAGCGCGTGGCCGTGACCGGTTTCCCCATGGTGTATCCGGATCAGGCCCGGATAGGGCGCATAGGGGATGCCGGCGAAGTCTTGCCGCAATTGTTGCAGGCAGATCTACAGAGTGGTGGCCAACTCCAGGTTTTTGGTGCGACCACCCAGCGCCTGTTTGATGACCTGCTTAATGCCCCAACGCACCAGAAATTCAACAATCGATTGAGCAACGTGATCCAGGTGGCTCGCGAGCTTGGGGTGCAGTTCGTGGTTACCGGTGTCATCCGTGATGTTGGCGTGTCTGACCCGGACGCCTGGGGAAGTTCTGTTATCGACCGCCTGCAACGGGGCATTGGTGCGGCGAACCAGAACCGGCGGTTTGTGGTGGACATGATGGTTTATGACGGCTTCAGCGGCGCACCTGTCTATCAGGAGCGGTTTTCGGCGGAGGCACGTTGGAACGCTGGGCCGGGGTCTTCTGATGGGTTCGGGTCGGCGGGTTTCCGGGAAACCGAGTACGGACAGGCTGTCGCTGGATTGATGAGCAACATGGTGTCCGCGGTCAATGATGCGCTGGCTTGTCAGCCATTCATCACGCGGGTGACGAGAGTCGACGGCAACAAGGTCACGCTGGATTCCGGAGCCACGGCAGGCTTGCGCCCGGGGGATGAGCTGAAACTCTATCGCAGTGCCAGTTTCTTCGATTCACCCGGGGCGACCCCGGAACTGGTGGACAGCCGCGCCACCATGACAGTGAACAACGTTCACCCGGATTTCAGTAACGGCAGCATTCCTGTCTTTGGCGGGCTGATCAATATACAGCGGGATGACGTGGCTATCGTCTGGTAGGGTTGCTCAATCACGCTGCGGCGGTTTCCGCAGCCACATCCCGGATTTTGCCAACCATGGCTCTCAGGCCGTTGCCCCGTGTGGGCGAGATGTGGCGGAACAGATCCAGTTGTTCGAACAGCTCGTCGATGTCCGTGGCCAGCAGGTCCCTGGGAGACTTGCCATTCAGGGCCACCAGGATAATGGCGGCAAGGCCGCGAACGATGATGGCGTCAGAGTCAATCAGCAGGTACAGCTTGCCACTTTGCTCATCGTAATGATGGATCAGCCACACCTGGCTCTGACAGCCGTGAACGTAATTCTCTTCCCTGCGCTCGTCGTCCGGAAATGCAGGTAGCTGCTTGCCAAGGTCGATAATGAACGCGTAACGCTCTTCCCAGTCGTCCAGGAATTCAAAGCCATCGAGGACGTCTTCGAGGGTGGTGTCTTTCCCGAGCGGATTGTTCAAAAACTCCTGTTCAGCGGCAGTCATTACAGCATCCCCAATTCAAGCTTGGCTTCGTCGGTGAGCATGTCATTGTTCCAGGGTGGATCGAAGGTCAGTTCGACGGTCACCTTGTCCACATTGGGTACATGCTCAAGCTTGGTCTTGACGTCTTCAGTGATCACCGGGCCCATGCCGCAGCCGGCGGCCGTGAGTGTCATCTTGACGTACACATGGTTGCCGTCTTCCGTGCCATTCTGTATTTCACACTCGTAGATCAGGCCCAGCTCCACCACGTTGACCGGAATTTCCGGGTCGTAGCAGTTGCGCATCGCTTCCCACACCTGGTTTTCGTTCACCGTACCGTCTTCGGGGGTGTCGAAGCTGCTTTCAAGGGGCTTCTTGCCCAGTGCATCGGCATTGTGGCCTTCAATACGAGCGAGGTTGCCGTTCACGGCCACGGTGAAGCTACCACCGAGTGACTGTGTGATGGTGACGAAGGTGTCCGACGGAATCATGATTTCGGTTCCGGCGGGCACCAGGCGCGCCTCTACTTCGCGTTTGGTCAGGACCACTTCCCGTTCTTGCATGCCTTAATGGGCCTCGTATTCGCTATCTGGTTTGTCGGGTTCAGGCGACTGTAAAGCTCTCGCCACAACCGCACTCTGCCGTCGCATTCGGATTCCGGAACTGGAACAGGGAGTTCACCCCTTCGGTCACAAAATCAATTTCAATGCCGTTCACCAGAGGCAGGTGCTCTTCCTTTACAAAGACGTCCACACCGTCGATGTGAAAAACCTTGTCGTCCGCTGCGGCTTCTTCCACCCACTGGGTTTCATACTTGAAGCCGGAACAGCCGCTTTTCTTGATCGCCAGGCGGATACCTTTCGCCTCAGGCTTCTTGTCCAGTTGTTTGCGTACGTGTTTCACCGCTGTCGGGGTCATGGTGACCGCCACGGTTGGTGTGAAGACTTCGGCTGTCATATTTCCACCTCCATCAGGCAAACAGACGCTGGATTTTCTGCAGGGCAGTGAATAATTGTTCCACTTCCTCCAGCGTATTGTAAAACGCAAAGGACGCCCGGGCTGTACCGGGAACCCCGTAAAAGTCCATCAGCGGCATGGCGCAGTGGTGGCCAGTGCGAATCGCGATGCCCTGCTGATCCAGCAGTGTTCCTATATCACTGGGGTGCAGGCCGGCGATTTTAAAGGACATGACCGGCACCTTTTGGCTGGCCGTACCGATGATTTCCATGCCCGGGACCGACTCGACCAGTTCGTTGGCGCGGGTGAGAAGCGCGTTTTCCGCCGCTTCCATGCCATTGCGATCCAGGTTGCCCAGATAATCAATGGCCGCGCCCAGGCCGATGGCCTCGGCAACCGGCGGTGTGCCGGCCTCGAACTTGTAAGGCAGCACGTTCCAAGTGGTGCGCTCGAACGACACCCGCTCAATCATTTCACCGCCACCCTGGAACGGGGGCATTTCTTCCAGCAACTGGGCCTTGCCGTACAGCACGCCAACGCCCGTCGGGCCGAACAGCTTGTGGGACGAGAACACGTAGAAATCACAGCCCAGAGCCTGTACGTCCGGCTGGAAATGCGGCACCGCCTGTGCGCCGTCGATAACGGTGATCACGCCGCGAGCCTTGGCCTGCTCAATCAGCGGTGCAATCGGGTTCACCGTGCCCAGGACGTTGGACACGTGCGTCAGTGCCAGTACCCGGGTGCGGTCGCCCAGCAAACTATTGAACGAGTCCAGATCCAATTCACCCTGTGGAGTGATCTGGATGGGAACCACCTTCGCGCCCGTGCGCTCGGCCACCATCTGCCAGGGCACGATGTTGGCGTGATGTTCCATATGGCTGACGAGAATTTCGTCACCAGGCTTGAGGCGGCCGGCCAGGCCATTGGCCACCACGTTGATGGCCTCGGTGGTGCCACGGGTCCAGATAATCTCGCGGGTGCTGTCAGCGTTCAGGAACGCGCGAACCTTCTCCCGGGCGCCCTCGAAGGCGCTGGTGGCGCGGTCGCCAAGCGTGTGGGCGCCCCGATGGACGTTGGAATGCATTTCCCGGTAATAGCGATCCATGGCGTCCAGCACGGCGATGGGCTTCTGTGACGAAGCGCCGTTGTCCAGATACACGAGGGGCTTGCCGTTGACCTGCTGATCAAGAATCGGAAAGTCCCGGCGAATGGCCTCGACGTCGAACGCCGCAGTGCCCGCCTTTTTGGCCATGGAAAGGTCTGTCATAACCGGTCAGGCCTCCTGAAACGTCTGATCGAAAAATTCATTCAGCCGGAGCTGGGCAGCGTCTTTGACCGCCTGAACCGGAATCTGTTCAACAAGTTCGTTAATAAAGGCCATTGTCAAAAGGGTATTGGCCTCACGGCGACCGATGCCGCGGGATACCAGATAGAACAGGGAAATCCTGTCGAGCTGGCCGATGGTGGCACCATGGGCGCATTTGACGTCGTCCGCGTAAATCTCCAACTCGGGCTTGGTGTCGATTTCGGCGCCGGTGGAGAGCAACAGGTTCTTGTTGTTCATGTTCGCGTTGGACTTCTGGGCATCCTCGTGGATATGGATGCGGCCATTGAACACCGCGTGGGACTCGTCTGCAGCGATATTGCGATAGGTTTCCTCGCTGTCGCAGTGAGCGGCCACGTGTTCAATGGAGGTATGGTTGTCGTAGTGCTGTTTGCCCTGGGTGACAACCACGCCGTTCAGTTTGCACTCACCGCCTTCGCCTTCCAGCCGAACCTGCAGGTCATGGCGACGCAGTGGTCCGCCGAAGCCCACGCAGTGGCTCTCGAAGCGGGAATTGGCGGCCTGGCGAACACCGGTAGCCCCGATGTGCTGTACATTTTCGCCTTCCATGACCAGCCGCACATTCGTGACCTGGGCTCCATCTGCCAGTACAAACTCGGTGACGGTATCCACCATGACCGGCTCCTCGCCACTGGAGAGGTATTCCTCTACCACCGTAATCTGGCTGTGACGCGCGGCATCCACATAAATGCGCGGGTACGCCGAGCCGGAAGCTGTGCCGGTCACTTCGTGCACGATGAACAGCGGCTGATCGAGAACCGCTTCCTTGTCCAGCTGGATGTACAGGCCGTCTTCAAAGCGAGCGGAGTTCAGTCGCGCCATCTGTACGGCACGGGTGTCCAGCGTGTTGTCCAGGCGTTCGGCCAGGGCCGCGGCCTCGTCATCGTCCAGATCGGCGAAGCGTTGAATGCGGATGCCATCCAGGTCCGGAAAGTCCGAGGCCTCCGGAATCATCACGCCGTTGTGGAACACCACGCGATAACCGGGAATCGACAAGCTGCAGCCGTCCTTGCCGGTTGTGGGCAGGGTGGTGGCCAGTTCGTCGGTCAGCTTCAGGTGCCGGCTGGAGTATTTCCAGTTCTCGGTTTTGCGGGTGGGCAATGGCATATCCACCAGTGCCGTGCCCCGCTGTTTGCGCAGTTCAAGCAACGGCTCGGGCAGCGAATGCCCGCCCGGCTCAAGGAAGGCGCTGGAAATGGTTGGTGCTGGTTTCATTCCACGGCCTCCTTAGCTGGCTGCACTGGGGGTGGCTTCTTCGTCTTTCACGCCGAGCCAGCCGTAGCCACGCTCTTCGAGCTCGAGGGCCAGCTCGCGACCCCCGGATTTGACGATCCTGCCACCGGCCAGTACATGAACATGGTCTGGCACGATGTGGTTCAGCAGACGCTGGTAGTGAGTCACCATCAGAATGGCACGGTCTTCGGCGCGCAGGGCGTTTACGCCCTTGGAAACCACCTGCAGGGCATCAATGTCGAGCCCTGAGTCTGTCTCATCCAGAATGGCCAGCTTTGGCTGCAGCAACAGCGCCTGAAGAATCTCATTGCGCTTCTTCTCGCCCCCGGAGAAGCCTTCGTTGACACCGCGCTTGAGGAACGCCGGGTCCAGGTCCACCTGTTTGGAAACCTCTTTGGCCAGCTTCATGAACTCCGCGGCGTTCATTCCCTGCTCGCCGCGGTGTGTGCGCATGGCGTTGACGGCGGTGCGCAGGAACTGCAGGTTGCTGACGCCGGGAATCTCCACCGGATACTGGAACGCCAGGAAAATACCTTCACGAGCCCGCTCTTCGGTTTCAAGGTCCAGCAGGTTCTCGCCGTTCAGGCTGATTTCGCCCTGGGTTACCTCAAATGTCTCATTGCCTGCCAGCACCTGGGACAGGGTGCTCTTGCCTGAGCCGTTGGGGCCCATAATGGCGTGAACTTCCCCGGCCTTGATCTCCAGGTTGATGCCCTTGAGGATCTCTTCACCCTCAACGGATGCGTGCAGGTTCTTGATGCTTAGCATTTCTGGCGTCTCTCTATAATCTGAAAACTGGAATCTGAATATCTGTATATGAGCCTGGGCTTAACCAACGGACCCTTCAAGGCTGACTTCAAGCAACTTGCCAGCTTCCACGGCAAACTCCATCGGCAGCTCCTTGAACACCTCTTTACAGAAGCCGTTCACAATCATGGAAACCGCCTGCTCCGGGTCGATGCCACGCTGGCGGCAGAGGAACATCTGCTCGTCGCTGACCTTGGAGGTGGTTGCCTCGTGCTCAACGATGGCCGACTTGTTCTTGCTCTCGATGTACGGGAAGGTGTGGGCGCCACAGCGGTCGCCGATCAGCAGCGAATCACACTGGGTATAGTTACGTGCACCTTCCGCACCCGGGCCGAACTTCACCAGCCCGCGATAGGCGTTGGAGCTCTTGCCGGCGGAAATGCCCTTGGAGATGATGGTGCTGGACGTGTTCTTGCCCAGATGAATCATCTTGGTACCGGTATCCGCCTGCTGGTAATTGTTGGTCAGTGCCACCGAGTAGAATTCGCCCACGCTGTTGTCACCACGCAGCACGCAACTCGGATACTTCCAGGTCACCGCGGAACCGGTTTCGACCTGGGTCCAGGAAATCTTGGAGTTCTTGCCAATAGCGGCGCCTCGCTTGGTGACGAAGTTGAAGATGCCGCCTTTGCCATTCTCATCGCCCGGGTACCAGTTCTGCACCGTGGAATATTTGATCTGTGCATCGTCCAGGGCCACCAGTTCAACAACGGCAGCGTGAAGCTGGTTTTCGTCGCGCATCGGCGCGGTGCAGCCTTCCAGATAACTGACGTAGCTGCTGTCCTCGGCGATGATCAGGGTGCGCTCGAACTGCCCGGTATTGGCCGCGTTAATGCGGAAGTAAGTGGACAGTTCCATGGGGCAACGAACACCCTTGGGTACGTACACGAACGTGCCATCTGAAAACACGGCGGAGTTCAGGCCCGCGAAAAAGTTGTCGCCTGCAGGAACCACAGAACCCAGATACTTTTTCACCAGTTCCGGGTAGTCCTGGATGGCCTCCGAAATGGAGCAGAAGATTACGCCTGCCTTGGCCAGCGGCTCCTTGAAGGTGGTCGCCACCGAAACGGAGTCGAATACGGCGTCAACAGCCACGCCGGCGAGCTTTTCACGCTCGTGCAGGGGAATGCCCAGTTTCTCGTAGGTCTTGAGCAGCTCAGGGTCGACTTCGTCGAGGCTCTGGGGCATGTCTTCCTTGCGCTTGGGCGCGGAGTAATAGGAAATCGAGTTGTAGTCGATTTTCGGGTAACCCACGTGTGCCCAGTCCGGCTCGTCCATTTCCAGCCAGCGACGGTAGGCCTTCAGGCGCCATTCCAGCATCCATTCCGGCTCTTTCTTAATGGCGGAAAGGCGGGCAATGACGTCTTCGTTCAGGCCGGGCTCGAACGTGTCGGCTTCGATGTCTGTTACGAAACCGTGTTCGTATTCCCGTTTGATCAGCTCGTTCACCTCTTTATCGGTGGTCGCCATGATCGTCGCTCCGTATTCTCTCATCTCGGGCCTTGCAGCCCCTGGTGTCGCCGGTAGTCTCGTGTTCAGGGCTGCCGGGCGGATGTCATAAATTCATGCGTCGCAGTGATCGCCCCAGATCTGGGTGCGCCCTGCAATCGGTTTTTGGATGACGGATTGGGTGCGGCCCTGTTGAAAATCAAGGGCAATATCCGTTTCTTCTGGTGAGTGAGTATACAATACCAGAGTAAAATAGTCAGGTATTAAATTGCGCGTGTCGTGATTATACCTTAATCGACCCTTGTGGCACTAAGGGTGCGGTAATCGGGTCGATAGCCCGGCTCTTTGTGCTATTAGGCGGAGTGTGTCTTCCTGTCTGCGACTAAAGCCCAATATGGTTATTTTCGGCTAACATGTGTACGCTGACCAGCGCAGGTAAAGCGTGCCTGCAGGGAATGATCAGGAGACCGTGACATGCACTCAGAACCGATGAAGCCCCGCGCGGCTATGGCACCGTTCAGTGCGCGAGTGACTTCGTTGATTGCCGGGCATCTGGAGCGAGGTCGGGTAGGGGTGGAGGCTGTTGCCTCTCAACTGCACATGAGCCGGCACACGCTCCATAAAAGATTGAAAGAAGAAAATCTGACCTTTGCTGCGTTGCTTGAGGACATCCGGCGTGAACGGGCGCTGGCCTACCTGAAGGATCGCAGTAAGCCCCTGGTGGAAATCGCTGAACAGCTCGGGTTCTCCGAACTCAGTGCTTTCAGCCGTGCGTTCAAACGCTGGATGGGTAAATCGCCAGGAGCCTACCGCTCGCGGGTTGCTTAAGGAATATTGAAAACGCCGGGGCCGCAAATTTGTGCGTGCCCCGGCGGCTTGCTGCCGGGTGGTCAGGCTTTCTTGAAGATCAGCGTGCCATTGGTGCCGCCGAAGCCAAAGCTGTTGCTCATCACCAGGGGCAGATCCACGTTGTCCTGCCGTTCCCGCACGATGGGGTAGCCTTCGGCGCCCTCATCCAGGTTCTCGATATTGGCTGACGGAGCAATAAAGTTCCCCCGCTGCATGATCAGGCTGTAGATGGCCTCGTGCACACCGGCTGCGCCCAGAGCATGGCCGCAAAGTGGCTTGGTTGAGCTCAGTGGCGGTATCTTGTCGCCAAAGGTTTCCTTCAGGGCTTTGAGTTCGGTGACATCCCCCGCTGGCGTGCTGGTGCCGTGGGTGTTGATGTAGCTGATCTCGCCATCGATGTTTTTCATCGCCTGCTGCATGCAGCGAATGGCGCCTTCACCGCTGGGCGCCACCATATCGGCGCCGTCAGAGGTTGCGCCGAAGCCCACCAACTCGGCCAGGATGTTGGCTCCGCGAGCTTCCGCATGCTCCAGGGCTTCCAGTACCAGGATGCCGCCGCCGCCAGAGATGACGAAACCGTCCCGGTCACGATCGTAGGTGCGGGAGGCTTTTCCGGGGGTGTCGTTGTATTTGGTGGAGAGCGCACCCATGGCGTCGAACATCAGGCTCAACGTCCAGTGGATGTCTTCACCGCCACCGGCAAACATCACGTCCTGGCGGCCCAGGGCAATCATATCGGCGGCATGGCCAATGGAATGGGCGCTGGTGGCGCAGGCTGAGGTGATGCCGTAGTTGATGCCGGTAATGCCAAATGCCGTGGCAAGAGAGGCGTTGATAGCGCTGCCCATGGTGCGGGGCACACGATAAGGCCCTACCCGGCGGATGCCTTTCTCACGGTGGGTGTCGATGGCGTCCATCAGCTCCACCGTTGATGCACCGCCAGCGCCGGTAATGACGCCGGTAGAGTTGGCGCGGATGTGCTCTTCTGTCAGCCCGGCTTGTTCAATGGCTTCTTTCATCGCCAGGTAGGTGTAGCCGGAGGCCGGGCACATGAAGCGCATCAGTTTGCGGTCGATCAGTTCCGGCAGATTCAGGTCAATCTGTCCGCATACATGGCTGCGCAGACCGTTGTCCTTGGCTTCCTGGCTAAAGCCAATGCCAGGAATTGAATCCCGCAGGGACCGGGTTACTTCGTCTTGATTGGTTCCGAGGCTGGAGACGATTCCCATGCCTGTAATAACAACACGACGCATTTAACGGCTCCTAGAAGTCATCCGTAGAATTGAACATGCCGACCTTCAGGTCTTTGGCGGTGTATATTTCCCGGCCATC
The DNA here is from genome assembly GCF_054968585.1 of Marinobacter sp. G5_S1_61_S3. NCBI lineage: Bacteria > Pseudomonadati > Pseudomonadota > Gammaproteobacteria > Pseudomonadales > Marinobacteraceae > Marinobacter > Marinobacter sp. G5_S1_61_S3. The sequence goes on along the minus strand of NZ_JBQKUK010000012.1, from coordinate 128,042 downwards.
CACTTCCATACGGGCATCGGCAATGGCCATGGTGAGCTTGCGGCGGATGACCCGTTTGATGTCGAGGTGATACCGAACGAGTTTGTTCGTGGGTAGCACCTGGCCGGAAAACTTCACCTCACCGCTTCCAAGCGCGCGCCCCTTGCCTTCACCTCCGGTGGCTGCCAGGAAAAAACCCACCAACTGCCACATGGCGTCCAGGCCCAGACAGCCGGGCATGACCGGATCGTCCACAAAATGAACCTTGAAGAACCAGAGGTCCGGGTTGATGTCCAGCTCGGCAACGATGCTGCCTTTGCCATAGAGCCCGTCGGTTTCGCTGAAATGGGTAACGCGGTCCATCATCAGCATTTCATTTATGGGCAGTCGCATCTTGCCGGGGAAGAGCGTGCCTTGTCCGCAGGCTTCCAGATCGGCCTTGGTAAAGTGATCAGGGGTCATAATGCCAGTGTTCCTGTTACAAAATGGTTTCTTATACTTTAGCTGGTATTACCGCTAAGGCTATTGACCATTGGTTGCAGTTTGCAGTCGGGCACAAATTTTCTGTGACGATTTTCCACTTCGCCATGGCGACGCCACCCTGGCCAACGACTCCGGAGGTCAGCGCCCCCCGGATTTTTCGGATACCTGCTTCGTCAGTTCCTGCAGCTGTTGCTGAACCGCCTTTAACTGGCGTGCGATCTCGTCCCGTTCATCGTGGGCTTTCTGGGCCTGCTCCGCGTTCTGTTCTTCACTCATGACTTCCAGGATCGCCCCGATCATCATGTTGAGGAATACGAACGCCGTCAGGAATATGAACGTCAGGTAGTAGAGCCAACTGAGCGGGTAGGATTCCATCGTGGCATACATTACATCCGTCCAGTCCTCGAAGGTTGCCACCCGGAACAGAGTAAGCATGGCTATGGCGACATCGCCCCAAAGGGTCTCGTCCACGTCGGCAAAGAACATTGAGCCCATGGCCGCATAAATGTAGAAAATGATAAACATCAACAGGGCGATGTAGCCCATGCGCGGGATGGCTTTCAGAAGAGAGTTGATCAGGAATCGCAGCTCTGGCACCACAGAGACCAGGCGCAACACCCGGAACACTCGCAACAATCGGCCAAGCAGCACGGCGTCGGAGTTGTCCAGTGGAATAAGGCTGCCAACCACGACCAGTGTGTCGAACAGGTTCCAGCCGTCCATCAGAAAGCGTTTCTTGTTGGGGCAGGCAGCAAAACGGAACAGGATTTCTATCAGGAAAAACAAGGTGATGGCGTTGTCCATCACGCTAAGGGAACCCTCCACCAGTGGCGGAAGCTCATAGGTCTTTGCGCCAATGGTGAGCGCCGACAGGATGATAATGCCGATAACCACGCTCTGGAATATCCGGCTGGACTCAATGCGGCGCAGTTGTTCGAATCCGGTTGTGGGGCTTGGTTGGGCAGACATGGGAAAACAGCAACTCCATAACGATCGCGGAGCCTGAATTCTAAAGGGAGTGGGCCGGATTGGGTAGCGGGAACTGTGCTCAGGCGTTGGCGAGTATGATCCGCCACTGCTCTTCAGTAACGGGCATCACCGACAGGCGGTTGCCACGCCTGATCAGCGCCAGGCCATCAAGCCCCGGCAGGGACTTGATTTCATCCAGTGGGATCAGTCGCGGCAGCTTTTTCTCAAAGGCCATATCAACGGCCTGCCAGCGTGGCTTGTCCGGTGTGCTTTTGGGGTCGTAGTAGGGCGAGTTTTCCCGGAACTGGGTCGGGTCCGGATAGGCGGACGTGACGACGCGGACAATCCCTGCCACGCCAATGTGTTTGCAGCTGGAGTGGTAAACAAGCACGTCGTCCCCCTCGGCCATTTCCTGCAGGAAATTTCGCGCCTGATAGTTGCGCACTCCGTCCCAGGGGATGGTCTGATCCTTCGCGTTCTCAAAGTCATCAATGCTGCATTCGGACGGTTCGGTCTTGACCAGCCACTTTGCCATCGCTCGGCTCCCGACATGGTGAGGTTATACAGTATAACCAAAATCCGGCTCGTCTGGCCGTTATGGCACAGTCACGCTGTCAAAGGGTATGGGGCAGGACGCCGTAGTAGATTGCGCTGAAGTGGAGGGCGCTGCCGCCGATGACGAACAGGTGCCATACCGCATGCATGTAGGGAATGCGGTCCGCGAGGTAGAAGCCGACGCCGGCTGTGTAGACCACGCCACCCGCGATGGTCAGGTAGAGGGCTGTCTCGCTGATGCTCGCTACCAGGTCCGATGAGGCGAAGGAGATCAGCCAACCCATGGCAATGTAGATACCTACACGTGCCAGTTTGAAGCGGTTCTGGAAGATGACTTTCAGAACCACGCCGGTAGCCGCCAGGGACCAGATGATGGCAAACAGGGTCCAGCCACTGGTGCCGCGCATGTTGACCAGCAGGAAAGGGGTGTAGGTGCCGGCGATCAGCACGAAGATGGCGCAGTGATCCAGGGTCTTGAACAGCGCTCGCATCCGGGGGTGGCGGGCACCATGGTAAAGCGCCGATGCCAGGTAAAGCATGATCAGGGACGCGCCAAAAATACTGAAGCTGACGATCTTCCAGACATCACCCAGTTGGCTGGCCGCGACGATCAATGCAATCGTGCCGATCACGCTAAGAAGGGCGCCGAGACCGTGGGTGGCGCTGTTCAGCCATTCCTCGATACGGTGATGGACGGATTCTTCGGGGTTCTCGCGAGCTTTCATGGGTGCCTGGTTCGGTTCTGTCATGCCGCTACGGTACTTCAGCGTACAGGTGTACGCAATAGACGAAGTGTGACGTGTTGTTCAGCTCGAACCCGTAATGACGCTGTTCGATGGATTATCCCGAGCTGCGGCCGTTGCCAGACGCTTTCTTCAGCCTTGAGAAGGTTGCCGGCACCACACCCAGCCACGACGCCAGCTGGTTGTCCGGCACCCGCTTGATCAGCTCGGGATACTCGTCCAGCAACAGCCGGTAACGCTCCTGGGCCGGCATGGTTTGCTTGCGGAATTCCCTCATGCTGGTCAGCTCGGCGACTTCCTCCGTCAGCACAATGGCGAACTTTTCCCAGGCGCCATCCCCCTGTGCCTGGACTGCTGCCCGGAACGCGGAAAAATCGGCCACCCAGAGGGTTGCGGGGGTAACGGCTGTGAGGCACAGGGTGTTGCGGGAAGTTCGGCTTCTGCCAAAGACAGGCCAGATCAGATCCCCTTCCGTGAAAAAATGGTGGATGGCCACCTTTCCCGTCAGTGATTCCCGGAACAGTCGAAGCACACCGTGCTGGATCAGGTACACGTTACCCCAGGGGCGGTTGTGTCGCTCCAGGTCGGTTTCAGCGTCCACCCGGCATTTCTGGAACAGTCCGCCCAGTTCACTGACGAAGCGCTGTTGGGGGTTGTCGCTGTCGTTGCTCAGATGAATGCCAAAGCAGTGGCTGAGCCCGCTGAGTAACGCATGGGACTCCGGCGCGGGCTCATGCCAGATAATATCCCGGTGTCGCTCTGCCAGCATGCAGGGGGGCGATGAGCTGGCAATCGGTTCCTGTTTCATGGGAGCACCTTGGCTGAGTCGGTTGTCGGAGTTTGGCATCTGGATAGGTACATTCAAAATAAATTAAACCAGTTTGTCTTAGCGGCTGAATCAATATTCCTGCTGGTGTTAAACTCGGTGCCTTTCTTGCCCTGTACCGGAGTCAGCATGGCCGCGGCCCTCGCACTGTTCTACAAACTGCTCCCCCTGTATATCACGGTTGCCCTGGGTTGGGTTGCCGGGCGTTATCTTCAGGCCAGCGGTAAACACATCGCCGGTATCATGCTCTACATTGTAACGCCCTCTGTGGTGTTTTCCGGCGTTATGGCGGCACCGCTCTCGACGGAAGTGATCCTGTTGCCACTACTGGTTTTTACGCTGTGTTCGGTGCTCGGTTTTGCGCACATGAGGATTGCCCGCGGTATGATTTCGGACGGCAGCGCCAGTCTTATTCCGTTGTCGGTGGGCACGGGCAATACCGGTTATTTTGGCATACCGGTGGCATTGCTGCTGTTTGGTCAGGAAGGACTGGCGCTTTATATCGTGTGCATGCTGGGTACGACGCTGTTCGAGAATTCCGTGGGCTTCTATCTGGCCGCCCGGGGACGATACAGCCTCAAGGATTCCCTCGTGAGGGTGGCGCGGCTGCCTTCAGTCTACGCCTTTATGTTGGCGGTTGTGCTGAACCTGAACGGATTTTCCATCCCGGATGTTTTCACGCCGCTTTTCGACAATCTTCGTGGGGCCTACAGTGTCCTCGGCATGATGATTATTGGCATGGGGATTCTCAGTTTCCGCGGGCTGGCGGGCAACCCGCGTTTTACCGGCCTGGCGTTCTTCGGCAAGTTCGTGTCCTGGCCGCTGGCGGCCATCGTGCTCTGGTGGCTGGATGCCCGTTTCTTTGGTATCTATAACCTGGCCGTCTACCAGGCGATTTTCCTGATTTCCATAACGCCCATTGCCGCCAATACGGTGGTCATAGCCACGCTGCTGGACACCGCGCCAAAACAGGCCGCCGGCACCGCCTTGCTGAGCACCTTGTTTGCCCTGGCGTTTATTCCGGTGATGGTGGCTCTGGTTATGCCGTAACCCGGGGAGCGGTGCGTAAGGTGAACAAGCCCGCTATCAGGCCGGTGAGCGCGCCAAGCCAGTGGGATTGGACGATGACATGGCCCCCAATCAATGGGTTTTCGCCAACCGCCGGGTATAGAAACACCTCCGTTGCCATCTTCAGCAGAATGAATGCCAGTATGGTGATGCTCCAGCGGGTATCCGTTTTGATATTGAACAAGGCCGTAAACACCAGAAGCCCATGAAGACAGCCTGAAAACCCCCGATACCAGTCAACCTCGGGCGCCGCCAGAAACAGGCCTGAAGATATGGCGAGAGGGGAGAGAATCAGGTAGCTTATCCAGCTCGGCAGGGGGGGATGCCTTGTGAACAACAGGCCGGTTACCAGTAGCCCCGCCAGGTTGAGTAGCAGGTGGTTCAGACCCAGGTGGGTCCAGTGGCCGGTGAGCAGCCGCCAGTACTCGCCGCCAGGAATACCCTCACGAGACCATTCCAGAGCGCTTGCCGGCCACAGGAATGCAGCCGCCAGAAGCGCTGCCAGTACCGTGAATCGCGGCCAGTAAGGGAACAGTTGTGGTGATCGTGTGTGTGTCATAAATACACGGCGTTACACAAAACGTCTGGTGCCCTGTTTGCGGATTGATTAGATTTTGTGCACCCCCTTTAAACAACAAAACAGGGATGTTCAATGCAGTTCAAGTTTATACAGGTTGTTGCGGCCATAATCACCCTCATGCTCCTTGCTGTAACCCCTGTGGCTGCGGAAACCAGCATGGTTCGTGACATCTGGATCGAGGGTCATGATTACGCAGCGGTGCTGGAGGAGAACTTGCGGGTGGACAACGCCCGGGATTCCGACCTTGCCGGCACTCACTATAAAGGGCAATTCCCGGAAGACCCGGACAGTTGGGTGAGGGTTTCCCGCCTGGACAGCGGCTGGGAAGGCTTGGCGTACGTTTTCGGGCGCATGCATGCCATCGGCGATGCCCCTCGTGCCAGTCGGGTGACCAGTTTTAGTACCAGCCAGTTGGAGGCGCCGCAGTGCGGTCTTGATCATCTCCACGGCCGAACATTCATCACTCCGCAAAGCTTGACCGGTCGTGCCATGGCGCAGGCGGTCTCCGCCAGTTACGACACACTCTGCGCAAACAAGGTAGACGGCGCCTGCCTGATGCTGGAACTTGAGCTGGCGTTTGACCAGCAGTTCCAGGATCGCTTCCCGGGCGACTTCCAGGGCCGTGCAGGAGCCATACTGAATATGGTGGAAGGCTTCTACGCTGATCAGTTCGGCATTGTGTTTGATACCTTATCGCTGACGTTCACCGGGCCGGGGACGTTCGACAGCACCACGGATGCGGGAACCCTGCTGGACGACGTAACTGCCCGTCGCGACAGCCGCAGCTTACCGTTCCTGAAAAGCGAACGTTCGATATTTCACCTGATCAGCGGTCGTGAATTCGATGGCGCCACGGCAGGCCTGGCGTGGGTTGGGACGGTGTGTTACTCGGATGGCTTTGCATCAGGAATAACCAACGCCTACGACACCAATACAACCACCGCGGTTGTGATCGCCCATGAGATCGGCCATAACCTGGGTGCAAGCCATGACTCGCCAGATAATGGGTGCGATGAAGGCGTAAATATCATGAGCCCTTATGTGGTGTCCTCGGCCACGCAGTTCTCCCAGTGCTCCGACGATGCCATTACCAACAGGATTTCCCAGCTAAATTCGGTCGAACAATGTTTTAACTTCCCGGCGGATGCGGGGCTCACCGCCGTCTCCGGAAACCCGAGTGAGGTTCAGGCTCAGTCGTCGTTTCAGGCGCATTTCGACATTGCGTATCGCCGGGCTGCCGAGCCAGCAGACGGCCTTGTCGTTGCAGGGGCTATCGGTGATCAGGAGGGGCGCTTGCTGGGCGTCAGTGTAGGTGGCGCAGCCTGTACCTTGCTGGACACCGATGCCTATGACTGTGGTGAAATACAGGCTAGAACGGGGCTTCAGCTCAGCGTTCACGCGGTTGCCGGCGATCGCCCGACTTTCAGTTTGCTGCAGAATGTGAGCCTGGCCAGCAACAGCGGTGACGTTAAGGATATCCGGCCGATAAACGATTCGATACTGACGGAAATTGCGGTTACCGACAATGAGTCTGGGACGACGGGAGAGCCGGACGACGCTGAACCGACATCAGGCACTCCGGAAACTTCCGGTTCTGGTTCAAGTTCTGGGGGAGGCGGCGGTGGTTCCGTTTCCTGGTGGTGGCTTGTGGTCGCGGTATTCGCGGCGGGCCTTCGTCGCCAGGGCCGGGTAGAATGATCCCGCAGCGGCTTTCGCTTTTACTGATCGGCTTCGCCCTGGCCGGTTGCGGGAGCTCAGTGTCCCAGGCCGGTGCGGACAATGCCCCCGTGCCGGCACCGGAGACTCTTGAGCACGCTGAGGCCGTGTGGGACAGCCATGCAACCGAGCGTTACCAGGTGACCGTGCAGCAAACCTGCTTTTGTCCAGAGGACATGCGTCAGCCAATACGCGTGACGGTATCAGCAGGTGAGGTCGTGAAGGCAGAAGGCCTTGAGCAGCCTTTGCAGAACCGGAACCTGCTGGACAACCAGAGGCTCACCGTTGCGGGGCTTTTCCTGTTTATCGAGCAATCCGCGGCGAAAGATCCACACAGGCTTGAGGTGGTGTACGACGCCCGTTATGGCTTCCCTCGCCGCATTGATTACGACGGTCACGAGATGATTGCCGACGACGAGTTCCAGTACGAGTTATCGGACTTCCGGGCTGGCGGAACTGACTGACGCCTGTTTGGCGCCTTCAATATCCTTCCGGGCATGACGCACTACGCTGACACCCGCGGTAATAGCCAAGCCGCCCATGATGGTCGCCACGGCCAGGTCAGGCCACGCGGTGCCAGTACCAAATACCCCCAGGGCGGCCACCATGACAGCGACATTGCCGATAGCATCGTTGCGACTGCACAGCCACACCGAGCGCATGTCTGAATCGCCATCCCGGTAACGGAACAGTATCAGTGCCACAACGACGTTTGCCACCAGTGCCATAAGGCCCACGACCCCCATGGTCAGCGGCTCCGGTGTGATGCCGCTCTGAAGTACCCAGATGGCCCGGGCGAGTACGATGACACCGAAAACGGCCATCGTAATACCTTTCACCAGGGCGGCCCGGCCGCGCCAAAGCATACCCATGGAAAGTACGGTCAGGGACAGCACGTAGTTGGCGCTGTCGCCAAAGAAGTCGATGGCATCGGCCATCAACGACACCGACCCGGATTGAAGGCTTGCGATGCCTTCCACCAGAAACATTGCAAGGTTGACCCAAAGCGCAATCCACAATGCCTTTCGAAAGCCTGGAGCGGGGGATTTTGGGTTGGGGGCGGAGCAGCTACTGCAGGCCATGAATACCTCCTTATGTGAGACTGTATTCATTAAAAACCCTGTAGCTACTACAGAGTCAAACCCCGTCGCGAAAATGGTGTTCAGCGAGAGCCGTGAGTGCCGGGAATATGGTTGTGGTTGCCGGAGGACGCTTCATGGGCCGGCTCCGAAGTCAGTCCGCCGAGGATGCCGCACTCGCTGACTGTACGGCCTTCGGAGCAGGCATGCTGCAGTTGTTCAAGGGTATCTTCCAGGCTTTCAAGCTCCTGCAAACGCTCGCGTACATGGCTGAGGTGCCGAGCCAGAAGGGCATCCACCTCACTGCAATCAGAGTCCGGCTGGTCGGCCAGGCGTATGAGCTCCCGGATTTCGTCCTGTGCCATATCCAGGTTACGGCAACGTTTGATGAACAGCAGGCGATCAAGGTGGCTTTGCCGGTATTGGCGATAGCCACTGGCCAGGCGGTCGGGTGCCGGCACCAGCCCGATTTTTTCGTAGTAGCGAATGGTTTCTACCGGAATGCCTGTGGTTTTCGAGATTTCGCCAATTTTCATGGTTGTTCGCCTGCCGTTTGTCCGCCAAGACCGTTATGGGTTCTTGACCGGCTTCAATGGTTCCAGATTTTTCCGGTTGGCCAGAAATTCAGGCCGTGGTTTATTGCCACAATAAGGCTCTTCCAGAGTATTGTGAACGCTGTTGTAAACGAAAAACAGGTTGCTTCGCGGCCAGCACGACATATTCACGTTGGAACCATGCAGCGTGTTGCACTCGAAGATGATCAACGACCCCGGTGGGCCCTTCGGTGCCTCAATGGCGTTCTCGTCCATCAACCGGGTCAGACTGGCTGCGTCTGGAACCCCGAGATCCTGGCTCTTGAGGGATTCCTTGTAGTTGTCCTCCGGCGTGCGACCGACGCAGGGGATAAAATACTTCTGGGAACCCGGAATCAGCATCAACGGGCCGTTGAACTCGTTGTTGTCGGTCATCACGATGGAACAACTGAGGCTGCGCATGCGCGGCATGCCATCCTCGCTGTGCCAGGTTTCGAAATCGGAATGCCAGTTGAACCCCTTGCCTTTGAAACCGGGCTTGTAGTTGATCCGCGACTGGTGAATGTAGACCTCGCTGTCCAGCAACTGACGCACGATGTTGAGCAGGTGAGCATCACGGGTCAGCCGGTCAAAGCGTTCCGAAATGTCATGAATGCCGAAGATGGATCGGATCTCCTCCTTTCCGGGCTCAAGAATGGTGCCCTCAGACAGCTTGAGGTCGTCATCGTCCTCGTAGTCTTTAAGCTCTTTGATAAACCCGTCCATCTCGTCCTTGGAGAAGAAGGAATCAAAAAACAGAAACCCCCTTTCATCGAACTCTCGCACCTGTCTGGCGGACAATGGGCCGTCAGACAGGCGCTCCGAAGGGGTGTGTACCACAGGATCCAGTCGCTCAAACATGCCCAGTTTGCGTTCGAGGCGTGTCGGAAACAGGTCTTGTGGGCGTGCCATATGTGTCCTCCTTTTTGCGGTAGATAAACAAATCCGTTGGGGTCTTAAGATGTATTTCAACCGTTGATATGGAGGGGCCCTTGAAACATCTTCGAGCGAGGCTACCGTTTGAAAAGTCCACTACCAACCGGCCATGAGTCGTGATCCTTTGAACAGTGAACGTTGATTGCCGAGGATCAGACGGTGGTTGTTTACGTGTTTTTTACGATTTACGGGTGCCCAACTCCTTTTCATGCTTCTACTATGGAAGGTTAGGAGCGTTCAGGGGAGGAAGGGTATGCGGTTGCCGTTATCAATCAGAGTGTTGTTGCTTTTGGTTCTTCCGGGGTTGGCTGCCTTGCCGGGTGCCGCCAATGGTGCTTTTCGCTGTGGCTCGTCACTGGTGGACGTCGGCGACTGGCCAGTGGAGGTTGAAGAGCGCTGCGGTGCGCCGGATTACGTAGCGACCTACCCAACGGCCACCGTTCCCGGAATAGGTGTTGTGGGCGAAGTCGAGCATTGGTACTACAACCCCGGCCCACAGGGATTTATTCGCCGCCTTGAATTCAGGAATGGCAAGCTCCGGCATGAGCACAGCCTGGGCTATGGCTTCGCCGGCGACAGTGCCGGTGACTGCTCTCCGGCGCGGCTGCAAAGCGGGCTCAGCGAATTCGAAATGGTGGCCTATTGCGGTGAGCCGCTTTCCCGGCGGGTCACCTGGGAACCCGTTGGCCGTGGATCAACGGTCGCCGGTCACTACCGTGCCGATCAACTGGTGCCTGTGGAAGAGTGGCTGTACGAGACTGGAAAGACCCAGTTCCGCCGCATCGTCAAGTTGCGTAATGGGCGGGTGGTTCACGTGGAGACCGCGAAGAAACCAACGGGAAACTGATTATGGCCCGATTCAGCGATGGACTGCCCGCACCCTCGGTATTGATGTTTGACTGGCATGGCACGCTGGTGGATACGCACGACGCCATGTTCAGCGCCATGGAAGAGATGCTGCCGCAGCTGGAAGACCTGGGCCTGGTGGACCGGCTGCTGCCCGAGGACAAATGTCGCACCTCAGACGATGCTCGCCTGGTCCGTTACATACGGATCTTCAGGCGGCTGCACCCGCGCATTCTGGCGGAACGGCGGGTATCACGAACCGATATCTTCAACGCCATCTTTGGCGACGATAAAGACGCCAAGCTGATTGCCCATAAAGCCTACAACGATTGTTACCGGAAATACTTCGGCAAGGTACGGCCCTTCCAGCAGGGCGCCTACGAGTACCTGACCGCCATGAAGGAAATGGGCATCCAGCTGGCGGTGTCCACCAACCGCAACCGGGAGTTCCTGGACAAGGAGCTGAGCATGGTGGACGAGGGGCGCTGGAGCAACCTGTTTGACGCTACGGTGTGCGCCGACGATGTCACCGAGTACAAGCCCGATCCGGAAGTGATTACCCGCGTGCTGGAGAAACTGGGGCTGCCAGTCGACGAACAGGCCTGGTATGTGGGCGATAGCTACGTGGATATGCTCACGGCCAACCGTGCCGGGGTATCGGGTGTTTTCTACAATGGCGCCTGTTGGGAGCCGGATCGAATTGACAGTTGGTTCAGTTATCGCGACGCTCCGGCCGCCATACTGGACAGCTTCGAAGACCTCATAGACCTGTTGGCGTTGCTGGAGCGACATCAGCCAAAGGCGTTTCGGGCCACTCCGGCGGAAGTCCGGCCACGGCCCTATCCTCGGCCGGAACCGCCACAGCCCCGCATTGAGCCGGATTGGCATCCTGCCGTTGTCAGCCTGATCCGCCCGTCGGTGGTGTTGTTCGACTGGCACGCCACGCTGGTGGATACCCTGGACGCCATGTATCACGCGGTGGATGATATGTTCCCGGAATTCGAGGAACTGGGCCTGGTCAGCCGTATGCTGGCGCCGGAAGACAGCAAGACACCGGAAGACGCTCGGCTGGTGGCTTACGTGCGGGAGTTTGCCAAGCTTCACCCCAAGGTTCGGGCCGACCGCAAGATTTCGCGCACCGATATTTTCGAGGTCTTGTTCGGGGAGGATCAGGAGGCCAAGCAGATCGCCCACAAAGCGTTCAATCGTCACTACCGCGAGCACTACGGCACGGTGAAAGCCTTTGAGCCGAAGGTGCGGGCCGTTCTTGAGGGACTTCGGCGGATCAATATTCAGGTGGGTGTTATTACCAATCGTGACCGGGAATTCTTCGAGCATGAGTTGGCCGCCGTAGAGGACACCGGTTGGACGCATCTGTTTGATGTGGACGTCTGTGGAGACGACACGCCGCTGAGAAAACCTCATCCCGATCAGCTTTATCTTGCCGTGCAGAAGCTGGATTACCCGCCAGACCCGAGCGTCTGGTACGTAGGTGACAGCACCACAGACGTGATAGCCGCCAAACGCGCCGGCATGACGGCGGTGTTTTTCAACGGTGCGCAGTGGGATTTGCCCTGGCTGAACCGGATCTTTCCGGGCACTCACAAGCATCCGGATAAGCCGGATGTGGTGGTCAATGACTTTTCGGAATTCTGGGCGCTGGTGCTGGCCTGCGAAATCGGCCCGCCGTAATATCAGTGAGGCCGGCTGTTCGCCAGCGCCTCTTCGATGTCGAGTCCAAGGGAGATAACGCCCTTTGGCAGCTTGTCGGTAATGGGCCCAACGGGGGCGCTGACCGTCACCTGAAAGCGGGACGTCGAGGCATCGTATCGAATGTCCGAAAGGTACATGGCCTCCAGCCCGGTTAAACCGGAGCGGATGTTTGATACGACAGCGTTGAACTTTGGCTCATCCCCCTGCCAGTAATCCGATGTGAGTTGGCTCATGGCGACCAGAGTGCCCATGTTATTGGAGAGCAATGCCTCGGTGACCAGTTCCGGGTGAGTAAGCGTCCAGGCATTCAGAGTTCGCGATCCCGGCAACTCAAGTATGGTAGTGGCAAGGTCGGTTGCCTTTTCCGGTGCCCGTGCCTGCCACATGCTGTCGAAGGTCAGTACGTCCGCCAGGGTTTCGAGGCGTGGGCCGGCATCAATGGCTTGTTGCAGGTCCAGCATGCTGTCGAGCTCGCTGAACAGCCGGTCCGCCAATTGCCTTATGCGCTTGTCCTCCTCTGCGGAGAGTGTAATCTGCCCCTCCATGCACCCGGGTAGATAGCGGTTAAAGCTTGAGATGAAGCCCGGGTTGTTGGCGGTGAAATTCTCGCTCATATACAGATACAGCGGCGCGTAGCGAAGAAAGTGTGCGTTCAACTCGTTGTAACCCGTACCCTCCATGTGTTGCAGGCCACTCATGGTTCGCTCATCCATCAGAGCGGCGTCAATTCGCCCGCGCCTGAGCAGGGCTGGCAACTGGCTTGGTGATGACACGCTCAGAAAAATGTTATAACCATTGGCTTCGAGCCAGGCTTTCTCGTTGCTGCCGTCGACAACGCCGATACGGGCGGTGTCTGGGATGGGGCCGGGTTCTGTGTTGAAAAGGTACCACTTCTCCAGCGATACGGGGTCACTTCTTCTTGCCGTGATATCCAGCTCTGTGGACGGATCTATGGCAAAGTATCCGTCAATGAGATTGCGGCTGAGTGAGTGCGCAGCCCGGTTCTGGGGAGCGAGCCGAATGTTCGTGGACCAGCCGGCCTGGTTGGCCGCGCAGGTCACGGTATCTACGGTTTCGCCAACCACATTCGCTACGCCATCCGCTGTCTGCGCAGACATCTGGTAAGGCGGGGATTCAAATGTGTAGAGAGTGAGTGTGGGAGGCCCGGCGTGGCACACGGAAACAGCTAGGGTGCCGAGTACGCTCAGGGCCATAGGCCGAAGATCCATGATGACCGTGTCATCCCTTTTGTTGACAATGCTGACTGAAGACTAGCATTTGGATGTGGGTTTTGCCTTACTTTGTCTGACAGCGGCCCGACAAAGTTCAGGCATCTCCCCGCTCGAATGAATAACAATAAAGGCTTATGAATGTCTGATGTAAAAACATCGATTCTGGTTGTTGACGACGACCTGGCAATCCGTGAGTTGTTGCATGAGCACCTGTCTCGTGTCGGCTACGATGTCATGACCGCGGCCGAGGGCGACAGTATGCGCCGCACTCTGTCAGAGGCACGGGTCGATCTGATTGTCCTTGATGTCATGTTGCCGGGCGACGATGGCTTCACGCTGTGCCGTGAGATTCGTGAGCACTCACAGGTGCCGATCATCATGCTGACCGCGAGCTCGGACGAAACCGACCGTGTGGTCGGCCTTGAAATCGGTGCCGACGACTACCTGGCCAAGCCCTTCAGCGCCCGGGAGTTGCAGGCCCGGGTCAAGGCACTGTTGCGACGCTCCGGGTTCAATCGTGCGGACAATCCCCGGTTCGTATGCTTTGATCGCTGGCGGCTGGACACCCAGGCCCATGAGCTTATCTCGGACCAGGGAGAAGCCACTCCGTTGTCCGGCGCGGATTTTTCGTTGTTGCAACTGTTCCTGGCACACCCCAATGAAGTCCTGGACCGTGACACCATTTCCGGCGTTACCCGGGGGCGGGAGTCCATGCCGCTGGACCGGGTGGTGGATGTGGCGGTCAGCCGCCTGCGCCAGCGCTTGGGAGACCAGGGGCGGAGCCCCAGGCTGATCAAGACGGTGCGAGGGGCAGGGTATCTGCTGGCGGCAACGGTGACCCATGGCGCGGAATAACGAGGGAGCCTTAGAAACCGGCCGCAAGGTCTGGCGTCTTGTGCCTTCGTCGCTTCTCGGGCGCATTCTGTTGCTGACTCTGCTGGCAATGGGCGTTGCCCAGATCGCCTCCAGTGTGATCTGGGTGGGCACATTTCGCGCCCAGCAGGTGGAGGGCCTGGTCAGCACCACCCGCAACCTGGCCTCATCAGCGGCGGCAACAACGCAGTTCTTCAAGTCCCTGCCACTGGAATACCGGCATATTGTGCTGGACCAGCTGCGGGATATGGGAGGCTCCCGCTTTTTTGTCTCCCTCAACGACAAACACATCGATATGCGTGCGTTGCCTGACAGTGAACGCAAGCGGCTGGTGACAGACGAAGTCGTGGCGGTGTTGAAAAGCCGGTTGGGCAAATCGATAAATCTGCACGTAGAGTTTGTTCACCCCGATGACCTGCGAATACTGAATACCCAGTTGCCATTGGATGCGTTGCCGAAATCCTGGGCTCACTATGCTTTGACGCTGGAACCCATCAAACCGCCCGTTCTGGTGACTCAGGTGGAGATTGCCACAGGAGAGTGGCTGTACCTGGCTTCGCTGTTGCCGGCGCCCTATGTCTCGCTGGATGATGAAAGCATCCCGGGCCAGCAGATCGTGTTTATCCTGGTGATGATAGGGGTTCTGTTCCCGGTGCTGGCCTGGCTGGTGCGTCGCCAGACCCGACCATTGCACAAGCTGGCCAGGGCAGCGCGGGACCTGCCGCTGGATGAACACCGATCACCATTGAGAGAGCAGGGTAGTGCGGAAATTGTGGCGGTAACCCGTGGCTTCAATACCATGCATCGGCGGCTACAAAGTTACATCAGCGACAGGGATCAGCTGTTCCGCGCAATCTCCCACGATCTGAAAACCCCGATAACCCGGCTTCGCCTGCGCGCCGACCTGATTGACGATGCCGACATTCGCGAGCGATTCGAGAGCGACCTTCAGGAGCTGGAATTGCTGGTGAAGGGGGCCTTGCAGGGTATGAAGGACACCGACATCCATGAAAACGTGGAGTTGGTCGATATTGACGGCATGTTACGGCGAATGGCGGAAGCGTATGGAGGAGAGAGCCCGCGGGTGGTCGTGGAAGGAAACTGCGCGGCTTATCGCGGCAAACCACTGGCGCTCAAACGATGCCTGGGTAACTTGGTGGACAATGCCGTCAAGTATGGGGACTCTGCGACCATCAGTGTGGAGGACTCCCCTGAGCAGTTGACGATCCACGTCCGGGATTACGGGCCGGGTATTCCGGAGGCCGAACTTGGACGGATTTTCGAGCCCTACTACCGCCTGGGTCAGGAACACCGGCGAGGGCATGGGCTTGGTCTCGGCATAGCCCGTAACATTGCCCAAAGCCATGGTGGCGACCTTGAAATCGCGAATTGGCCAGGCGGTGGCCTGGACGTCACCCTCACGCTGCCCCGACATTGAGGCGGCATGTAACAACCGTGTTACATCGGCCTTTCAGTTTGATACGTTCCTCCCCGAGGTATTGCCATAGACTCCGATATTGCTAATACAACAAAAACAAGGAGTCATTATGAATACCCATAAAACGTATCGTTCTGCCCTGATCCTGGGCGCCAAGCCTCTTCACAGACTGACAGCCGCCGTAGGCGTGGCGTCGTTGGGGTTGTTTGCCGGCCAGGCGCATGCCCAGGAGAGCGTGGAAGAACGCTTGTCCGCCCTGGAGCAACAATTGGCTGAGGTCGAACCCCATGCCAAGGGTGAGCAGGGCTTCTCCTTCAACACCTACGCCCGTTCGGGCCTGCTGCTCAACAGCGATGGTAAAAGTGCCCCCGGCGGCCCCTACCTGACCCCCGCCGGCTCTGTTGGTGGGGCCGTGGGTCGGCTGGGTAACGAGCCGGACACCTATCTCGAGGCCATCCTCAACTACAAAACCGTGGCGGAAAACGGCACCAAGGCTCACTACCGCCTGATGATTGCCGACGCTACAACCTCCAGCAACGACTGGACTGCTGATGATGGCGCCCTGAACGTGCGGCAGGCCTATGTCCAGTTCAGTAACCTGGCCAGCTTCACGGGTATCTTTGAGGACGCCTCGATCTGGGCCGGAAAGCGCTTTGATCGCGACCTGGATTTCGACATCCATTGGCTCGACAGCGATATCGTCTTCCTGGGAGGCACCGGCGCCGGTATCTATGACGTGACGTTCAGCGAGTCAGTGACATCCAACTTTTCCTTCTATGGCCGCAGTTTCCTGGACTTCCCCTCCGACCCCACCACCACTGACGGCACTTCCGACACCGACAACCTGATTCTTACCGCCAATAACTATTTCGGTAACGTTGAGTGGCTGATCAGCGGCATGTCCGCTGCGGATAACGACGAGCGCATCGTCAATGGGGTTATGGAAGCGGCCGACACCGGTGTGCATACCATGCTGGCCTACCACGGCGACAGCTTCTTCGGACTCTCCGATGGCAGCTTCAAGGTGGCGCTGCTGCATGGCCAGGGGCTTGGCGCGGAGGTCAAGAACATTGGTGCCGATGGCAACCTGCATGAAGATGCCGCCAGCACACGAATCGCCGCCTACGGCACCACCCGACTGGGTGATAGCTGGCGCATTGCCCCGGCGATCATGGCGGAAACCAGCAAAGACCGTTATGTGGAAGGGGACGAGTACCAATGGTTGACCTTCAATACCCGCCTGGCCAATGAGCTTGGCGCCAACTTTGAAATGCAGTACGAAGCCTCCTGGCAGGTGATGGACCTGCAAACCGAAGGCTTCGAAGGCCGTGGTGATGTGGATGGCGACTACGCCCGCTTTACCATTGCACCGACTTTCAAGCCTCAAGTCGGCGGCTTCTGGAACCGCCCGGAAATTCGGGTTTTTGCTACCTACTCCACCTGGGATGACGAGCTCAACCGCTACGACGGTGGCGATGCCCTGGGGCAGGAAGACTTTGGCGGAAGCCAGTGGACCTTTGGTACCCAGATGGAAGTCTGGTTCTAAGCCTGACAAACGTCTCCACGACAAGAATAAGGAGTCATGATATGAAATCGTTCAAGCGTCATCTTACAGCTCTGGCGGTCTCTGCCGCCCTGATGCCAACAGCGGCCGTTCAGGCCGGAGAAGTTGAGGTTCTGCACTGGTGGACCGCCGGCGGTGAAGCGCGTGCTGCGGCCGCCCTCAAGAAAATGATGGAAGAGCAGGGCCACACCTGGAAAGACTTTGCCGTAGCCGGCGGTGGTGGTGAAGCCGCCATGACCGTCCTGAAAACCCGCGCCGTTTCTGGCAATCCTCCTGCTGCCGCCCAGATCAAGGGCCTGGATATTCGTGAATGGGCGGAGCTGGGTTTTCTGACCAGCCTCGACAGCGTCGCTGAGGCGGAGAACTGGGATCAGCTCATACCGCCAATGATTTCCGACGTTATGAAATACGAAGGCGAGTACGTGGCTGTGCCCGTGAACGTCCACCGGGTGAACTGGTTGTGGGTGAACCCGGAGGTCATGAAAGATGTTGGTGTTGAGGTTCCCACTACGCTGGACGAGTTCTTCGAGGTGGCCGACAAGCTCAAGGCCGAGGGCTACATTCCCCTGGCGCACGGTGGACAGCCGTGGCAGGACGCAACGGTGTTCGATGCTGTGGCACTTGCCGAGCTTGGCCCCGATGATTACCGCAAGGCTTTTGTCGACCACGACATGGACGTGATCAACAGCGACAAAATGGAAGAGGTCTTTGCACAATTCGCCAAGGTCATGAGCTACGTCGATGACGATGCCGCGGGCCGCGACTGGAACACTGCCACCGGTATGGTCATTCGAGGTGAGGCCGCCATGCAGATTATGGGCGACTGGGCCAAGGGCGAATTCACCGCCGCAGGTCTGACACCAGGAGAGGATTACGTGTGCGCGCCGGCCCCGGGCACAACCGGGCAGTTCACCTTTAACGTGGACTCATTCGCCATGTTCACGCTGTCCGAGGAGGAGGATATCAAGGCACAGAAGGATCTCGCCCGAACCATCCTGGAACCGGAATTCCAGACCCTGTTCAACCAGAACAAGGGCTCAATCCCGGTTCGTACCGACATGGACATGAGTGATTTCGATACCTGTGCCCAGGCGTCGATGGATACCTTCAAGTCCAGCGCGGATGACGGCGGTCTGGTGCCAAGCTTCTCCCACGGCCTGGCGACCACCAGCTACATCCAGGGCCAGATCTTCGATGTGGTCACCAACTTCGTAAACTCCAACAACCCGGACCCGGCAAAAACCACGGACCAGCTGGCAGCCGCCATCCAGTCCGCCATGTAATGCCGTATCAGGCCGCCCGATGGGCGGCCTTCGGGTTTCTTCAGGGGATTCCTCATGGAACACACTCAACGTCGCCCCACCGGGGTGGCCAGGGCATCGTCTGGCCTGATGGATGGCCTGCAGCGCTGGTTGCCCAAACTGGTGGTGGCCCCGACCTTCCTGCTGGTTGGCATCGGGATCTATGGCTACATGCTATGGACGGGCGTGCTGTCATTTACCAATTCCAGCTTCCTGCCCAGTTACAGTTTCGTCGGCCTTGAGCAATACGCCAAGCTGATGGAGAGCGAGCGCTGGATCGTCGCTTCATGGAATCTGGCGATATTTGGCGGGCTCTTTATCGGCATCTGCCTGTTGATCGGTGTGGTGCTGGCGATCTTTCTGGATCAGCGCATCCGCCAGGAAGGCGCGATCCGGACTATTTATCTCTATCCCATGGCGCTGTCCATGATTGTCACCGGCACCGTCTGGCGCTGGATTCTTAACCCGCGCCTGGGCCTGGAAAAACTGATGCACGACTGGGGCTGGACGTCCTTCAGCTTCGACTGGCTGGTGAATTCCGACTTCGCCATCTACACCATTGTGATGGCGGCGGTCTGGCAGGCCTCCGGCTTTGTGATGGCGCTGTTTCTGGCCGGGCTGCGGGGCGTCGACTCTTCCATTATCCGTGCTGCCCGAGTGGATGGTGCCAGCCTGCCGGTGATCTACTGGAAAATCATCCTGCCGTCCTTGCGGCCGGTGTTCTTCAGCTCCGTGATGGTGCTGGCCCACATTGCTATCAAGAGTTTTGACCTGGTGATGGCGATGACGGCGGGTGGCCCGGGCTATTCCACCGACCTGCCGGCGGTGTTCATGTACGCCCATACCTTTACCCGTGGCCAGATGGGGCTGGGCTCTGCCAGCGCCATGCTGATGCTGGGTGCGATTCTGGCATTGCTGGTGCCTTACCTGTATTCCGAACTGAGGGAGAAACGCCATGACTGATATGGTTCGTACCGGCTTTCGCCCCAGCCGCATTGCCATCTATGGCGTGCTGCTTCTGGCCTGCCTGGTGTACCTGATTCCGCTGATCGTGATGTTGATCACCAGTTTCAAGACGCCCATGGATATCCGCTCTGGCAACCTGTTGGCACTGCCCACCGACTGGACAACCATCGGTTGGACCAAGGCCTGGTCCGAGGCCTGCACCGGTGTGCAGTGTGAGGGCGTGAAAGGGTATTTCTGGAACTCGTTCAAGATGACGGTGCCAGCGGTGATGATTTCCACCCTGTTGGGTGCCTTTAACGGCTACGTGCTGTCGAAGTGGAAATTCAAGGGCTCGGATCTGTTGTTCGGGATGTTGCTGTTCGGCTGCTTTGTGCCCTTCCAGGTGGTGCTGCTGCCCATGGCGGCCACCCTTGGCAAGCTGGGCATGGCCAACACCACCGCTGGATTGGTACTGGTCCACGTGATCTACGGGGTGGCCTTTACCACGCTGTTTTTCCGCAACTATTACGTGGCCATTCCCGACGCTTTGGTGAAGGCGGCCCGGCTCGACGGCGCCGGCTTTTTCACCATCTTCTTCCGCATCCTTCTGCCCATGTCCACACCCATCTTCATGGTGTCACTGATCTGGCAGTTCACCCAGATCTGGAACGACTTCCTGTTCGGCGTGGTCTTCGCCAGCGGCGACAGCCAGCCGATAACGGTCGCGCTGAATAACCTGGTGAACACCAGCACCGGGGTGAAGGAATACAACGTGGATATGGCCGCCGCCATGATTGCCGCCCTGCCAACGCTGGTGGTGTACATCGTGGCCGGCAAGTACTTTATACGCGGCCTGACGGCCGGCTCGGTTAAAGGGTAAAACAACATGTCACAACTTGAACTGCGGGACATCCGCAAGACATACCCGGGGGCTCTCGATGAGACGCTCAAAGGCATCAATATTGACATCGCATCCGGTGAATTCCTGACCTTGGTCGGACCTTCCGGCTGCGGCAAGTCAACCCTGATGAACAGCATTGCCGGCCTGGAATCCATTACCGGTGGGTCGATTGTGGTGGAAGGCAAGGATATATCCACCATGGAGCCGAAGGACCGGGACATCGCTATGGTGTTCCAGTCCTACGCGCTGTATCCCACCATGTCGGTGCGCGAGAACATTGCGTTCGGCCTGAAAATTCGCGGTATGCCGAAAGACGAGATCCAGCAGGAGGTGGAGCGGGTGGCCGACCTGTTGCAGATTTCCGCATTGCTGGACAAAAAACCAGCCCGGCTTTCAGGCGGTCAGCAACAGCGGGTCGCCATGGGGCGCGCCCTGGCTCGAAGGCCGAAGATCTATCTGTTCGACGAGCCGCTGTCCAACCTGGACGCCAAGCTGCGGGTGGAAATGCGCACCGAAATCAAGAAGCTGCACCAGCGCCTGAAAACCACCATTGTGTACGTGACCCACGACCAGATCGAAGCCATGACGCTGGCGGACCGGATCGCGGTGCTCAAAGACGGCGAACTGCAGCAACTGGGCACGCCGAAGGAAGTGTACGACACGCCGGAGAACCTGTTTGTCGCGGGCTTTATGGGCTCGCCGTCCATGAGTTTTATCAATGTGACGGTAGAGCAGGCTGGAGCAGGCCTGGTGGTCAACGTTGAGGGCAGCGATGGCCGGAAACTTGCCCTGCCAGTGCCGGATTACCTGCAGGGGTGGGCCGGTAAACAGGTGGTACTTGGCATCCGGCCGGAGCACATAAGCCAGCCAGATGAACAGAAAAGGGATAGCCAGATGGTGGCCGAGAGCCGGTTTACGGTGGAGGTGACCGAACCCACCGGGCCGGACATCCTCGCCGTGATTCGCCTCAACAATGTTGATGTGCAGTGCCGGCTGGATGCGGAACACCCGGTGAACTGGGGGGAAGAGGCGGAACTGATGTTCGACATGAGAAAGGTCGTGTTCTTCGACCCGGACAGCAAGAAGCGCATCCGCCCATAGTCGCCCCAGTCCCTCTCTGTTTTCAGAGCTGCTCCAGATGTGCCAGCAAGTTGTCGGCACGCTGGAGCAGCGCCTCCCGCCTTTCTGGCTTCTGCTTGTCCCAGTTGCGGTAGATCATGCCCATGCGCGGATTGCTGGCAAAGTCTTCCCGATGACGATTGATGAAATGCCAATAGAGCGCATTGAACGGGCAGGCGTCGTCTTCCGTGGCCTTGTTGACCTTGTAGTGGCAGTTACTGCAGTGGTCCGACATGCGCTGGATGTATTTGCCGCTGGCGGCATAGGGTTTTGATCCCAAATAGCCACCGTCTGCGTGCATCACCATGCCCAGCACGTTGGGTAGCTCCACCCAGTCGTAGGCATCGGCATACACGGCCAGGTACCAGTCACAGATCTCCTCCGGCTTGACGCCGGCCAGAAGCGCAAAATTACCGGTCACCATCAGCCGCTGGATATGGTGTGCATAGGCGTTGCGACGGGTGGCATCAATGGCCTTGTGCATGCAGCGCATCCTGGTGTCTCCGGTCCAGTAGAACCAGGGTAGGGAACGGGTATTACCGAGCCGGTTTTCCTGTGCGTACCCTGGCATATGCAACCAGTAGATACCCCGCACAAACTCACGCCAGCCCAGGATCTGGCGGATAAAGCCCTCCACTGCGTTAATCGGCGCACGCCCCGAATACCAGGCCTGTGCGGCGGCCTCGCAGACGGCCAGTGGATCCAGCAAGCCGCAATTGATGTAGGGCGACAGGATGGAGTGGAACAGCCAGTCTTCATTGTCGGACATGGCATCCTGAAAGTCGCCGAAACAGGGCAGGGCGAAATCGATGAAGTACTCCAATGCCTGCTCTGCGTCCTCGTGGGTGACGGCAAAGTGAAAATCTTCCGTGGTGCCGAAGTGTTCGGTAAAGTGTTGCTCTACCAGCTCAATCACCTCCCGAGTCACCTTGTCGGGCTCAACGCGGTAGGGAGCCGGAGCCGCCGGTTTTCCCGTCCACTTGCGGCGGTTGTCGGCGTCGAAATTCCATTCGCCGCCCTCAGGCTTGCCATCTGGCGTCATCAACAAACCGGTTTTTCGTCGCATTTCCCGGTAGAAGAATTCCATGCGCAGCTGTTTACGCCCCTCTGCCCAGTCCGAAAACGCCTGCTTGCTGGCGATAAAGCGCGTATCCGGCCGGATCTCGACCGGCACACCCAGGCGCTCATGCCAATGGCTAACTTGCTCGTGCAATCGCCACTCGCCGCACTCTGTCGTGATCACCCTGTCAGCGCCGGTTTCTTTGAGCTGATTGGCGATGACAGACTCGAGATTTCGGGTTTCGTTATCGGGGTGGTAAGTCTGGTAGTGAACCTGCCAGCCGTCATCCTCCAGCCGCTGTGCGAAATGGCGCATGGCGCTGAACAGCAGAACCAGTTTTTTCTTGTGGTGATTGGTGTAGCTGGCCTCGTCGTGGACCTCTGCCATCACGATTCTGTCTCGTTCCCTGTCAGCGTTGTCGAGTGCGCTGATGGCGGTGGTCAGCTGGTCGCCGAGTATCAGAATCAGATTGGACATAGCGGGAAACGACCTCCGTACCTGGGGCAGCAATCACCCATGATCGCCACGATGTGGTACGAAGGATACGCCAGCGGCGCACGGCTGGTTCAGCTGGAAGCTAGCCGCCGGTCATATTCATGAAGCGAAGAATCTGAACGTCACCCTCGCTGGAAAAGTGATGGCGCTCCGGTTTCAGGTCCATGGCGTTGATGATGGTTTCACGGAGTTTGTCATCGGTTTCCGGGTGGCCGCGCAGCACGCGGCGCAGATCAACGGAATGCTCGTTGCCCAGGCATAGCAGCAGACGGCCTTCCACCGTGACCCGAACGCGGTTACAGGTAGAGCAGAAATTGTGGGAATGGGGCGAGATGAAACCGACCCGAATGTCGCTGTCCGGCATGCGGTAGTAGCGGGCGGGGCCGCCGGAATCTTCCGGTGTGGGAACCAGCTCATGGCGCTGGCTGATGATATCGCGCACTTCGTCGCTGGTGCACAGCACCTGACCGCGATCATGATCGGAAATTTCACCCAGTGGCATTTCCTCAATGAAGGTAATGTCCACTTTCTTTTTGCGGGCAAACTCAACCAGCTCTGGTACTTCCTGGTCGTTGCCACCTTTCATGACAACGGTATTGAGTTTGATGCCCTCAAACCCCGCTTCTTTTGCGGCGTCTATACCATCAAGAACCTGGGCAAGCCGGCCGGTGCGGGTGATGCGGCTGAATTTCTCGGCATCCAGGGAATCCAGGCTGATATTCAATCGTTTGAGCCCGGCCTTGCGCAGTGGCTCTGCCATGGTGGGCAACTGGCTGCCATTGGTGGTCATGGCGAAGTCCCGCAGGCCAAATGTGCCGATTTCCTTGACCAGTTCCAGAATGCCCCGTCTGACAAGTGGCTCTCCCCCGGTCAACCGAATCTTTTCGGTGCCCAGGGATACGAAGGTCTTTGCCACCTGGGCAATCTCTTCAAGTGTCAGCACCTGCTGCCGTGGCAGGAAGGTCATCTCCTCGGCCATGCAGTACACGCACCGGAAATCGCAGCGGTCTGTGACGGACAGACGCACATAGTTGACGGTGCGACCAAAACGGTCTGTCAGCGTGGCGTTGGGCATGGGTAAATTCCCCGTCTGGCTTTGTATACAACAAGCATAACCAATGTGTGGCGAATAACCCAACCCAATATCGACAAAAGAACCATTCGGGCGTAAGAACCGGTTTCATGAATTCTGCGTATACAAGTATCGGTTTGGCCACTTTCGGTGTGAACCTGATATCGATGACTTATTGGAGTTGATGAATGCATATCACCCGTTACACCGATTACTCCCTGCGTGTTCTGATTTACCTGGCGGTGCAGGGTGATGAGCTGGCGACCATTCAGCAGATCGCCGACAGCTATGAGATCTCCAAGAATCACCTGATGAAAGTCGTTCATCAACTCAACAAGAAGGGCTACATCGAAACCGTTCGTGGCAAGAAAGGAGGGATGCGCCTGCACATGGCGCCGGAGGACATTAACGTTGGCATCCTGGTCAGGGAAACCGAACAGGATCTCAGTGTTGTGGAGTGCTTTTCCTCCAGGAATGCCTGCCGCATCACGCCGGTCTGTGGGTTGAAATCAATGTTCGGCGAGGCCTTGGCGGCATTCCTGGAAGTGCTGGACCGATACACGCTGGCCGATATTATTAACGACCAGCATCGCCCTCAGTTACTACGACTTTTGCAGATCGCTTAACTCAAGGCCCGGTTGCTGAATTCCGGTAGCAGCCGGTTGCGCATCCGGTCCGGCAGTGAATAGCCGAAAATGCGTTTCAGCACGGTTGAATACTGTTTGGCGAAGGTGCCGGTGTTGTACGGAATACCGTGCTTTTTACACACCGCTTGAACTTTCTCCGACATTTCGGGGTAGCGGTGGGCTGGCAGGTCCGGGAACACATGGTGTTCAATCTGGTAGCTCAGATGGCCGCTCAGCAGGTGCACCCACTTACCGCCGGTAAAGTTGCTGGAGCCTGTCAGTTGGCGCAGATACCAGTGGCCCTTGCTCTCACCTTCGCATTCCTCCTCGGTAAACGTCTCCGCATCCTGGGTAAAGTGGCCACAGAAAATGACCGTGGACGACCACAGGTTACGGATCAGGTTGGCGCCAATGTTGCCCGCCAGTACCACAGGAGCCACCGGAAAGGTGATCAGCGGGAAGAACACATAGTCCTTGAAGGCCTGACGGCCGCCCTTGCGGAAGAAGTCTTTCAGGAACGGAATCTTTTCCCGTACCGAGATTTCCCGGCGGCGGATCCGTTCAGACTCCAGCTCATGCAACCCAACGCCCCACTGGAAGAACACACTCAGCAGAATATAGTTGATGAACTGCAGAGTATGAGCCGGCTTCCATTTGTCGTCGTCGCTCAGGCGGAGCAGGGCATAGCCGTAGTCCCGATCCTTGCCGATGATATTGGTGTAGGTGTGGTGCTCGTAGTTATGGGTGCGGCGCCAGGAATCGCCAGTGCACACCGTATCCCATTCATAGGTCTGGGAGTGCAGCGATGGGTCGTTCATCCAGTCGTACTGGCCGTGCATGACGTTGTGGCCGATCTCCATGTTTTCGATAATCTTGGAGATACCCAGCGCCGTGGTGGCGGCGAGGAACACGGGCGGGATAAACCCGAAGGGCATCAGCACCCGGCCGCCGATTTCCAGGGACCGGTGGAGCCGAACGATCCTGCGGATGTAACGTGCATCCCGTTCGCCAAGATCGGAGATCACCTGGTCACGAATGGTGTCCAGGTCGTTTTCAAGCTCTTTCAGTTGTGTTTCGTTCATCGTCTTCATGGTGACTCCTTGCAGAATGGTCGAACCATGTCTGCCAATAATGGGTTCAGGCGTTGTGGTGCGGCCGGTCAGAGTTCAACAGACACCGGCCCGCTCGGAACAGACACACAAAGCTGAATGGTTTCCTCGCCCGGGCCGGATGCTTTCCCGGTCAGGCGGTTGATCACAGTGCCGCTGGTCTTGCGGCAACTGCACTGGTGACAGATGCCCATGCGGCAGCCGTAGCGTGGCGACAGTTTCGCGACCTCGGCAATGTCCAGCAGCACCGCATCGCCTTCGGACGAGACATCCAGGTTGCTGCGTTGGAAATGCACGGCTCCTCCGAGGGACTCGGTGTCGAGATTTGCGGTCGGTGCGGAGAAGAATGTGCTGTGAATGCGGTCTTCGCCAATCCCCCGCCGATACAGGAGATCGTTGGCCAGATCCATGAGCCCTTTCGGCCCGCAGAGGTAGCACCGCCGGGCCGCAATGCCGGGAACCTCATCCAGATGTTGCTCGCTGAGGAACTGGGGCGGGTGGGTGTCGCTGGTGGCAAACACCTTCAGGGTGACGGCCGGCCAGCGACTGGCCAGCGCGTGCAGCTTTTCAGCAGCAATCACATCGGCCTGGGTGCGCACGAAATACAGCAGGGTCACCGGCGCCCGATAGTCTGATGCCGCCATGGTTTCCAGCTGGCTCAGCACCGGGGTGATACCGCTGCCACCGGCGATGTATAGGGCTGGCTCCTGCGGATCGGGAATCTGGAAGTCGCCGAACGCCTCGCCCAGCCCGATGACCGCGCCTGGCTCCAGGTGGTCGTGCATCCAGTTGGTCACCAGGCCACCGGGAAGCCGTTTGATGGTCAGGGTGACGGTGCCGTCTGCGCGCCATTGAATGGGCGAACTGGACAGGCTGAAGGTTCGGTTGCGACGCACGCCGTCAACATCGATGCCAATATTGACGTGCTGGCCGGCGGCAAAGCCTTTCCAGCGCCCGGCCGGCGCCAGGACAAAGGTTTTGGTGTCGGCGGTTTCGTTGTAGATGGCCTTCACTCTGGCCGGCGTGTATTGCCGTACCCACATGGGGTTGATGCGCTCCAGCAGGGGATCAAAAAAGGCAGCCGGGTCGTCCCGGTTAAAAAGCTGCCTGCCCAGCCAGTGCAGGGTCGGTGACTTTTCCAGTACAGATATCATGATTGCTCTCCTTTGTACTGATGTGTACAAGTGTTCACTAATGTGTACGACTGTACACACCGAGGTGTTAGGCGGCAATCAAGCCACTAACATTGTCCTGTAATGACAAGTTCGGGTTATTTTTAGTGTGGGCCTGTGTACACTTGTTGGCTTGTGATCAACCGATGAGCTAGTTCCAGGCGATGGCAGAAAAACAACGACGTAAGCCGGGTGAAACCCGCGAGAAACTGATGAACGCGGCATTGGCCCTGGTGGGAAAGGGGCGGCACTTTGCCAGCCTGGGCATCCGCGAAGTCACCCGACAGGCAGGCGTGGTGCCGACGTCTTTTTACCGGCACTTCCGCAACATGGATGACCTTGGGCTGCAGTTGGTGGACGAATTGGGGCTGGTGCTTCGACGGATGATGCGCGAGGCGCGGGCGAACGTATTGCAGGCGGACAAACTGATCGACGAATCAGTCGGTATTTTTATCTCCCATGCCCGCAATAATCGCAGCTTTTTCATGTTTATGGCCCAGGGGCTGGCGGGGGAGAGCCGGGCGGTACAGGAAGGCATCCGCAGCGAAATGCGTTATTTTGCCAGCGAACTGGCCAATGATCTTCGGCGTCTGAAAGTGGCGGATCACCTGAGCGATGCCGACCTGGATATGACCTGCGACCTGGTGGTGCGCAGTGTGGCCTTCAGCCTGACGGACATCCTGGGGATCTCTCCCGACGACGACTATCAGGAAGAACAGGTGCGGCAGCGAACCGCGCGCTTTCTACAGCTGATATTTGTGGGCGCAGCCAACTGGAAGAGTCAGTCCTGAGCCCACGTTGTGTTCCGGGTCACATGACGCTTTCGGCATCCTTGTAGAGGGATCGCACAGGCTGAGCGAACACCCGTTGCACCATGGGCTCGAAGTAGGAAAGCGGTAACGTTTCCGCATCAGGGTCGAACGCGGGTGAGTCATACTTGTGAACAAACTCGATGGTGCGTTCGAAGTGTGGATGGTCCCGGTACTGGTCTCTCATATCCCGGTTCATACCGAGATAGTGAAAGAAAAAGTAGCCCTGAAAGATGGCGTGGTGTTTTACCATCCAGTGATTAGCGTCGCTGACGAACGGTTCCAGTAGCACTGCGGCGACATCCGCATGGTTGTAGGTGCCCAGGGTGTCACCGATGTCGTGTAGCAGGGCGCAAACCACATACTCGTCGTCCTTCCCGTCCCGGTGTGCCAGGGTAGCCGTTTGCAGGCAGTGCGTCAGCCGGTCAACCGGAAAACCACCAAAGTCGCCCTCCAGCATTTTGAGGTGCGATAGAATTCGATCTGGCAGGCCTTTGGCGAATTCCCCGAAAGACGACGCGATGACCTGCCAGTCTTCGGCATTGCCGTCTTTCATATGAGTAAACGTGGCCTGGTTCTTTGTCGGTTGGTTCATCCTGTTCTCCCCCTTATTCCCGGAAACTGGCATCAATGCGGTCGAGCTTTCGTAGCAGGCCCGGCCAGGCCAGCTTGCCGCCCAGGCCTTTGGTCACCTGATCCGCCTGTTGCCGGATGGTATCCACAATGCCGGCAGGAATTGGCGTCAGCGGGCGATCGCCCGACAGTGCCCTGATCTGAATCTGACAGGACGTTTGCAGTATGTACATGGCCAGGAAGGCATCGGGAATACTGGAGCCGGTGGTCAGCAGGCCGTGGTTGCGAAGAATCATGAAATTGGTATTACCGAGATCCTTTTGCAGGCGGGCCTTCTCGTCTTCCCTTAGCGCCACACCTTCATAGTCGTGATACGACAGGCTCGCCAGTGCAAACAGGCTCTGCTGGGATAGCGGCAGCAGGCCCTCCTGTTGGGCGGATACAGCAATACCGTCGGTGGTGTGCAAATGCATGACGCAGGCGGCATCGTCCCTGACCTGGTGGATGGCGCTATGGATGGTAAAACCCGCGGGATTGATATCGAAGTCGTCGGGGTTGATCTTGTTGGCGTCCTGATCCACTCGCACCAGGCTGGAGGCTGTAATTTCCTCGAACATCATACCGTATGGATTAATAAGAAAGTGGTGCTCGTCACCGGGTATCCGTGCGGAGATATGGGTGAATACCAGATCGTCCCAGCCGTATAGGGCGACCAGACGATAGGCCGCGGCGAGGTCGACTCGGAGCTGCCATTCTTCCTTGCTGACCTGATCTCTTTTTGACGGAATTGAAAGTTGTTCGGACATGGTGCGGCCTCTCAAATCGGGTGTTCTTGTTGTGGTGAGTGTTTAGCCATTCATTGAGTGTAGGTGCGAGTGATCGGCGAAGACTGTCAAATCGTTTACAATTCTTTCCCATGAAGAATATCAAGACTGTCCTTGCCCGCTGCCCTTTATTCTCCGGCTTTTCAGAGTCGGCGATTGATGACCTGGAAGGTATCGCACGGATTCGCCGTTTTGAGGCTAACGAACTCATCTACAGTAAAGGTTCGGCAATATCGACCCTCAACATCATTGCCAGCGGGGTGGTTCGCATCAGTTCTGTGAACCCTGCAGGTCGGGAAGCCACCCTGATCATGTTCAGCGCGGGTACCTGGTTCGGAGATTCAGTGTTTTCTCCCGGGATGCGACGGGTATACGGCGCTACTGCCCACGAGGCCGTAACGCTGATAGAAATACCGGGCGAGGCATTTCGCGAACTCATGGCGACATACCCGGAAAGCTACCCGGTTATTCTTGATATGGTCAGCCGGCGGCTATGGGCCGCTATGTCCATTATTGAGGATGATGCACTACGAGGTGTTGCCGCCAGGATAGGGCGACGACTGTTGTTTCTGGCGGAAATCCAGGGCAATGGCGACGTCGGCACTGACCCGGTCACGATCTGGATCACCCGCGAGCACATTGCCAATATGATGGGCATGACCCGCCAGGGCGTGCATAAGTGGATTAAAGACTTTGAGCGTTCAGGGCTGCTGGAGCTGGCTTATGGCCGGATCGTATTACCGGATCCGACCGCATTGCAGCGACACCTGGAGACCATTGAGTAACTCAGCCCCACGGGCATCGGAGCCCTGTTAGCTCTTTTCCGCAGTCTTTTTGCGAGGCGCCTTTCGAGCGTTGGATTTGGTCTGATTCGGTGGTGGCGAAACCAGGCTTTCCAGTTCATCCAAAGCCTCACCGGTGTAGACCGCCAGCTTCTGCATACTGGGCAACGTATCGCGGCAGCCCGTGAAACCGAAGTTGAGCGAGCCGGCGTAGCTCAGGCAAGTAATGTTGAGCGCACCGCCGTGGGCAATAAGCGAAACCGGGTACATCGCCTCCAGTCGTGCTCCTTCATAGTAGAGGGTTTCCCCTGGCCCTGGCACGTTGGAGATGGTCACGTTGAAAACCGGGCGCATTCGCCCGCCCAGGCCTGACATCAACTGCAGGATGTAGGGCGACATCAGTAGCATGGTGTATTGGGTCAGGGCTTTACGCGGCAGTTTCTGAAGGTGCTGTTTGGCCCTGCGGGTAGAGTGTTTGATGCTCTTCAGTCGCTCGAGGGGGTCGGCTTCGTCGGTCGCCAGTGAGGCAATCATGAAGCTGATTTGGGTGCCCGTGCCCTGGTCATCGGAGGGGCGGATATTCACCGGAATTCCGGCGGTGAGTGGCGTATCCGGCAAACCATCCTGTTCAACAAGAAAGCGGCGCAGGGCAGTGCCACAGAGGTAGAGCACAATGTCGTTCAGGGAGCCGTTGGACGCCTGGGCGACCTGTTTGATCCGTTCGAGCTGGTAGTGCTGAGTGGCAAACCGCCGCTGACCGGTGACCCGGTGATTGAGGGCGGAAACCGGGCCGGCAAAGGGCGCGGTCAGCCCCTCTTCCGGGTGCCGTGCGGACTGGATCAGGCGGTTCATCGCATTCCAGAGCCTCGGTGCCATGTCGGCCTGAATTCTCAGGGCTTCCATGGCCTGGGACAGGGCGGCTGAAATGCTGGCTTCGGAATCTGTCTTGCTGCCCCGTGTCCGCTCCGGGCGTACCGACCATGGCGGCAGCATATTAATCTCACCGGGGTCCTCGCTGAGCACCCGCTGCATCAGCCGAACACCGCTGATGCCATCAATCATGGAGTGATGCATCTTGGTGTAGAGGGCAAAACGGTTGTTCTCCAGGCCCTCGATAATGTGGCATTCCCACAGCGGGCGGGAAAAATCCAGCGGGTTGGAATGCAGCCTGGATACCAGGATGCCAAGTTCCCGTTCACTGCCGGGGCGCGGCAACGCCGAGTGTCGAACGTGGTAGTCGAGATCCAGCTTCTTGTCGATCTTCCAGGACGGGGCGACCAGGCGGCCCAGGAACCCCGAAAAGGCGAGCTTGTAGCACCAGGGTGGCGCTACATCGGCATCTGCTTTCATGCGGGCGAGCATGTCTCTTAGAAACGTCTCCGGAGCATCTTCCGGTAGTGAAAAAATCTGCAGGTTGCCGACGTGCATCGGGGTGTCTTCCGATTCCACCGCCAACCAGGAAGCGTCCAGTGTGCCCAGGCGTTTCATTGATCGTCCTCTTGCTTTATGAAGCTGCCAAACTGCACTGAATCTGATGCGTTTGGATTCGTATAGTTGTTGTTCGAAAGTATACGCAACAACCGGGACAATCACACGAACAAGCAGGTTGAAAGGTTCAGGTTTTTGCGCGCAATCCCATTCCTACCCTTTGCGCAATTACATGTTGTTGCGAATCCATATTCACTCTTTTTCGGCAGCTTATGCTATTTTCACTAGCTGGCTAATCTAATCACAACAACAATCCTTGGAGGCTTTGTGGAATCGAGTCCACTGATCTCTGCGGGGCTGCCGATTGCCCTGTTTATCATCATGATCGGTATAGGTATGACCCTGACGGTCAGGGACTTCCGCCAAGTGGCGGTTTTTCCAAAAGGTATGGTGGTGGGTACCGTTGCCCAGATACTGCTCATGCCCATGGTGGCCTTTGCCATTGCCTCCATGCTCGACCTGTCATCGGCCATTGCCGTGGGGCTGGTAATCATTGCGGCCTGTCCGGGCGGCACTACCTCCAACCTGTTCGTGTTGCTGTCCCGGGGGAACATTGCCCTGTCGATCGTGTTGACGGTCACCGCCAGTCTTATAACCATCGTGACTCTGCCGTTATTCACCAACTATGCGCTTCAACTCTATGCTGGCACCGAGGAGTCCATCACGCTGCCGGTGGGAAGAACGGTAGGTATGCTGGTGGGTATTGTCCTGTTCCCTGTGGCGATTGGGATGATCTTCCGCACCCGGGCACCAGAGCTCTCGCGCCGTGCTGAAAGCGCAGTCAGCGTGTTCGGGGGTGTGGTTTTGGCGTTGCTGGTTGTCGGTTTGATCTGGGGCGTACGCGATCAGATCTGGGACCTGCTGCGACAGGCCGGCCCGGCAACCCTCCTGCTGAACATTGCCGGTATATTCCTGGGGCTCCTGGCGGGCCGCGCCGTGGGTCTGACCCAGCGCGAATCCATTGCCGTTGCTGTGGAGTTGGGCATTAAAAACAGCACCATTGCCCTGTTGGTAACGCTGACGCTGCTGGAGTCCAGCACCATGTCGATTCCCGCAGCGGTATACGGCGTGCTGATGTTCCCGATCGGTTTCCTGCTGGCGGCCTATGGCCGGAAAGTGATTCCAGCGACTACCATCACGACCACCACCCCGCCGCGCACAGAGACCAAGGCCGGGTAGGCACGGCGCTGCTTAGTGGCTATGCTCCTGACTTGGGCCGTTTTTTCTGTCGGGAGCCGCCACCATGAACTTTCTCAACGGAATAACCCTGCTGCTGGTGTATCAGTTGGTAGGGGAAGTCACTGTTCGTCTTCTCTCACTGCCGATTCCAGGGCCCGTGCTGGGTATGGTGATGTTGTTCCTGACGCTGATGATTCGGGGCGCCTCGCCAGAGCCACTTGAGAACGCTTCCAGCGCATTGCTCAGCCATCTGTCGCTACTGTTCGTGCCGGCGGGTGTTGGCATGATGAGTCATTTTGGCCGGATTGCGGATGAGTGGCTGCCGATCACGCTGGCCCTGTTTCTCTCCACTATTATCACCATGGTCGCCACCGCCGGCATTATGCAGGTAACCTCGCGATGGTTTGCCCGACCCGAAAATGCGGGAGGGCAGCGGGATGAATGAGCCGGTCATTCGTGATATCTGGGTTTATCTTTCAACGTCGCCGTTGCTTGGCCTGACCATTACGCTGGTGGCCTATGGCCTTGCCTATCGGCTCTATCTCAAGTCCAACTCCAGCCCCCTGGCCAATCCGGTGGTTACCTCAGTGGCGATGCTGATTGCCCTGTTGATGCTCACTGGTACCTCCTACGAGGAGTACTTCGAAGGCGGGCAGTTCGTGCACTTCCTGTTGGGGCCTGCCACGGTGGCGCTGGCGGTTCCCCTTTACCAACAGTTTTCCCGGCTGCGCCAACTCTGGTTGCCGGTATCCATTTCCCTGGTGTGTGGTGTTGTGATTGCAGCGGGCAGCTCCATTGGGCTTGCCTGGCTTCTTGGCGGCTCCACTGAGATCCAGGTGTCCCTGGCGCCCAAATCCGCCACGGCACCGGTTGCCATGGGGATCTCCGAAACCATCGGCGGCATTCCGTCCCTGACCGCCGTTCTGGTGGTGGCCACTGGTATTGTCGGTGCGGTGCTCGGTACCAAACTGTTTGAATGGATGCGTATCACCGACGACAGTGTGAAAGGCATCGCCATGGGTGTGGCGGCCCATGGCATTGGCACAGCACGGGCATTTCAGGTCAGTTCCCAGATGGGCGCTTTTTCGGGGCTGGCGATGGCGCTGTCGGCGTTTGCGACGGCATTGATTGTGCCCTGGTTGGTGGATTTACTCGGAATTTAGACCGGCAGCAGGAGGTAAAGTGATCGTTCACAGGAGATTGGTTGTGGTCTTTTCAGCGCTGATATCCGCTGGAACATGGGCTACCGCCAATGCGCAGCAAAGCGTGGAGTCGCAAGACAATGTCATCAAGGTGACGTCGCCCCGCCTTGAGAGAGACCTCTACGAGACCCCCGCTGCGGTGTCCGTGACCAATGCCCCGGACATCCAGGAGGGCCAGCAGAGGCTGCAACTGGACGAGTCCCTGGATACTGTCCCTGGCCTGTTCTTCCAGAACCGCTACAACTTCGCCCAGAATCTGCGGCTGTCCACCCGTGGTTTTGGTGCCCGGGCGCCATTCGGCATTCGCGGCATTCGTATACAGGTGGATGGCATCCCCTACACGTTGCCCGATGGGCAGTCTCAGATTGATGCGGTGGACCTGGACTCGGCACAGCGCATTGAAGTGATTCGCGGGCCGTCGTCGGTTCAGTACGGTAACGCCTCCGGTGGGGTGATCGACATTACCACGGCCCGTGGAGACGAAATGCCGCCGGGCGCGCGCCTGCGTCAGGATGTGGGAAGCAACGACAATTACAAAACCACGTTCCAGGCCAACGGAAGTGAGGGGGCGACGAGTGGCATCGCAACTGCGTCCTGGCTTAACTACAACGGTTACCGCGATCAGAGCCAGGTTGAGAAAGGCCTTTTCAATGGGCGGGTGTCTCATGGTTGGGGAGCCGGGCAGCGTTTAACGGCCACCTTCAATGCCTTGCACACGCCAAAAGCAGAAGACCCCGCCGGCCTGACAGCGAGCCAGGTGGAACAGGATCGCCGCCAGGCGACGGCCAATGCCGAACGGCTCGACGCCGGCCAGGACGTTGACCAGCAGACGCTTGGGTTGCTGTATGAAACCGCCGAGATGGGTACTGGGGACCTGGCCGTTAGTACCTTTTTTACGCACCGTGATTTTGCCCAGCAACTGCCGTTTCCCGGCCCCAGCCGAATTGCCTACGACCGGCAGTTCTACGGCGTCAGTACGGATTACCAGCAGGGCAGCAAGGTAGCGGGCCTTCCGCTGACCTGGGTGGTGGGCGTTGACCTTCATCGCCAGGTTGATGAACGCCGGCGCTATTCGGTGTCGTTTAACGGTGATGTCACCGGACAAACCCAGGACGAAACCCAGAACGGCACTACCGCCGCGGTGTTTGCCCAGGGTGACCTGGCATTGACGGAGCGCCTGAACGTGTCTCTGGGCACCCGGTTTGATCGCCTGCGGCTGTCGGTGGATGACCACAGGATCAGTGACGGAGACGATTCCGGCAGCCGCACCTATCGGGAATTCAGTGGTTTTGCAGGAGTCAGCTATCGGTTGGCGCCACGCCAGCAGTTCTACGCCACAGTGGGCACGGCCTTTGAAGCACCCACCTTCACGGAGTTTGCCAATCCCGACGGCAGCGGTGGCTTCAATCCAGACATTGAGCCCCAGCAGGCGCTTAACCGGGAAGTCGGTATACGCGGCGGCCTGGGGCAGGGGGTCCGTTATGACCTGGCACTGTTCTCCATCCGGGTGGACGACGAAATCCTGCCCTATGAGATCAATAACCGTACCTTCTACGAAAACGCAGGGCGCACAGAACGGAATGGGGTGGAGCTCGGCCTGAAGTGGGATATCTCCTACACCTGGCGGGTAACCAGTGCCGTGACCCTGGCGGACTACACGCTGAAGGACTTTACCGACGAACAGGGCAATGACGCCGATGGCAATCGCCTGCCGGGGTTACCGCAGGAGCAATGGGTTACGGAGGTTGAGTGGCGCGGTGACGGGCAACGGTTTGCTGCCCTGGAGTGGCAGTACGTGGGTGACCTGTACGCCGAGAACAGCAACCAGACCAGGGTCAGTGACTACTGGCTGCTGGGGATTCGGGCCGGTGACAGCGTTCGCGTGGGCAGTCAGAAATTCAGCGTCTACGGCGGTATCCGCAACCTTCTGGATGAGGATTACTTCAGCAATATCCGCATCAATGCCAATGCAGACAGGCCTATAGAAGATCGCGGCTACTATGAACCCGCGCCCGGCAGAACTTTCTATGCCGGGCTGGAGTGGGCATTCTGACAATTAATAGCGACATTCAATCCGCGTCGTCCGGTTCCCGTTGCGGGCAGTGGCACTCCTCCATGACCACGCCGTTGTCGACGCTTTCAAGGTGGACATCAAAGCCCCACAAACGATGCACGTGACGAAGCACCTCGTCAGTGTCGTCGCCAAGTGGAACCCTGTCGACGGGGATGTGCCGCAGGGTCAGTGATCGATCCCCCCTGACATCCACATTCCAGACCTGGATATTGGGTTCGCGGTAGCTCAGGTTGTATTGCCGTGCCAGCTTTTCCCGAAGGCTGCGGTAGCCGGGGTCATCGTGGATGGCGGTGATCCGGTAGACGTCTTCCTCATCATCGTTCTGAATGGCAAAAAGCTTCAGATCCCTCATCACTTTTGGGGACAGGAACTGCTGGATGAAACTCTCATCCTTGAAATTCTTCATGGCGAAATGCAGGGTTTCCAGCCAATCAGAACCGGCAAAGTCCGGGAACCATTCGCGGTCCTCGTCGGTGGGATTCTCACAGATCCGCCGCAGGTCGGTGAACATCGAAAAACCCAGAGTGTAGGGGTTGATGCCCGAATACCAGGGGCTGTCAAACGGTGGTTGGTAAACCACGGCCGTATGACTTTGCAGAAACTCCATCATGAAACCGTCGTTCACCAAGCCCTTGTCGTACATCCGGTGCAGCAGGGTGTAATGCCAGAAGGTGGCCCAGCCTTCGTTCATCACCTGGGTCTGGCGCTGCGGGTAGAAGTACTGCCCCAGCTTTCGAACGATACGGATGATTTCCCGCTGCCAGGTTTCCAGTAGTGGCGCGTTCTTCTCGATGAAGTAGAGGATGTTTTCCTGGGGTTCTTCCGGGTAGCGCTTCTTGCGGCTCACCGGGTCGTCATCCTCGCCCATTTTGGGGATGGTGCGCCAAAGATCGTTGAGCCGGCGCTGCTGATATTCCTCGCGTTCCTTTTGCCGGCGCAGCTCTTCGGCGGCAGAGATCGGCGCGGGGCGTTTGTAGCGGTCAACGCCGTAGTTCATCAGCGCGTGGCAGGAATCCAGGATTTCTTCCACCGCATCCAGGCCATAACGCTCCTCGCACTCGGCCACGTAGTTACGGGCGAATACCAGATAGTCAATGATGGCGCTGGCGTCGGTCCAGGTGCGGAACAGGTAGTTGCCCTTGAAGAACGAGTTGTGGCCATAGGAAGCGTGGGCAATCACCAATGCCTGCATGGGCAGGGTGTTCTCCTCCATCAGGTAAGCGATGCAAGGATCGGAGTTGATCACGATCTCGTAGGCAAGCCCCATCTGCCCCCGCTGATACCCTTTGGAGGTAGACAGGAACTGCTTGCCGAAAGACCAATGGTGGTAACCCACGGGCATACCGACGGAGCTGTAGGCATCCATCATCTGTTCGGCGCTGATCACCTCCACCTGATTGGGGTAGGTGTCGAGACCGAACTCCGCCGCGCATTTGGCGATTTCCTCGTCGTATTTCTCGATCAGCGGGAAGGTCCACTCGGAACTGGTCGAGATAGGTTCCCGGGTTTTCGGCTCGTTGGGTCTGTCGATGGTGTCGGTCATGCGGCTTTCCTCTCGAACAACTGGCGGAAGACCGGATAGATTTCACCAGGGTCGGCGATCTGTTGCAGCGCGAAGCTCTGCGGGAACCGCTCCTGAATTTTCTCGTATTCGTACCAGAGCATCTGGTGATCCTGGGGCGTGATCTCCACATAAGCGTAATACTGCACCAAAGGCAGGATGCTGTCGGCCAGCAACTTGCTGCAGATGGGAGAGTCATCGTTCCAGTTGTCACCGTCCGAAGCCTGGGCGGCATAGATGTTCCACTCCGCAGGGGAGTAGCGGGACTCGATGATCTTGTGCATCAGTTTCAGAGCACTGGATACGATGGTGCCGCCTGTTTCCCGTGAGTAGAAGAACTCTTCCTCGTCCACTTCCTTGGCGCTGGTGTGGTGGCGGATGAAGACCACTTCGATCTTCTTGTAGTTCTTCTTCAGGAACAGATACAGCAGGATGAAGAAACGTTTGGCGATGTCCTTGTGCATCTGGGTCATCGACCCGGACACATCCATCAGGCAGAACATCACGGCACTGGTGGCTGGCTGGGGCTTCTTCACGTGCTGGCGGTACCGCAGGTCAATCTCGTCAATGAACGGGATACGCCGGACATTGGCCTTGAGATCGGCAATCTCATCCTCCAGGGCTTTGATCTGGTCCTCGTGGCTGAAGGCCGGGTCCAGATCCTCCGGCGCGCTTTTCAGCGCGGCCAGCTCTTCCTCCATTCGGCGGATTTTCTTGCGGCGCGCGCCACCGAGGCCAAGACGTCGGGCATGGGCGCCCCGCAATGAGCGAACCACGTCCAGCTTGGCGGGTATGCCCTGGGTTGAAAAGCCGGAGCGAACGTATTTGAACGCCTCGGTGTCTTTCAGCTTTTTACGGGCGAGATTGGGAAGTTCCAGATCATCAAACAGAAAGTCGAGGAATTCTTCCTGGGTAATCTGAAAGGCGAACTCATCCATGCCTTCGCCATCCGGGCTGGCCTGGCCCTGTCCCTGGCCTCCGCCGCCACCGCCCGGGGGTTTGGGCACCGTGTCACCCGTCACGAACTCCTTGTTGCCGGGGTGGACCATTTCCCGCTTGCCGCCCTGGCCATGGTGGAAGATTGGTTCGTCAGTATCCCTGGACGGAATACTGACATTCTCACCACGCTCAATATCCGTAATGGAGCGCCGGTGAACCGCGTCCGCCACGGCCTTCTTGATGTGATGGCGGTAACGGCGCAGGAAACGTTCCCGGTTTACCGCGCTCTTGTTCTTGCCGTTCAGTCGCCGGTCGACTACGTGGGTCATACCCATAGTTTCACTCCAGTTCAGCGTATGAAGGCTGACTTATTGAGACTTACGAACCCGCAGGTACCATTCCGCAAGGAGGCGGACCTGTTTCTCCGTGTAGCCTCGATCGACCATACGTTCGACGAACTGCTTGTGCTTGTTCTGATCCTCCTGGCTGGCCTTCGGATTGAAGGAAATAACCGGCAGCAGGTCCTCGGTATTGGAGAACATTTTCTTCTCGATCACGCTGCGCAGTTTTTCGTAGCTGAGCCAGGACGGGTTGCGACCCTGGTTGTTCGCCCGTGCCCGCAACACGAAATTGACCACCTCGTTGCGGAAGTCTTTCGGGTTGCTGATGCCGGCCGGCTTCTCGATTTTCTCCAGTTCGTCGTTAATGGACGAGCGGTCGAGAATTTCCCCGGTTTCCGGATCACGGTATTCCTGATCCTGAATCCAGAAGTCGGCATAGGTGACGTAGCGATCGAACAGGTTCTGGCCGTATTCGCTGTAGCTTTCAAGGTAAGCCGTCTGGATTTCCTTGCCAATAAACTCAACGTAGTGAGGCGCCAGGAACTCCTTGATAAACCGCAGGTAGCGGTCGTGGGTCTCGGCCTGGAACTGCTCCTGCTCAATCTGTTTTTCCAGCACATAGAGCAGATGAACCGGGTTAGCCGCCACCTCCGTGGTGTCGAAGTTGAAGACCTTGGACAGAATCTTGAACGCGAAACGGGTGGACAGTCCGTCCATGCCCTCATTCACGCCGGCTGAATCGCGATATTCCTGGATCGACTTGGCTTTGGGGTCGGTATCCTTGATGTTCTGGCCATCGTAAACCCGCATCTTGGAAAAGATACTGGAGTTTTCCGGCTCTTTGACCCGCGACAGGATGGAGAACTGCGCCAGCATATCCAGGGTGTCCGGTGCGCAGGGGGCGCCGGAAAGGGAACTGTCGCGCAGCAATTTGCGATAAATATCAATCTCTTCCGTCACGCGCAGGCAGTAGGGCACCTTGACGATATACACCCGGTCAAGGAAGGCCTCATTGTGCTTGTTGTTACGGAAGGTCTGCCACTCGGACTCGTTGGAGTGGGCCAGGATAATACCGTCGAACGGCACGGAGCCCATGCCTTCGGTGGTGTTGTAGTTGCCTTCCTGGGTGGCGGTCAGTAACGGATGCAGCACCTTGATAGGCGCCTTGAACATTTCCACGAATTCCATCAGGCCCTGGTTGGCCTTGCACAGGCCGCCGCTGAAGCTGTAGGCGTCCGGGTCATCCTGGGAGAAGTCTTCCAGCATGCGGATATTCACCTTGCCTACGAGGGCGGAGATGTCCTGGTTATTGTCATCGCCCGGCTCGGTCTTGGATACACCCACCTGGTCCAGTACCGACGGGTACATCTTCACCACACGGAACTGACTGATGTCGCCGCCGTACTCGTGCAGGCGTTTTACCGCCCAGGGCGACATGATGGACTTGAGGTAGCGGGACGGAATGCCGTATTCCTCTTCCAGAATACTCGCATCCTCAGCGGGATCGAACAGGCCTAGTGGCGACTCGTTAACGGGTGAGCCCTTGATCGCATAGAAGGGCACTTTCTGCATCAGTGACTTGAGTTTTTCAGCGAGAGAGGACTTGCCGCCACCGACGGGGCCAAGCAGGTAGAGGATCTGTTTCTTCTCTTCCAGGCCCTGGGCAGCGTGGCGGAAGAAGGAGACGATGTTTTCCACGGCCTCTTCCATGCCATAGAACTCGGAGAATTCCGGGTAACGCTTGATCACTTTGTTGGAAAAGATACGTGACAGCCGGGAGTCACGGGATGTGTCGATATGCTCCGGCTCGCCGATGGCCAGTAACATCCTTTCTGCGGCAGTGGCGTATGCCGCCGGGTCCTTTTTGCAGATCTCCAGGTATTCCTCAAGAGTGTATTCTTCTTCTTGAGTTGCTTCATACCGGTCTTTGAAATGCTGCATTATGCTCATAGATGGCCCCTCGCTTGCTCTCTTGCCATGAAAAGACAGCTTTTAGTTCACACAATATCCCCGTTGCTGTTGGGTCCGCCGCTCCAGGCGGTCGTTATGGTTATGGGTGGAAGTAAAGGGAGTAACAGACCGATTTACGCTGACGCGTTTATGTCGGTCTTGTTACTGTGAGCTTAGTTCAAGCTTCGGGACTTGGACAGGAGTAAAAGCGTTAAGGTTCATTAAATTGTGTATCAGCGCTTTCTGAGACGGAACACACTCTCCGTCGCGCCAGCAAGCCCTTTACGCTTGGTAAAAGGGTGATCTTTTGCCAGCGTATTGGTGAGTATATGTTCGATCTCGTAATCAGCGGAGTATAGTTTCAGTACTTCTTCGTCACTGACATTGAACGGCGGGCCCTTGATGTCGGTGTCGTAGTCCAGGGTGATCAGAAGTATGCGGGTGCCATCCGGAATCACGGCGGTCAGGTGGTCGACATAATCCTGGCGCATGTGGGGTGGCAGGGCGATCAGGGCAGCACGGTCGTACACCAGCCGAACGTGCTTCAGGTCCTCCGGGACCAACTGGAAAAAGTCGCCGCACCAAAGCTGGAGATCGTCGTGGGCAAATTTGGTGAAGGGTTCACCCGGGTGAACCTTCGCTTTCTCCTGGCCCTCTTCGAAGAAGTCCTTGCAGGCAACGTCACTCAATTCCACGCCGATGACAGCGTGGCCGCGGTCATGGAGCCACCACATGTCATGGGCCTTTCCGCACAGGGGAACGAGCACGGTACCGGTGCCATTGCCGGCGAGCTCTGGCCAGTGGTCATGGAGGTACTGATTGACGGTGCCTTCGTGGAAGCCGATTTCTTTCTTGGCCCAGCGTTCGTGCCAGAACTGATGTTCCATGTGTGTTCCCCTTTTCGCCAATTGGAGGTTTCGCTCAGTCTAACTTAATCTGGGGCTCTGTTGGTCGGCCAAAAACTTCATGAATAAGGAACGACGAATGAAAGCCGTATTTCTGGACGCAGACACACTGGGTAACGATGTGGACCTCTCGCCGATTGAGGCAGTGACCGGGGAGATGGTCAAACATCCGCGAACGTCCCCCGAGCAGGTGCAGGAGCGCATACGGGGATTCGACACGGTATTGGTGAATAAAGTTGTGCTGTCGCGGGAGCACTTCGAGGCCAGCCCGGAGCTAAAGACGGTTGCGGTGGTGGCGACGGGGCTGAACAACATTGATAAGGACGCGGCGAAAGACTACAGCGTAACGGTGATGAACGTGACCAACTATGGCCGCTCCACAGTGGCGCAACACACCATGGCGTTGATTCTCGCGCTGGCCACGCGCTTGGTGGATTACGACAAGGACGTGCGGGCCGGTCGCTGGGGGCAAAGCTCGATGTTCTGCCTGATGGATCATCCCATCATGGAACTGGAAGGGCGCACGCTGGGGGTTGTTGGCTATGGCGACCTTGGGCAGGGCGTTGTGGAGCGCGCAAAGGCGTTTGGGATGAATGTTGTGCTTGGCGCAAGGCCCGGACAGGCAACTGGTGAGGTGGATGGTTACCCCCGGATTCCCCTGGATGAGCTGCTGCCCAAAGTGGATGTGCTGTCGCTTCACTGCCTGCTGACGGACGACACCCGGAATATGATAGGCGCCCGCGAACTGAAGATGATGAAAAAGGAGGCGCTGCTGATCAATACCAGCCGTGGCGGCCTGGTGGACGAGCAGGCGCTGGCGGATGCCCTGCGGGCGGGGACTATTGGCGGTGCCGGCTTTGATGTGCTGACGGAGGAGCCGCCCCGAAATGGCAATGCGTTGCTGGCGGATGATATTCCCAACCTGATTGTGACGCCACATTCGGCCTGGGCGAGTCGGGAAGCGCGGCAACGGATTGTGGAGATTACTGCAAGTAACTTATCGACAATCTAATAAACCAATAAAAAATTACTAAATATTACCTTTGTAGAGGGGAAAGTGACGGCTCACTGAGCTATCTTTGGCGCCTAACAGAAAGTTAATGGTGGTAGGTCCAAGGAAATCGTTGTGATAACAGCGCAACGGTAGCTTCATCTCAGGGAGTCGTGATGCCCCCCAGTCAGTTTCATTTCATTTCAGGCCTGCCCCGGTCCGGGTCGACGTTGCTTGCAGGAATTCTGAGACAAAACCCCCGGCTTTACGCTTCTATGAGTAGTCCTGTCGGAGGGTTGATAAATGGCGCTCTGGAGCAGATGGGTGCCGGCAGCGAATTCTATACCTTCTTCGATGAAACCCGGCGTAAGCGCATATGCCGTTCACTCTTTGACGCCTATTACGAAGACGTCGGCCAGAGACCGGTTATTTTTGACACCAATCGCCACTGGACGTCCCGCCTCCATCAACTCGTGGAGTTGTTTGATGACTTTAAAGTGATCTGTTGCGTTCGTAATCCGGCCTGGATTATGGACAGCTTCGAAGTCATCCACCGAAAAAACCCCTTTGATTACAGTCGGATGTTTAATTCCGGCAATCGCCAGACCGTCTATAGCCGATGTGACGCCTTGATTAGCGCTGGCGGCGCGGTTGGCTCTGCCTGGACAGCTTTGAAAGAGGCCTACTACGGGGAGTTCTCGGACCGTCTGCTGCTTCTGGATTATGACTTGCTGACTCAGCATCCGGGCCGTTGTCTCGAGCTGATTTATCAGTTTATCGGCGAAGCCCCTTTTGAGCATGATTTTGACAGGGTGGAATACCAAGAAACTGAATTTGACGAAACCCTGGGCGTGAAGGGGCTTCATGCCGTTAAGAAGAAAGTGGAATTCAATAGCCGCCGCACCATCTTGCCGCCCGACCTGTTTTCGAAATATCAGGAAATGGATTTCTGGCAGGACAACACGGGTACTGCTGCCAACATCATCGCACCGAAGAAAAACTAGGCACGCCCCCAAGTGGTGGCGCGGAGAGGAATTATGCAAAAAAAGACTGTCCTGAATGGGCTTGGCGCATTGATGGCGCCTATGGGTATGTATGCCGCCGCTGCTACTGCATCGGCGGGTACCTATATGCCTCGGACCTATCTGCGAACCGCCCAGGGCATCCCTGATACCGCTGCTCAGTTGCCGTCGTTGAGCTCGCTGCCGAGAACTGCAGGCGAATTCTTGATCA
Source organism: Marinobacter sp. G5_S1_61_S3 (assembly GCF_054968585.1). Lineage (NCBI taxonomy): Bacteria > Pseudomonadati > Pseudomonadota > Gammaproteobacteria > Pseudomonadales > Marinobacteraceae > Marinobacter > Marinobacter sp. G5_S1_61_S3. The sequence goes on along the minus strand of NZ_JBQKUK010000012.1, from coordinate 84,219 downwards.
ATCAGCCAATACTAAGTGCTGACTTTCTGCAGGTAGAACAGGGGCAGCCGCTGCGGGAGTTGGTTCTCGTTGACGCCGGAGTGCCGCAAAGCGAGTGGTTTGATTACGCGACCAGGCCAGATACCGAGGTAGTCCACCTGTCTGACGGAAGCGGGCGACTTCAGCAGATCATCGACGTGCTTTCTGCTTACCGGGATCTGACGGCTATTCACCTTATCTCTCATGGTCAGGCCGGAGCTCTTATTCTCGGCAATGAGCGAGTCGATGAAGCTACTCTTGAGGATAACCCTGATTTCCTTGCCGCTTTTGAGGGGGCCACGCGCCCCGGCGCCGATCTTCTTCTATATGGTTGTGATGTTGCCGCGGGCGACGACAGTATTCTCGACATCATTCGTCGCGAAACACACCTTGATGTGGCGGCCTCATCCAGCCCTACCGGCAATGCCGGCCTTGGAGGCGACTGGGTTCTTGAAGTTGTCCGTGGGGATATTGAAACCACGTTGCCCTTCAGCGAAAAAGCTCTGAGGGACTTCTCTGGGGTACTTGGCAGCTTCTCGCCCCGTAATTTTTGTAACGACAGCAATGGCGGCAGGTACCGCTCAAACATAAATACTATTACGTCGGAAAATGGTGACTTCACCGTTACAACGTCCCCGAGTGCATTCCATTGCGGTTACAGCGGGCAGCTCGGTTATCTCAACCCTATCCAACCCTCTCATGCCATTTATCTGGCTAGCAACTCCGGAGGGGTTGAGTTCTCTTCACTTGTATTAGGGGGAGGATGCAGTGTCGTCGATGTTGCCGGCTATTCCGGGGGAGCACCGGTTGCTACTTCCCTGAACAACACTCCAGAAACTATGAGCAGTAACACCATTAACCTGAGCACATTCTCAGGAAAGAATGTAGATAGTTTGGCCCTCTATCTATCATCGTGCTCAGGCGCCACAGGAATATCTTCGTTCTCAACAGTGGAACCGAACACCGCCCCCACCGATATCGCTCTTGGATCAGCGAGTATCAACCAGTCATCAACAGGGGCTGGGGCGGTCATAGGTTCTCTCTCAACAACGGATGCAGACAGCGGTGACAACCATAATTACAGCCTTGTCTCAAATGGCGCATCAAGTAATGGTAGCTGCGGTGCTTCTGGCGATGACGACAATGCGAGCTTCCAGGTAGACAACGCCAACGATGACCTGGAGACGGCTGGCAGTCTGGCATCGGGCTCCTACGATGTGTGTATTGAAACTAGCGACGGTACGGCCAGTTACCAGGAGTCGTTCGCTATTACCGTGAACGATAATGTTGCGCCATCTTATCAAAACGGCACTCCGTCGGTTTCGGGGACCACAGCCAATCAGACAACGTTGACTACCCGCCTAGACGAGGCTGGTGTTACCTATTGGGTTGCCCTATCCGACGGCGCGGCGGCTCCCTTGGCAGTCAACGTCCGGAATGGGACTGACCGATTAGGCAACCCTGCTCCTTTTAGCGGTAGCTACAATGTCTCCTCCAATGGTGTGGACTTCACCGATGACATTACAGGTTTGTCGGCCGGGACATCCTATGACTTGTGGGTGGTGTCGGAAGATGGTGTGCCGAATTTGGGGAGCCCCACAAAAATAGATGTGACAACTCTCCGTGACAGTGATGGCAGCCTGATCACTGCGGCAGGCGTTGCTGAGCCGGTTGCACTGTTTACTACGGTCGATACGGTGGCCGAGACCGTCAATGTGTTTGACTTCACTCTTGCAGACGGAGGCACCAGTGACAACCTCCCCCTGAATGTCACCGAAATCACCTTGAACGTCTCCGGGAGCAGCTCGGATACGGAGCGTTCAAAGATCACCTGGCGGCTTAATGGGCCGGATGTAAGCAACGTAACGGGCACCTACAATGGGGGCTCCGATACGATTACTTTCTCCTCGTTGGGTGTTTCTGTTGCACATGGAGCCAGCGAAACCTACACCGTCAACGCTTACTACAACGACAATACCGGCCTGACCGAAGATCGAACGGTCATCCTGTCGGTGGATGGCGATACCGATCTCACGGTAGGCGGCTCTGGCACCCAGATGGGCTCCACCTCCACGGTTACCAACGGCACCGGAACAGCCATTGAAGTAGTGGCTTCGCAACTGGCATTTGCAACTCAGCCTTCTGGTTCGGTTTCCGGCAGTGCACTGACCACCCAGCCTGTGGTGGTCGCTCGTGATGCCTTCGGCAACATAGATGCTGATTTCACTGAAACAATCACCCTGGTGGAAGCCAGTGCGGGATCAATGTCAAACAACACCCAGGCGTCCGTCAATGGTGTTGCAACCTTTACGGGTCTGACTTACTCCGCCACCGCTGACCAGCAGAGTTTCACTCTGACGGCCGACGATCAAGCCGGTGTTGGCAGTGATCTGCCAACAGTCGATGCCAATGCCGTCACTTCCGACGTCGTGGCCACAAAGCTGATCTTCGACAATCAGCCTGCTCCCACCACGTTAACGAGTGGTGTGGCTACCGCCTTTACCACTGTCCCGGTTATATCGGCCGTTGACGGCAATAACGTTCCCGATACCGGATACTCGACCGACATAACGCTTGCGGAAGTCAACGGAGCCGGAAGCGCTAGCCTGACGGGGACGGGCGACACTGATGGTAATGGGTCTACTGTCACCCTGACACCCAGTTCTGGCACCGCGACCTTTACCGGTTTTCAGGCCACTTACACTGCGTCCGGATCCAGTGATGAAACTTTCAATCTGCGGGCCTCTTCCGGCGCGTTGACCGCTGCGGACAGTAGTCAGTTAACCGCCAGTGTAACCCCGACCATCAACAGCGTTTCCGTTCCCTCCAACGGTACGTATGCAACCGGGCAGAATCTGGATTTCACCGTCAATACCAGCCAGCCGATGACCGTAAACACGGCGAGTGGCACTCCACGCCTTTCCCTGACGATTGGTGGCTCGGTCGTCTACGCCAGTTATATTTCTGGTAGCGGCACCAGTGCCCTGACATTCCGCTATACCCTCCAGGCGGGCGACCTTGATGCGGATGGCATCAGTGTCGGTGCTCTGGAGGCCAATGGCGGAACCCTGCAGGATGGCGCCGGTAACGATCTGGATACAACTCTGAACTCAGTGGGGAGTACCGGTTCCGTTCTGGTGGATGCAGTGGCCCCGACTGTCAGCAGCGTCTCGGTACCGTCAAACGACCTGTATGTTGCAGGCGAGAACCTGGATTTCACCGTTAATACCAGCGAGAACGTGACGGTCAATACCGCTGGCGGAACACCGCGAATCCCGCTGACGGTAGGAAGTACCACCCGCTACGCCAGTTATCTGAGTGGCAGTGGAACTTCCGCCCTGGCGTTCAGATACACAGTGCAGTCGGGAGATGAAGATGCGGACGGCGTGGCCGTCTCGGCAGTGGTCGATCTGAATGGTGGCACGCTACAGGACAGCGCGGGGAACGATCTGAATACCACCCTGAACTCGTTGGGTAACACCAGTAGTGTGCTTGTAGATGCGGTAGCGCCGTCTGGCTACTCGGTTAGCTTTGATGACAGTACCCTGAACGCGTCCGAATCGGACTCTGTCAGTTTCACATTTGCGGGTGCAGAAGTGGGGGCCGATTACAGCTACAGTATTTCCAGTAACGGGGGAGGCACCCCAGTCACCGGGACGGGCACCGTGTCTGATGGCGCCCAGCAGATTACTGGTCTGGATGTCGGAAATCTTGGTGATGGAACGCTTACCTTGTCTGTTGCGCTGACGGATGAGGCTGGTAACCAGTCCTCTTCAGTCACTACAACAGCCACCCTGGATGCGACGGCGGCCTCTGTCACTCTGGACTCGGCGGCGGATCCGGTGACCCATGCCGAGTTCACGGTGTCCATCACGTTCGATGAGCCAGTCAATGGTTTTGCGGTCGGGGACATCACGGTGTCCAATGCCACTGTGGGAAGTTTTTCCGGTAGCGGGGCCAGTTATACGGCCACCATTACGCCCACCGATGATGGTACTGTCACCGTGGATGTTGGTGCTGGCGTTGCGCAGGATGCAGCGGGTAACGATTCTACGGCAGCAACTCAGCTCAGCCGAGTCTATGACGGTACAGCACCGGTGCCTGTTATCACCACGGATGTGACGGCAGACGTTACCAACGCGCCTATTGGCGTGACGGTCGACTTCGGTGAAACCGTTACCGGTTTCGTGTCCGGAGATCTATCAGTCAACAACGGCTCTGTTACCGGGTTTACTGACTCCGGCAACGGCTTGTTTGAACTGACGGTTGAAGCTGCGGGTGATGGCGATGTAACCATTGAATTGCTTGCGGGCGTTGCCGAGGACGAGGCAGGTAATGCCAGTGAAGCCTCTGATCCACTGATTCTCGCGTTCGACGGCTCAGTCCCGGTTCTCCAGAGCTCTGTGCCGGCAGCAGGCGCCAGTGACGTTCCTTATCAGAGTGATTTGTCACTGACGTTTGACGAGCCCGTGTTTGCAGGTGTTGGTGAATTGGTGGTCCAGGATGCCACCGACGGCGTCGAGCACACACGCCTTGTCATTACGGACACACAAGTGTCTATAGACGATGCTCAGGTCACTATTGCCCTGGACGAGGTCTTGGTGCCAACGCACGAGTATTACGTAACATTCGCCGCGAACAGTTTGGAAGATGCAGCCGGCAATGGCTGGGCAGGCATCGTGGGCGATACTGCCTTCCGCTTTACCGTTGGGAACCAGGCACCGGAAGCTGACAACGACAGCGCGAACCTTGACCAGGGCGCTCGCCTGGCGCTGGATGTTCTGGCGAACGATCGCGACGAGGAAGGGCGCCTGAATCTGGCCAGCGTGCGGGTTGTTGCCCAACCGACCCACGGCCGTGTGTCAGTCGAGACCGGCACGGGAGCCGTAACCTATGAGCCGGAAACCGACTACACTGGCCCGGACAGCTTCACCTACGTGGTGGAGGACGAGTTCGGTGGCCAATCCAATGCGGCGACGGTCAGCCTGATTGTCGAGCCGGCCGGCCTTCCTCCAGTCACTCGTGGGGATGTTGCTACAGTAGTTCCGGGTGGCACGGTGACTCTTGCGCCGCTGGATAACGATTACGCCGGAACCTCGGGTGTGAGTCTGGACCCGCAAAGCGCCGAACTGATCCTCCGCCCCCATCACGGCACGGCACAGTGGGCCGATGGGAAGTTAACCTACACCGCGGAGAGTGATTTCGAGGGTGTGGAAAGCCTTGCCTATACCGTGTCCGATGCAAACGGTGTCCGCTCCGCAGTGACCCGTCTGTATATCAACGTGGCTGATGGCGCCATAGCGCCGCTTGCGCGGGATGATTCTGCCGACACTGAGATGGCCGCTGAGATTGCGGTGAATGTGCTCACAAACGACGAAGCCACAGGTAGCGCGCTTGCCAGTGGCACTGTTGAACTGGGCAGTCTGCCGCGCCACGGTGTGGCCGAGGTTGACCCAGCCACAGGTGCAATTGCTTACATGCCGGACGCGGACTTCCGGGGCGAGGACGCTTTCCACTACACCGTCCGTGATGATCGTGGACTGGTGTCGGAATCAGCACTTGTCACGATCAACGTTGGTCTTGCGGGTGTGCCGGTGGCTGGAAACGATCAGGTTCAGGCCATGGACGGTGCAACTATCGCAATCAACGTGCTAGGCAATGACCGTGGTTTGGGCTTGGCGTTGAGCCCGGCAACCCTGAGTGTAGTGGATAGCCCTGCTCAGGGACTGGTAACACTGGACACCGGGGCCGGCGTTTTCCGCTATACCCCGAATGACACCTTCGATGGCTCCGATACCTTCACCTATACCGTTCAGGATGAGGATGGCCAAGTATCTGGCCCAGCCACTGTCACGGTAACCGACCAGCCAGGTAACAACCGGCCTTTGGCCAATGATCGTGACGTGACGGTAGCCGAGGACAACGATACCAGCTTGTCACCTCTGACTAATGACCAAGACCTCAACGGTACTCTGGATACGGCGTCACTGCAGGTTGAACAGCAACCGTTGAATGGCACCTTGTCCGTAGGTGCCGGTGGCACAGTCAGCTACACGCCAGGGGAAAATTTCTACGGTGAAGACCGATTTACCTATACGGTGGCAGACGATTTCGGCCGCAGATCCCGCCTGGCTGTGGTCCGTCTCGTGGTAGCACCGGTTCCGGATCAGCCACAGATCTCCGGCTCGCCGACCTCGACCGTTTCAGCCGGAAACGCGTATCGTTTCACCCCGGTGGTGACCGATACCGATGGCAACCCACTGACCTTCAGTGTCGTCAACCTGCCCGCATGGGCAACGTTCGATGAACAGAATGGTCGTGTTAGCGGCACACCGGAACTGGACGATGTGGGCCGTTATGGTGGCATCGTGATCAGCGTAAGCAACGGCGATGAGTCTTCGGAGCTGGCAGCCTTTAGCGTTCGGGTAACCGGCAATTCCGGTGGTTCCGACGACGGTGGTCAGGGCTCTCCTGAAAGCCCGGTGACGCCAGGGTCGGATGAGGGCGCGGACATTCCTGTCGTCGACTCGGATAACCCTGTCGTTGAGGTAGGCAATGACAAATGGCCGTCCTACACCGACGATCAACCCTCGAAGGCGCTTTACGAAGCCACCTTCGTGGACGCCGCTGGCGAAAAGCGGAGTGTGTCAGTTCTCGTGGATGATCCCCAGGCACCGCTGCCTGCGACAGAATCGCCCGATGCGTCCGGGCGGCAAACGCTGACCTTCTCGCAATCTGACGGCAGTGAGCAAACCGTTGCCGTGTCTCCCTCTGGCGAGACAACAATCGCGGTGTTCGGCCAGGCCGGTGATGCCGATCCAGTCAGCAAGCTGACCAGCGATGCCGCCGAACTGATTGTCACGGCCCTGGCTGGGGGTGACATGCTTAGCAAAGTGGTCATCGAGAATAGTGACGGTGGCAGTAGCGAAATGACGATCGTCCAGTCAGTCATGGAAAGGGTATTGGTCTCCGGAACCCGCTATTCGGCGGACGGTGCCGTACTTGAAACCACGGCTGTCCAGTTCGATATGGTGCCCGCGGACATTGAGCTGGCTGCCGACGGCACGGTTTCACTGAGGGGTGAGGCGACCAGTGGCAGCGAAACGACCGCTGTAGAGTATCGTGTGACGCCCGCTGGAACAGTCAGCGCTGTCAGCCAGTACGCGGATGGCATCATTACGCCGGTTTCTTCAGGTGTAACGGTTCGTCAAGGTGGTTCCGTGGGCATGGTGATGGTCGATGGTTACATCGCCCTTGATCAGCCTTATCCGAACGCTGGCGTCGAGCACATGGCTCGTGTGGCCAGTAATGGTCAGGTGGAGTATATCGACGGTAGCGCCAATACCACCAATCTGCCAGCCGGTTCGATTCTCATCATTGATGGCGATCAGGCAACTACCGGTGGCCGCGATCTGGACCCCGACGGTAACGAGTTGAATCGTGCCGGCGAGATATTAGGGGCGGCGAGTGGACAACCCATCATCAGTCGGCTGGAGGTTACGGACCTGTCCAACGGCAACGAGTCGGTATTCGTCAGTCCCGCGGTGAATGGTGATGGCATCAATGCGTCTCGTTCGCTGCCTGGGGGCGAACTGTCGGCCAGGATTCGCCTCGACGGCACATCGGTCCATCGACTGTCAGGACGTGTTGACATGCGGGATAACCAGGCCCGTTCCCTTATCCCAGGCAGCCTGTCGTTGTTCTTCAACGACCGCGTGGTAACCGTGGTTGACGAAACCGACGCCACGTTACTGACAGAGCTACTGGGTAATGGCGAGGTTCGGCATGAAGTGGCCGCGGGCGGGGCATCCACCCGTGCCTTCAGTTACCTGCCAGGCTCATCCACGGTCATGGAGCGTGACGATGATGGTGATGCCCGGGTGGTGACACGTGCATCCGCAAACGGCCGTTCCCTTGAAGCAACCGCCAGTGCTGACGGCAGCGCCAACCATCGGTTGATCAATCGCCTGGGTGAGCGCTCTGAAGCGGACATCCGGGTTCCCGGTGCCTTCACCAGCTTGAACGAGGATGGCAATCTGCGCAGCCGCGTGAGGCTAGACGGCAGTGATGTGTGTGCCTGGGTGGAAACCTTCGGTAACGGTGAAGCCGGCACAGGCTTCGGAACATACGATCCCGATACACTGACCTGCCAGAGCGTGGAAATGCCCACAAGTCGTGAAAGCCTGTTCGAGGCCGGCAACACTGTCGAGGTTGAGAGCGAGTCCGGTAAGCATACTATTACCATCGAAACCCGCGTGACGCGGCCGATCCGGTTCTGAGGAGATGATGATGAATTCAATAGCCTGTGAGTCCGTTCGTCACGCTTTCCGCGCCAGTGCGTTGATTGTGATGATGTTGCTTTCCGCCTGTGGTGGGGGGTTCGACGAGGAACCGAACAATGCGAGATTGTTCCTGCAACCGGGAGATGAAGTGGAGGTCTTCAGGGGTGATGAGCTGACCAGCCCGTCGGAAGATTCGAGGATTACGGTACGCCATGAACAGCAGGGGGACCGCAAGTTTGTAACGGTTCTGGCCGGAACGGCGGAGTTGGTCCGGGGAAACTATTATGCCCAGCGATAAGCGTCGGCAGTGGTTGGTCGCCTCTCTTCTGGTCGGGGCCATCTTGGCTCCGGCCAGTGTTGCGGCAGCCAGCGGTGCTCTCTTCGTGGGCGCCCAATTGGGCGGCTCGTCCCTGGCTGCAGACATCGAAGGACCAGGTGCGGCTTTTTCCAACCTGGATCACGGCACAACGCTGTCTGGTTCGGTTTTGGCAGCCTATGAGGGTGACCATTCTGGTCAAGGTTATCGGGTAACCGGGACCCTGGGGCATGCAAAGTGGGATAATGCGGGGTTGCTGGAAGCATTGGGCGGAGTGGATCTTCTCTGGCGTCAGGAAGATGGTAGTGGCGCTGTCTATGCTGGACCAAGACTGGGAGCGATTCGTTTTAGTGATGACATCACCGATGACAGCAATACCCGGTTTGCCTGGGGCGCCGAAGTGGGTGTCCTGACAACATTAGGCGCTGGGCCTGGTGGCGGTGACCGACCATTGTCCGCGGGCCTGTTCCTGCGACACACGGTCATCGATGCCCGCCAGTCCGGTGTAACCGGCAGTGGCCTTGATCGTGACATAAAGGTGAGCAGCCAGACTTCATTCGGTATTCAGTTACTCCTTCCGTTATAGCGAGCCGAGAGTGGGCTTTCGGCCCACTCTCGCTTACGCCCCTCATCTCATCCCCTTAAAGTTTGCACGCGTATGACGCGCCGACCCTCGCCTCCTGCATAAACTGCCAGTGGCATGTCTCATTTGAGGCATGGGATTCCCAACGCTCAAACAATAACAACAGGGCGATACCTATGATCAGACCTCTCCTGGCTCTTGTGCTTTCCTGTGTTTTCTTTTCTGCACCGGCATTCTCCTTTGAACGCGGTGAATTGCTTATCTGGATCAACTCCGACAAGGGGTATGAAGGGCTGGCTGAGGTTGGTCGACGCTTCGAAGCCGAAACCGGCATTCCTGTGACCGTGGAGACGCCGGACGATCTCACCTCCGAGTACGACCATTATGGCTATTCCTCCAAGGCGCCCGATATCGTGATCTGGCCCCATGATCGTTTTGGAAGCTGGATCAATGAGGGCCACCTGCGCCCCATCGAGCCGTCCGAGCAGGTGCGTGAGGCTATTGCACCCTTTGCCTGGCAGGCGGTTTCCGTGGGCGATCGGGTGTATGGCTACCCAATCGCCATGGAAGTGGTCAGTCTGCTCTACAACAAGGATTTGGTCTCAACACCGCCCGCCACTCTGAAAGGCGTGAAAGCTGAGCATCAACGACTGAGCGCACAGGGTATTGAGGCCATCTCCTGGGACTACAAGAATGTGTATTTTTCCTGGCCAGTGTTCGCCGGATCCGGTGGGTACAGTTTCGGCCTGGAAAACCAGGTTTACGACCTCTCCGATGTTGGTGTGGACACAGATGGCGCTGTCGGTGCCGTGGCAGGCATAAAAGACTTGCTGGATTCCGGTGTGCTGTCGGCAGATGCGGATTACGGCACCATGATGGACGGCTTCAAGGCCGGTCAGACTGCGATGATCATTAACGGTCCCTGGGCCTGGAGTGAGATACGGGACGCCGGTATAAACGTGGGCATAGCCGACGTGCCCACTGTCAGCGGTGAACCTGGAAAACCCTTTGTGGGCGTGCTGGCCGCGGGGATCAGCGCGGTATCCACCAACCATGAACTGGCCCGTCAGTTCATGGAGGACTATCTGCTGACCGAATCCGGCCTGCACGCCGTGAATGACGACAAGCCCCTTGGCGCCGTGGCCCATCTGGAAGTGGTGAAAACCCTCAGCGAAGACCCGTTTATTGACCATACCTTCCGCTCCGCCAGTCGTGGGGAAATCATGCCCAACATTCCTGAGATGAAACGCTTCTGGGATCTGATGACCATCCGCTTTGACGGCATGCTGGCCGATGATTACCCCATAGCGTCCACGCTCAAGGAGGCTGCAGGTCGGCTTGAAAGGCTGGATGACATGCGGGGCTGGACACGCCGGCATTACGTTACGAACTGAGTGAGCTCGCTATGGCATTCCCCCGATTAGAATTGACCATCCGTTCCCGGGTGATCCTGTTGTTTACCCTGTTGATTGGCCTGTCCGTTGCGTCATCGGCCCTGGTTTACCAGCGCATAGCCGGCATTGGTGACAGTGTTGATCAGCAGGCACGCGGCATCGCCGGCCAAATGGTTGCCATTGATGAGCAGTCCGAGCTCATTGACCAGCAAAGGGCGTTGGGCAAGCTGTCCGAACGCGTTACGGTCGCCCAGCAACATATGGGTGCGATGCAGTATTGGTATTTTCACGCCGCTCTGAATGCGGACATGGAGTCCCTGGACAAGGCTCAAGCCGCCTCCGAACAGTTGGTGGGCGAACTGGCTGCCATGGTGGCGGCCGATAGCAGCCTGCAGGCGGAGATCGCGGAAATGACAGAAACCGTGGAGCAGTACCGTACGCTCGGCGAAAAAATGTTCGAGTTCTTTGAAAAGTCCATGATGCTGATGGGGCGTTCGATGGCGGAGGCCGCCCGGGAACAGGCCGTTAGTCTCACGGCTAGCCTCAACGATATCCGCAGCGGCTACCAGCAACGGGAGGCCGTACTCACCGAGGGCGTGTTGGAAGCCGGAGAGACAGTCAGGCGTGCCAGTGATCAGGTCGCCATAAGTGGCGGTGCTATTCGACACGAAATTGATCGGGCTGGATCGGTCAGCCTGATAATGGCTGGCGCGCTCGTTATCTCGGCATTGTTGCTGGGCACGCTGTTCCTGCGTTCACTGCTTCGTCCGGTGCGTAGGTTGGGGCAGCGTATTGGCGAAATACAGGCCGACAATGACCTGCGGGGCAGCCTCGAGTACCGCAAGAACGATGAATTAAGCGTGATCACCCGCGCCTTTGACCAGATGCTGGCGCGATTTGGCGGTCTGATCGGTCATGTCGCTGCCTCCACCAATGAATTGGGGGATATGGCGGCTCAGGGACGGGAAAGCAGTCAGAGTCTTGCCGACCAGGTTGGGCGCCAGCAACAGGAAACCAGCCTGGTGGCGACAGCTGCAAACGAAGTTACTGCCACTGCGGAAGAAGTCCGGAAGAGTGCCAACCACGCGGCATGCCTTGCCGATGAGGTTGGTGGATTGACGCACAGTGGCGGTCAATCGGCGGATGAAGCCGTTGCCGCCATGGCTAGGCTGGAAACACGAGTGGAAGCCGTGGCCGAAACCATCGCCGGGCTGGCCAGCCAAAGCCAGTCTATCGGCCAGGTCGTGGATGTAATCCGGGGCATTTCGGAGAAAACCAACCTGCTGGCATTGAACGCTGCCATTGAAGCGGCCAGGGCCGGTGAAATGGGCCGGGGGTTTGCCATTGTGGCCGACGAAGTGCGGGGCCTGGCCAGCCAGACGGCGAACTCGACCGGGCAGATAGACGATCTCGTGTCATCGTTGCAGGCACAATCCCGTGATGCCGTTGAAGCGGTGGAGGCCGGGCGTGAGGAGAGCCGTACAACCGTCCAGCGCATCCGGCAATGCAGCGAGAGCCTGGGGCTGATCGATGAGAAGGCGGGCGAGATGCGTTTGCTCAACCAACAGGTCGCCCAGGCTGCGGCTGAGCAGAGCGAGGCTGTTAGCAAAATCGACGAAAACCTGATCAACCTCAAGCGCCAGATTGAAGACATTTCAGACAATGCCCGCGATACCGGAAGCATGACCGATTCCCTCGCGTCACTGAGCGAAGTGCTGAGAGGAAATATCAGCCAGTTCCGATACTGAGCCGAAACCGCTAGTAAAAGCCACACAATACGCCATACTTTGTTGTGATTTGGTATCTGACTGATAATCTGTACAAAACACTGGCAAACAGGACGTTGTGTGGCTTCATTTCAATTCAAAGATCGGCTTCAGTCTGCGGAAACCTGGATTCTCGCCAACCCCAATCCACCGCAACACTGGCCATGGACCTGGCTTTATAAAACCGGGCGTACCGCTTATGCGCTGGTGCGGGACGTCGTTAGTGGCAACCTGACGCTTCATGCCATGAGCCTGGTGTATACCACCTTGCTGAGTATTGTGCCGTTGCTGGCCTTGAGCTTTTCGGTGCTCAAGGCGCTGGGCGTACACCAGCGTATGGAACCCTTCCTGTTCCAGTTCTTTCGGCCCATGGGCCCCCAGGGCGTCGAGATTGCCGAGCAGATTCTGGGCTTCGTGGATAACATGAAAGTGGGTGTGCTCGGCTCGGTCGGCCTGGCACTGCTGGTTTATACCGTGGTGTCACTGGTGCAGAAGATCGAGCGTTCTTTCAACATGATCTGGCGGGTGCCGGACATGCGCTCGATGGCCCAGCGCTTCAGTAATTATCTCAGCGTTATCATGGTGGGGCCGTTGTTGATGGTGTCGGCCATCGGTATCAGTGCCACCATTTTCTCGTCGGCGTTCGTGCAGGCGCTGATGGAAATCGAACCGCTCGGCTCCATGATTGTCTTCGCCACCCGCTTTACCCCATTCATGCTGGTGGTCGGGGCGTTCACCTTCGTATACGTGTTCATTCCCAACACCCGGGTGAAGCTTCGCTATGCGTTCATCGGTGGACTGGTGGCAGGTATATCCTGGCAGGCGGCGGGTATGCTGTTTGCGTCGTTTGTCGCCGGTTCCGCCAAGTACGCTGCCATCTATTCCAGTTTCGCAATCGGCATCATCCTGTTGATCTGGGTGTACCTCAACTGGATGATTCTGCTGCTGGGGTCCAGCATTGCCTTCTATCTCCAGAACCCGGGCTCGGTGGCCAAACGCCGCCAGGTGCGGTTGTCGCCGGAACTTCTGGAAAAAACCGGGCTGGCGTTGATGTGGCTGGTGGCGAAACCCTTCAGCGAGGGCCGGCCGGCACCGCAGCAGGAAGCGGTTGAGCAGCAACTCAGGGTGCCGGGGGAGGTGACCCGTGGTATCAGCGACAAGCTGATCCGCGCCAGACTGCTGACATTGGCCGGTCGCAACGGCGATTGCCTGGCCCCGGGCCAGTCCCTCGAGAGGATCACCGTTGGCAGCGTGCTGGAAGCCATACGTCGTGATGAGGATCGGGTTGCTGACCGTTTACCTTATGCCGTGCCGAGCCATCTGATGGAACGCCCTCCGGAGCACGAATCGGTGTCCTTCGCCGAACTGCTGAAGCAGGAAGGGGGTTACGGAGAAAAAACCTAGGCGCGGGTTTTTGCACCCGCTTCCAGGGTATCGAGGATCACCTTGCGTACCCGCGTAAACTGCTCCCTCGAGATGTTAGTAATACGCAATACGTCGTCTTCCGGCATATTGCGCTGGTGGGCATGGCGTAACACCTCCCGGGTGCCGATAATAATACCGTCGTTCAGCGGGGTGTGTTGCTGCCTCGGCGCCGGCCGCTCCGCCGCCAGAAGCTGGGCGTGGTATTTAGGCGGCAGCCCCCATTCATTGGCCAGTAGTTGTGACGTGGCCCACTGGTAGCGGGAAAGGGCGATGTGGATCAGCGAGGGTGGCGGTTCCGCCAGCCCAGATTCCGTCCTGCAGACGCGCTGCAACTCCCTTCGTAGTGTGATGTAAGAGAGTGCTGGCAGTAGGCCTGCCATGAAATAGACGCTGCTATCCTGGCCCTGAATCTTCGCAATCAACTCCGCACTGCGGGCACAGGTGAGCCCCCAGCGCCATACCCGTTGTGCAAAGAGCGCTTCCCGACTGTTCCTGGCTGCCATCATCGGCCGCATGATGGCGGCGGAAATAACGTTGCGAATACCGTCCATACCCAGAACAAAGACCGCCTGGTCCACCGAGTCGATGGACTGGTCGCCGGTGCGGAAGTAAGGGCTGTTGGCAATTTGCAGTAGTTGGTCGGTCAACGCGGGGTCATTGAGGATGATCTCCGTCAGTTGGTTACGGCCTGTATTGGCATCGGAGAGTGCCCGCATTAGCATCGGCAGGGTCATGGGTTGGCGCGGTAATTCGTCCAGTTCACTATTGGCGATTCGCCAGCGCAGTTTTTCCAGCACTTCATCCCATTGCCCGGTTTCTGAGCGCAGCGTGGCAGGGGGTGAGTCAAGCAGCCAGCAAAACAGACGTTCTTCCAATTTGTCGATCAGGGCCGGGTCTATGTCCGGGCTGTCGTTTGTTGAAACAACCGGGTTGAGCAGGCGGGATTCAGGTGCTGTTGCGGTTGTTGGTTTGTCGGACGAGAAAAGTCCTGAAATCCAGGAAATAAAGCCTGGCATCCGATGCCTCCGGGAAAAGAATAGTCGCCGGGAAATACATACCCGTACACCGCGAGTATAGAATGAGCTAGCGGCTATGCACAGTATAACAGCAGGCTTTTTGGCACTAGAGCTTCAGAAAACAGAGCCTCCGAAGACGAACACCAATTGGCAGATACCGGCGGCGAAACCCAGGAAGGCGCCCACCAGGATCAGTTTGATTTCGTCCTCCTGGAAGCAGGGTCGAAGAAGGTCTTGAAATTCCTCAGATGAGAGGGCAATCATGCGCTCCACCATGATGCTTTCCACGGCCCTTGCCCGGTCGGTTTCGAACACCGGGTTATTGAAGGAGGTTTGCGAAATTTCGATGGCTTTTTTGCCGACCTGGTTCTTTAGGGTCGCAAAGCCTGTTGGTCCAAACGCCATCTGAGTCAGGGCCTTACCCATGCCGGCGGTTTCGTCCACCAGGGGTTTAATGTGCTTTTTGACCATGTTGCGGGCCCGGTCGCCCTTTGGGCCCTCCAGTATGGCGTTGATGATGTTGCCAACCGTGAGTATTTCGTGGGTTACGATGTGGCAGAAGGATTCGGCGACTTCCTGCTGGCGTTTGAGGAACAGACCCTGGAATCGAAAGGGGCCGACTTTCTTTTCGTGCAAGGGCCGGAAGATCACGTTCAGCGCGATCCAGTTGGTCGCCCAACCCACCATCAGGCCGAAGAAAGGCAGTACCCACCAACTTTGGTAGAAATACCAGACGGTCATCTGAACCAGGCCGAACAGGAAGCCGAAATAGAAGCCGGAGTTGATGATGAAACGGAATTCCACTTCCCCGCACTCGATGAAGATCCGGTTCAGCAGCCGTTTGTCCTTGGCCAGGCGTTCGATGACCATGCTTTTGATGTCGAGCAGGTCTTCGATGTTGTCGGAAACGTCACCCACCAGGTTGTCCACCAGTTGCGGGGTGGACTTGCGTACTCGGTCGTAGACCATGTTCCTGGCTGAGGAGGGCAGGTTTTCCCAGAAGGTGGGGTATTCCTTGAGCATCAGTTCGTCGACGTATTCTTCGGTGCGGGGTTCGACGGTGTAGAGGATGTGGGCTGCCAGTACCTGGGGATCGATCTGCTGGAAAATTTCCTGCACGGTGCCAATCTTGGAGATGGTGGCGTCGACGCTGATGGCGGCCATTTTTCGGGCCTTTGAGGGGATGATGCCCTGCCAGCCCAGTAACGGGGGCTTGCCGACGAATTCCAGCGGGTAGAAGGTCATTTTGATGGCCAGCCAGTTCGTGGTCCAGCCGATCAGGGCGGCAATGACGGGGATACTGAGGTATTGCCAGAATTCTGGGGTGCTTAGCAGGCTTGTCATCCGGTGTTCGCTTTTTGGGTTCTGGAGTTTGCTGCATTACGGGGAGGCCTTTCCAAAACACGCTCCTTGCGGCACATCCCTGTGGCGCTTGGGCTCCGCCATCCATGGCTCCGCACAGTTTTGGAAAGGCCTCCCCGTAATACAGCCCCGACTACAGAGCTATCCTCAACAGACTTATCACTCGACAGGGATAATGTTGTCGGGGGCCGGCTCTGTCAATGACTTGCGCGCCAGATTGAGATGGCGGCACAGTCGGTAGGCTCAACCGCCGATATCACCCCACAACCACTGACACAGCGCCATGGCGGCAACCGGGGCGGTTTCGGTGCGTAAAACGCGGGGGCCGAGGGCAACGGGGAGGAAGCCGGCGGTTTCGGCAGCGGTGATTTCGTCCGGGCTGAAGCCGCCTTCGGGACCGATCATTAGCGCGACGCGGGCGGGTTTGGCCAGGGTGTCCAGGGATTGTTCGGTGCGGTGGTGTAGGACCAGGCGCAGGTCACAGTCCTGGGTGTGGTCGAACCAGTCGGGCAGTGCCATCACGGGCAAAATCTTAGGCACCCGGGCGCGGCCACACTGTTCGGCAGCGCTGATAGCAACGGATTGCCAGTGGCGCAGGCGTTTGTCTTCACGGTCGCCTTTGAGTTTGACGTCGCAGCGTTCGGTGGTGAGAGGGACGATGCGGGTAACGCCCATTTCCACAGCTTTCTGAACGGCGTAGTCCATACGGTCGCCTTTGGAGAGGGTCTGGCCGAGTACGATCTCCAGGTGGGACTCGGTGGCATTGGCGGACGGCGTTCCTACCTCGACCGACACGTGTTTCTTGCCGGCCTCGGTGATGGTGGCGGGGTAGTCGTTGCCGTCGCCGTTGAGCAGCAGCAGTTCCTGGCCGGGCTGCATGCGCAGCACACGGCCGACGTGTTGCGCTGCATTGTCGTCCAGGCCGGCTGTGGCGCCTTCACTCAGGGGTGAGTCGGTGTAGATGCGGGGGATGCGCATGGTGTTTGTCAGTCCCGTACGGCGATTTCGATGCCTTCTGTGGCCACTTGGGCCAAGTGGCGGATCTGTTCTTCGGTGATCACGTAAGGGGGCATAAAGTAGACTACGTTACCCAGTGGCCGCAATAGCGACTGGCGGGTGAGCGCATGCTGGTATACGCGGATGCCGCGCCGCTCCTGCCAGGGGAAGGGCTCTTTGGTGGCTTTGTTTTTCACCATTTCCACCGCCAGAGTCATGCCGTGCTGGCGGATGTCTCCCACGTTGGGGTGGTCCGCCAGATGCGCGACGGAGTCTGCCAAGCAGGTGCTCAGGCGTTTGTTGTTTTCGATGACGTTGTCATCGCGGAAGATGTCCAGGGTGGCCAGGGCAACGGCACAGCCGATGGGGTTGCCGGTGTAGCTGTGGCTGTGCAGGAAGGCCTTCAGGGTTTCGTAATCGTCGTAGAAGGCGTTGTAGACGGTGTCCGTCGTCAACACCACCGACAATGGCAGGTAGCCCGCGGTCAGGCCTTTGGACAGGCACATGAAATCCGGAGTGATACCGGACTGCTCGCAGGCGAACAGGGTGCCGGTGCGGCCGAAGCCAACCGCGATCTCGTCGGCGATCAGGTGCACGCCATATTTGTCGCAGGCTTCGCGCAGTTTGGTGTGGTAAATCGGATGGTGCATGCGCATGCCGCCCGCGCACTGAATCAGGGGTTCGACCACCACGGCACAGATTTCGTCATGCTTTTCGGCCAGTAACGCGTCCATGGCCTCGAACTGCCGCAGCGCGTACTCCTCGTCGGTCTCGCCCGGCTCCTTGTTGAACGCATCCGGGGAGGGCGCGGTCATGACTTCCATCAGCAGCGGCTGATAGGTGTCCTTGTAGAGGGCAACATCGCCCAGTGCCAGTGCCCCCAGGGTTTCGCCATGGTAGCTGTTGCTCAGGTTGACGAAGTTTTTCTTGCCCGGTTTGCCCTGATTCTTCCAGTAGTGGAAGCTCATCTTGAGCGCAGCTTCAATAGCAGATGAGCCGTTGTCGGCGTAGAAGCACTTATTGAGGCCTTCAGGGGTCACTTCGATCAGTCTCTCGGAGAGGCTGACCACCGGCTCGTGGGTAAACCCCGCCAGGATCACATGCTCCAACTGACCAATCTGCTCCTGAATAGCCGCGTTGATTCTGGGGTTCGCATGGCCGAACAGGTTGACCCACCAGGAGCTCACGGCGTCGATGTAGCGGTTGCTTTCGAAGTCCTCAAGCCAGACACCTTCGCCCCGTTTGATGGGCACCAGGGGCAAGGTGCCTTCGTGGTCTTTCATCTGGGTGCAGGGGTGCCATACGGATTTGAGGCCGCGGGCGACGAGGTCAGCGTTGCGCATGATAAATCTCCGTCAAACGGTGGGGTTCTGTCAGGTTCCAACAAAAGGTCAGCTGTTAACCAGTGCGAATATTACAGTTAACAACGCCTGCTGACCACTATGCCATCCACCGATGACCGGCGGGCCAATGTGTGAATGAAACTCACCGCGCACAATCAGGCCATTCTTATACGGAGGCCTTTATGGAACTGGAATTGAGACATTCATACGATGCTGGCCTGGACCGGGTGCTGGGTGCGTTCTTCGACGAGGCCCATATCCAGGAGAAGAACCAGCGGCTGGGTTCGCGCAATGTGAATATACCGGAGCTGACCCGTGACGACTTGTCCGCGAAGGTGGTGGTTGAGCGTGAAATGACAGCCTCCACCGAGGTGCCCGGCATCCTGGCGAGCTTTCACAAAGAGTGGAATCGCGTACGCCAGGAAGAGCACTGGTTCCGCAAGGACGACGGGGAATGGCATTGCGAGTTCCGGGTAAAAATTGAAGGCGTGCCCGCGAAGATCAAGGGCAATATGCGCCTGCAGGGCACAGACCAGGCCTGCATCAACTACGTTACGCTGAATGTCTGGTGCGAAGTGCCGTTACTGGGCAAGAAGATTGCGCGGTTTCTGGCGGATGATTCCCATACCAAGATCGAGAAGGAGTATAGGATCACCCGCCAGTTGTTATGACATTGCGGTTAACGTTATTGGCGATCAGGCCCGCCAAAATAGCGACCAATCTGCAGGCCCAGATAGCGAGCGTCCCGATCATAACTGTCCAGTTCGGCTCGAATGAACCAGGCGGATTCCAGCGGTCGGTATTGAACGCCGACACCCAGTGCCAACTGCAGTGTTGACTGCTCGTCATAGCCGATTCTGCTGTCGCTGGCGCTGTTCTGAATCAGTGACGCACCCACCTTAACGAAGGCGTTGAAGCGGTGGCCAGGCTCCCGAATCCAGTAGCCGGCCATGAGTGACGGAACCTGGTAGTCGATATGGGCGTCGGGAGTCACTCGCTCCAGAGCTGGGTTTCGGTTGCCAAGACCGGCCTCACCGAGATCGCTGTATGCCAGCTCCCAGAACCAGTGGGGCGCAAAGTGATGGCCAACCGCAACCTTCCAACCCCAGTCAGAGTCGTCGTTGGTGCGCCAGCCATTGCTTTCGCCTTCTGGATCTATGTGGGTAACTCCCAGCCCTAGGTTGCCATAAAAACAACCCGAGAACTGCGCGTCGTCCTCACTGTCGTCATCCATAACGATTTCATGGTTTGAAGACAGCTGGTATCCGCACAGACCTGCGTCTGCCTGGGAAAGCCCAGGCAAACCGAGGGCCACTGCTGCGACCAGCAGCGGACGTGCGTGTTTGTATCCAGCGCGGCGTACCAGTACGAGTGCCAACAGTGCGATCAACATCCAGATACCGACACCCCCGGCTCCTCTGACAGCTGTTTCCAGTTCGCCGCCGTTGTCGAGGCGGTCAATCTGCCCGTCACCATCGAAGTCGCGTCCTTCAAGATCATCGTTGTAGCCATCTCCATCGGAATCAATGTCACGGTAGTCTTCACGTCCGTCCCCGTCAAAATCAGTGGGAGACCAGCGACGGGAAGTGTTGCCGTTAATTCCCAGCAGATCCACCATGCCATCGCCGTTGCTGTCGACCTGACGAATATCGACGCCCTTGTCAGCTGCTTCCACCAGGTCAACAATGCCGTCGTTGTCCGAATCGAGATCCCGGAAGTCTGCAGTGCCATCGGCATCTGAATCGATGGGCAGGGAATCCGCTGCTATGCGATCATCGAGACCATTAAGGTCGGCGTCGAGGAACTGGTCGACGTAGGTGTCTGAGTCTGCGTCCAGCCGCCCCCGATTGGCTTCAAGTACATCGCTGATGCCGTCGTTATCGCTGTCCGGATCAAGACTGTCTGGCAGGTTATCGCCGTCGGTATCGACGAGACCGCTACCTTCCGCGACGTCAGGAATGCCGTCGTTGTCGTCGTCCAGGTCAGCACGGTTGTTGATGCCGTCCAGATCGTAGTCTTCCAGAGAACCGAATCCGAAGTCGCTTTCGTCAACAATGTCGGCGATGCCGTCACCGTCCCGGTCGGCCGAATCGTCGACAAGGCCATTATTGTCGGCATCGACAGTGGCGGCGTCATCGCGATTGCTGATGTCGAAGGGCCCGCTTCCGTCGTTGGCAGGGTTCGAGCTCTCGATGTCACGGTAGTTCGGCAGCGCGTCAGCGTCGTCGTCCGCAGGATTAAACAGGGTGCCCTGGTTGTTGGCCGGATCGTCGATCAGGCCATCTTCCGGCGCGCTGTCTGTGCCTCCGGCTTCGCGAACGTCGGTCAGGCCGTCGTTGTCGCTGTCGAGGTCACGATAGTCAGGCACGAGGTCGCCATCGGTGTTCACCAGGGTGGTCAGGGCATCATCAATGCCATCGTTGTTGCTGTCCGTACCACCTGTGTTGGTGACATCGAATTGATCGTGGATGCCGTCGCCATCGCTGTCGAGCAGCGGCAGCAGGTTGGTTTCGACACTATCGGGAATGCCGTCGTTGTCACTGTCGATGTCGAGCATGTCGACGGTGCCGTCGAGGTCGGTGTCGAGCAGGGCAACGATGTCATCATCAATACCGTCGTTATTGCTGTCGGTGCCGCCGGTGGTGTTGACGTCGAAGGTATCGTCAATGCCATCGCCATCGCTGTCACTGCCGGTTGAGAGGCCGTTCTCCAGGGCATCGGGAATACCGTCGTTGTCGCTGTCGGTATCCAGGTAGTCCGGGATCAGGTCACCATCGGCATCGGTCAGGCCGTTGAGGGTTTCGACCACATCGGGCACCCGGTCGTTGTCGCTGTCAGTGTCGCGATAGTCCGGCTGGCCGTCGCCATCTACGTCACGCGGGTTGTCGGCGTCTCCACCCAGTTCCTGGGCGTCGGAAATGCCGTCGTTGTCGCTGTCGGTATCGAGCGCATCGATAACGCCGTCGCCGTCACTGTCGCGTGGGTTCGACAGGTCACCACCGAACTCCTCCGCATCCGGAATGCCGTCGCCGTCGGAGTCGGCGACCGAAGGATCTGTGCCGGCCGCAATTTCAAAGCCATCGGGCACTCCGTCTTCATCCTCGTCACAGCGAGAGACGGTGTCGTCCGGTGAACAGACGTCTTTTACAAGGTTCACCTGGTCGGTGGCCTGATTGGTCGCCGTGTCACGGATAATCGCGTTAATGGAGATCGGGCCATCGTCGAGCTCGGTTGTATCAAACACCACCGAGAATGAACCTCCACCGTTGCCGTCATCGGCACAGGCAATGCCTGTCCGGGAGAGAGTTGTGCTGGCATCGCTGATATCGAGATCAAGGCTGTCATTCACCGCACTACAACTGCCGGCCACGGTGTAGGCCGGGGTGGTGGTGCTGTCCGGCCCTACGGTGTTGTCCAGCGATACGGTGGGCAAAGTGACGTCGACAGTAAGTTCGTCGGCGGTGACGTCGGTGCTTTGCTGGCCAACGGAGTCGGTGACGGTAGCCACCACCTCATACTGCCCGTCGCTTAGCTCGGCGCTGGCAGGAATCACAAGCGTCCAGCTATTGCCGGTCAGCGTGAGATTGCCATCGCCTTCCGTATAGTTTCTGGTGTTGACACTCACGGTCAGCGAAGCACCGGAAAAGACCACTGCACTACCGGTCAGTTCGGGCGTGCTGTCGTTGGTCAGCAGGCTGTCCACAGTGGGGCGTTCAACCAGAGTGATCGTACCGGTGTTGCCGATGGCGACGCCGTTGATCGTGCCGGTGATGTTGGAGCTGCCGGTGGTGTTGCCGGAGGTGAACGTGGCGCTGTAGCTGCCGTCGCCGTTGTCCGTCACGTTGCCAATGGTGCCAAGCGTTGCGCTCAGGGTAACGGTGTCACCGCCGGTGGTCAGGGCATTGCCGTTTTCATCGATGGCCTGAACCGTTAGGCCACTCTGCGTGTTGCTGTCTGCGACCAGAGTTGGCAATGACGTGGCGATAGTGCTCTGACTGCCATTGGCATCACCGGGCACAAACTCCACGCTGGCCGTATCACTGATCTGTGCTGCATCGAGAGTACCTCTCACCAGCGCTGTTCCGGCCTCGGTAGACGAGCTCAATGTGGCTGTGTAGGTACCGTCGCCGTTGTCGGTTACCGGGCCAAGACTGCCTGAAGAGGTGGTGAGGACAACCGCGTTTCCACCCGAATCGAGGCTGTTCCCGTTTGCGTCAACGGCTTGAACCGTCACAGTAGAGGTTGTGGTGCCGTCCGCGGTAATTGTTGATGGTGCAGCCGAAATGATCGTGTTGGCGGCTGTGGCTGGCCCCGCAACAAAGGTGACGCTGGCGCTATCGGTGATCGAAGCTGCGTTCAGTGTACCGCTGACTGTGGCCGTTCCTTTAACCGTGGATGAGGTTAGCAGAGCCGTATAGGTGCCATCGCCATTGTCTGCGAAGTTGGACAGTGTTCCGGCGTTTGAGCTCAGGGAAACAGTGTCACCGCCTGCAGTCAGGTTGTTGCCGTTGGCATCCTTGGCTTGCACCGTAATCGTGGTGTTGGACGTACCATCAGCAGTAATGGAAGAAGGGGTAGCCGTAATCGTGGATGTGGCTGCCGAGGCGTCACCTGGCACAAATTCCACACTGGCAGTGTCGGTTATGTCGGTGCCATTCACCGTGCCGGAAATTGATGCGGTTTCAGCGGTTGTTGACGAAGTCAGCGTCGCCGAATAGGTACCGTCTCCGTTGTCGGTGATGTTGCCCAGAGTACCCGCGGTTGTTGCTAGCACTATGGCATCGCCACCGGAGGTGAGGGCATTGCCATTGGCATCGATTGCCTGGACAGTCACGGTAGAAGTGGTTACGCCATCGGCGGTAATCGACAGTGGCGCAGCCGTCAGCGTGGTGTTGGCCGCCGATGCCGGGCCCGGGGTGAAGGTAACCGTGGCGTCATCGACAACGGATTCACCGTCAATAGTGCCGGTAACCGTTGCATTACCCGCGGTTGTGCTGGATGTCAGGATGGCAGAATAGGTGCCATCACCGTTGTCTGTCACGGTGCCAAGGGTACCGCTGGTGGTTGAGAATGTAACGGTCTGGCCACTGAACGACGTGTTGTTCCCTGCTACGTCCCTGGCCTGGAGCGTGACTGTGGACGTGGAAACGCCGTCGGCGACAATAGAAGCGGGGTTGGCTGACAATGTTGAGTCTTCTGCGGTGCCCGGTAGCTCCGGCCCCTCGTTCTGTACATGGGTGAAGCTGACAGAATTGAAGTCCTGCTGGACAGGGAAGCCGCCATCGTCATAGAACAGCAGCGCTTCGATGGTGTAGGTGCCGCTTTGCTCATCGATCTGGTATGTCGGGCTGTAGGATTTGGTCAGGGTTTCTCCAGCCGTTGCGGAAAAGTCTTCGGAGAGAACACCAATGTTGTTCCCGTCCGGATCAATCACGTTCAGTTCCACGCGATAGTCGCCGGTGGTGTTGATGTCTATAACCGCATCGACATCCATGGTGACTGTGGAGCCGGCAATACCGTAATTGGTGATGCTGAATGCCGTAGTGTCGGCATCCTCTTCCGAGCCACCGTCGACCAGTAATTGCCCCCAGTAGACCGTGAGCTGCCAGTTGGTGCCATTGCCGGAAGAATCAGCGATGGTAATTTCCACCAGGTTGTTGCCCGGCTGGATAATGCTGGGGTCCACCGAGAAGCGGGTGGTGTTGTCAACGTTGTTCTCTCCCGACAGCCTGCCCAGCTCAACGCCGTTCAGAAAAACGGTGTCGGTCTCGCCAGCCTCTTCGTCGACATCGTTGGCGTTGATGGTCAGCACGGCACTGGTTGTTGGCAGAGCGCCGGTGACATCGATATTGAACTCGATCGGGTAAATGGCGCTGCCGTTACCGAGACGAAAATCCATGTCGCCATCGGCAGAGCCGGAGCCTGCATTGTCTTCGTTGTCTGTGTCGGTGTAATAGGTTTCACCGGCAAATGCTTGCGCACTTACCTGAAAAACCAGGAGACACAGCAAAAGCCTGAAAATGATCGCCGGAAAACGGCATCCTTGGTTTGATGACACGGGAATCCCCCTCCATTTTTTATCGTATAAAGCTCTTCATCGAAGGCTCATAGGTGGTAGAAAACGATCCGCGCATACAACTCCGTTGATCACTTTTCAAACACCGCTATTAGACTTAATAAACGTTAATAAACCCAGAAAAGTTGCACTTCGAACTGTTAAAAAATGTAATTTTTTTAGAGGGTTATTTGAGGGGGTATAGGAGAAATTATGAGTAGGTTGCTACTGTTAAGGCTGGTGTAAAAAGCGGGTTGAGTGATTGAGGCCCCCGGTTTCGGGGGCTTGGGTCGTAAGTCAGTGCGCCAACACCCGGCTCAGGAATGCCTGGGTGCGTTCATTCTGCGGATTGTCGAACACATCCGCCGGTTTGCCTTCCTCGACAATCTGGCCTTCGTGAATGTAGATCACGCGGTCGGCCACTTCCCGGGCGAAGCCCATTTCGTGGGTGACCACCATCATGGTCATACCTTCCTTGGCCAACTCTCGCATCACGTCCAGCACTTCGCCGATCATTTCCGGGTCCAGCGCGGAGGTGGGTTCGTCGAACAGCATCAGCCGGGGTTCCATGGCCAGTGCGCGGGCAATGGCTACGCGCTGCTGCTGGCCGCCCGAGAGCTGGCTGGGAAACTTGTCAGCCTGGCTGCCGATACCGACGCGGTTCAACAGTCTCTCCGCCGTGGCGTTGGCGACAGTTTCGGGGGCATCCTTGACCTTTCGGGGCGCGAGCATGATGTTCTTTTTCACCGTCAGGTGCGGGAACAGGTTGAACTGCTGGAACACCATGCCGACTTCCTTGCGGATTTCAGCCAGGGCTTTCGGGTTGCCACTCTTCGGGGCAAGCTCGTTACCGTCCACCACCAGCTTGCCGGACTCGAACTCTTCCAGGCCGTTAACGCAGCGGATGAGGGTGGATTTGCCAGAGCCACTGGCGCCGATAACCACCACCACTTCGCCGGCTTCAACGGTCAGGTCAATTTCCTTGAGGACATGCAGGGTACCGAAGTACTTGTTCATGCCCTGCATTTGCACGATCTGTGTCATGGGTACCTATCCTTCAGACAGAAGCCAGTCCGCGCCGCTCTATCAGGCGGAGCACGAGTGAGAGGGAGAGGGTAATCGCGAGGTACATGATCGCCACCACGAAGTAGACCTCGAAGGCAGTAAAGGTGTTGGCGATGTACACCTGGCCCTGGCGAACCAGCTCGCCCACACCGATGACCGAGAACAGTGATGTGTCCTTGATGCTCACGATCGCCTGATTGCCCAAGGGCGGAATCATGCGGCGGAAGGCCTGGGGCCAGATAATCGACCAGAAGGTCTGGGAGCGCGACAGGCCCAGGGAAAGGCCGGCTTCGGTCTGGCCCTTGTCGATGGATTGCACGCCGCCCCGGACCACTTCGGAAATATAGGCGCCGGAGTTCAGGGCAATGGCGGCGATACCGGCGGTCAGCGGGTCAATCGGGCCGCCAACAAGGTCGGGCAGACCGTAAAAGATAAACAGCACCTGCACGAGAATGGGGGTGCCGCGGAAAATTTCGATGTACGCGGTTGCGGGCCAGCGAAAAAACCATTTTTTGTTGATGCTCAACAGGCCGAAAATAATGCCCAGCACAAAACCAATGGCAAGGCCGCCAAAAGAAATAAGCAGGGTATAGGGAATACCTTTGAGCAAATAAGGAACGGCGTTGATGGCTGCCTGCCAGTCAAACTGAAACTGGAATTCCACAGTGGATGTCTCCGTTGGATGGGGAGTTACCAGCCGGGGTGTTGTACACCCCGGCTGTGGTTTTCAGTTTTACATGTCTTCCGGCATGGGGCCGAACCACTTCTCGTAGATTTTCTTGTAGGTGCCGTCTTCCTTGATGGAAGCCAGGGCTTCGTTAACGTCATCCACCCACTCACTGCCGTTTTTCAGGGCGATGCCGTACTGCTGGCCTTCGTACAGCTTGCCAACGGTTTTAACTTTGCCTTCACCACGGGTGCTGGCGAAGTAGCCAACGTTAGGCGCATCGTAGAACACAGCGTCAACGGCGCCTGACATAAGCGCCATGTACATGTCTGAACTGCCTGGGTAGGGCGTTACGCCGTCATTTTCGTCCAGCGTTTTCATCAGGTAGTCGTAGCTGGTGCTGCCGATCTTGGTGCCGATCTTCACACCTTCGAGGTCTGAAATTTCCTCGACTTTTCCATTGTCCTGGCGCACCAGGATGCGCAGGCCGGAGTCGTAATACGGATCGGAGAAATCAACGATTTCTTCACGCTCTTCGGTGATGGTGATCCCGGCAATGGCGATGTCCACGTTGCCCGTCTGCAGGGCAGGGATGATGCCGTTAAAGTCCATGGTGTTCAGGTCGATCTCAAAGCCGGCACGGTCTGCCACTTCGCGGATGATCTCCATGTCGAAACCGATCATCTCGCCGGTTTCCTGATCCATCATCTCGAACGGCACGAAGCTGGGGTCGGTGACGACGCGCAGGGTCTCTGCGCTGGCAGTGCCTGCGGCAACGGTAAGTGCCAGTGTTGCGCCAACCGTCTTAAGCCATTTGGTGCTCATACAATCTCCTGTTTTTACTTTTGTTGCCCGTGCACCCGGTGGAGTGCTCCAGAAATGCGGGCTGATCAAGCCTGTTCTTTCCGGGGGCGGTTTGTGGAACTGCAACCCTTACACTTTAGACCATCAGGCGGAGAAATGCAGAAAATCAAATGGTTGGAGGGGGAGCCCTCTCCCATGGAGGGAGAGGGTTTGGGGAGCGTTGGGGAAAGCAGCGAATCTTAAAACGCAATCTTCTCCCGCTCACCAATTCCCAGGTTTTTCCAGATACTCTGGCTTGGTTCCGCCTGGTTCAGGGTATAGAAGTGAAGCCCGGGCGCCCCGGCGGCAAGCAGTTTCGCGCACATTTCGGTGACCACTTCCTCACCAAACTTGCGGATGCTGTCGCTGTCGTCGCCGTAGGCTTCCAGCTGCTTGCGGATCCAGCGGGGGATCTCCGCACCGCACATGTCCGAGAAGCGGGTCAGGTTGGAGAAGTTGACGATGGGCATAATGCCCGGCACCACCGGAATGGTAACGCCCATCTTCTCCAGACGGTCGATAAAGTAGAAGTAGCTGTCCGCGTTGAAGAAGTACTGGGTGATGGCGCTGTTGGCGCCTGCTTCAACCTTGCGGGCGAAGTTTTTCAGGTCGTCTTCCGCGGTGCGGGCCTGGGGGTGGAACTCCGGGTAGGCCGCGACTTCAATATTGAAGGTATCGCCGCTGTACTCGCGGATAAAACTCACCAGCTCATTGGCGTAACGCAGTTCACCGGCGGCGCCCATGCCGGATGGCATGTCGCCTCGCAGGGCGACGATGCGGTTGATGCCGTTGTCGCGGTAAACATCCAGCAGCTCCGCAATGCTGTCGCGGGTGGCGCCCACGCAGGACAGGTGCGGCGCGGTGGACACGCCCCGTTTGTGAAGGTCCAGCACCGTCTGCACGGTGCGGTCCCGGGTGGAGCCGCCGGCACCGAAGGTGACCGAGAAGAAATCCGGGTCAACCTCGGCCAGCGTATTGCGCACGCCCTGCAGCTTTTCCCAGCCCTTGTCGGTCTTGGGCGGGAAAAACTCAAAGCTGAAGCGGCGTTTGAACTGTTTCTGGGTTTCCATGCTGCTACCTGATCAGTACTTGTAACTTTCCGGCTTGTACGGGCCTTCGACCGGTACCCCAATATACTTCGCCTGCTCAGGCGTCATCCTGGTGATCACGCCACCAAAGCCTTCCACCATGGCGCGGGCCACTTCCTCGTCCAGATGCTTGGGCAGAACCTGAACATAGATACCCTTTTCGCGGGCCTCTTCGGGAAGGTCGGCGAACTTGCGCTCGAACAGGTACATCTGCGCCAGCACCTGGTTGGCGAAGGAACCGTCCATGATCCGTGACGGGTGACCGGTGGCGTTACCCAGGTTCACCAGGCGGCCTTCGGACAGCAGGATCAGATGGTCGTTGGCGGCCTTATCGCGATACACCACGTGCACCTGCGGTTTGACCTCATCCCACTCCCAGTTCTTGCGCATGTAGGCGGTGTCGATTTCGTTGTCGAAGTGGCCGATGTTGCACACTACGGCGCCGCTCTTGATCGCCTTGAGCATGTTGGCATCACACACGTTCATGTTGCCGGTGGTGGTGACCAGCAGGTCGGTGTTCTGCAGCAGCGCCTTGTCCACGCCGGCTTCGGTGCCGGTGTTAACGCCATCCAAGTATGGCGACACCACTTCGAAACCGTCCATGCAGGCCTGCATGGCGCAGATCGGGTCGGCTTCGGTCACCTTCACGATCATGCCTTCCTGACGCAGGGACGCAGCAGAACCTTTGCCCACATCGCCGTAGCCGATGACCAGCGCTTTCTTGCCGGAAAGCAGATGGTCGGTGGCGCGCTTGATGGCGTCGTTCAGGCTGTGGCGGCAGCCGTACTTGTTGTCGTTTTTGGACTTGGTCACTGCGTCGTTGACGTTGATGGCCGGCACTTTCAACTTGCCGTCCCGCAGCATTTCCTGCAGGCGGTGTACACCGGTGGTGGTTTCCTCGGTGACACCGTGGCAGTTAGCCAGAATCTCCGGATACTTTTCATGGAGCAGGGCCGTCAGGTCGCCGCCGTCGTCCAGAATCATGTTGGGTTCCCAGCCCTCTACGTCGGCGCCAACGGTGCGTTCGAGGCACCAGTCGTATTCTTCGTCGGTCTCACCTTTCCAGGCGAAAACAGGGACACCACTCTCGGCAATAGCGGCGGCTGCCTGATCCTGGGTCGAGAAGATGTTGCACGATGACCAGCGCACTGTGGCGCCAAGTTCAACCAGTGTTTCGATCAGCACGGCGGTCTGGATGGTCATGTGAATGCAGCCCATGATGTTGGCGCCTTTCAGCGGCTGCTCGGTTTTGTATTTCTCACGCAGGGCCATCAGCGCAGGCATTTCGCCTTCGGCGATGTTGATTTCCTTACGGCCCCAGCCCGCGAGAGAGATATCGCGAACTTTGTAATCATCGAATTGCTTCAGTTTTTCTGCCGGAGTGCTCATGGTGTTCTCCCGTCGTATAAATAGTGGTGATGGTCGTGTGTACGACCGGTCTTCAAATCAAATACCAGCGGCATCCTTCAACAGGTCAGCCCGATCTGTCTTCTCCCATGGGAAGGCAGTAAACGTCTTGCCGCCAACCGTCATCTCCACCGGCTCACGCCCGAAGTGGCCGTAGGCCGCGGTGGCCCGATACATCGGGTGTAGCAGGTCCAGCATGTTGGTAATTGCATACGGGCGCAGGTCGAAGTGCTCGCGGACCAGCTTGATGATCTTGTCGTCGCTGATCTTCCCGGTGCCGAAGGTATTCAGGGAGATGGATGTTGGCTGCGCCACGCCGATGGCGTAGGACACCTGGATCTCGCATTTCTCAGCCAGGCCAGCAGCGACAATATTCTTGGCCACGTAACGGCCGGCATAGGCCGCGGAGCGGTCCACCTTGGAGGGGTCCTTGCCGGAGAAGGCGCCGCCGCCGTGACGGGCCATGCCGCCGTAGGTGTCGACAATGATCTTGCGACCGGTCAGGCCGCAGTCGCCCACAGGGCCGCCGATCACGAACTTGCCAGTCGGGTTGATGTGGAACTGGGTATCCTTGTGCAGCAACTCCGCCGGCAGAGCGTGCTTGACGATCAGTTCCATGACGGCTTCTTTCAGATCTGTCTGGGACACGTCTTCGTCGTGCTGGGTGGACAGAACAATGGCGTCGATGCCGGTGACCTTGCCGTTTTCATAGCGGCAGGTGACCTGGCTTTTCGCATCGGGGCGCAGCCATGGCAGCAAGCCGCTCTTGCGGGCTTCGGCCTGGCGTTGTACCAGACGGTGGGAGAAAGTGATCGGGGCCGGCATCAGCACGTCGGTTTCGTTGCTGGCGTAGCCGAACATCAGGCCCTGGTCGCCGGCGCCCTGGTCTTCCGGCTTCTGGCGGTCAACGCCTTGGGCAATGTCCACGGACTGCTTGCCGATGATGTTGATAATGCCGCAGGTGTCACCGTCGTAGCCCACGGTAGAGGAGGTGTAGCCGATGTCCTTGATCACGCCGCGCACCAGGTCTTCCAGATCCACCCAGGCGCTGGTGGTGATTTCACCACCGACGATAGCGACCCCGGTCTTTACCATGGTTTCGCACGCAACCCGGGCATGGGGGTCATCAACCAGAATGGCGTCGAGGACGGCATCGGAAATCTGGTCAGCCAATTTATCAGGGTGGCCTTCAGAGACCGATTCGGAGGTAAAGACGCTGTAATCAGACATAGGGTTGCTCCTCTGTGAGCGTTGCAAATTCGGGCCGGCAATGGATTTTTGATTGAAGCCGGCAGTTGTGATGTTGGTATCGTAAATCAGTTTTCAGAGTCTGCATATTTCTATATCAAAAAAAATTGATACAGTTTTGATTTCTGTCCTATGTGGACTCTGCGGTTTTCCAGAATTCTCTCACCTGCACCTGGAAGCCGTTTCTCAGCCCGATGAACAGCGACTCACCAGCAACCAGGCCTGCATCGGTGGCCCAACTGGTAAGCTCTTCCGGTTCAAAGCCCAGCCACAGATCGCCGCAGGCTTCCTTCGCCCAATCCTGGTCATGGCTGCACAGATCGCTGACGAACAGGCAACCTCCGGCGTTCATCAATGCTGAGGCATCGAGAAAAATGTCCGCGGGGCTGGGTACGTGGTGTAGGACCATGTTGGCCACCACCAGATCAAAATCGTCACCACGAGCCAACAGGTTGTCGGTGACACCTTCAATCAGATCGACATTGTTCAGACGTTCTTCGATGCAGGTACGGGTGGCCTTGGCCAGCATGTCGCGGGAGTTATCCAGTGCCACCACGTGCCTGCAGATCTTCGAGAGCACCGGCAGGAATGCACCTTCACCGGAACCGATTTCCAGGGCCGTTTTCCAGTCATGACGCTCGGAACGATTACGAATCAGATTCGCCACCGGTTCGGCATAGAGGTCAAACGCGGCAATGAGTTCCTGTTGCTCCCGGAATTTTTCGGCGTAACGGGAGAAGAAGGCCTGGGACTGGTCCGCGCGCTGATTGCGGATGGCTTCGATCTTTTCCTGCAGATGCTCAGGCAGCGGAATACGGTCCACGCTCTGGAAAACCTGGCGGATGGTCTGGTCCGTCAGCTTGTCGCTTTCGAGGTTCAGGGGGCGCCGGTAGAAAATGGCGTTGCCTTCCCGCTGGGGTTCCAGCAGTCCTGCCTTGTGCATCACCTTCAAATGATGACTCATGCCCGACTGGCGCATCTCGAAGAGCTGGCTCAGTTCCAGTACACCGAAGGTGTCCCGACGCAACACCCGCAGAATCTCCAGGCGTAACGGGTCACCGCTCGCTTTGAAGATCGGTGCCAGGGCGTCCACGGAGGACAGGTCAGTTGCAGGTGTGGTCATGGATGTCATGGGAAAGAAGTGTAGGCATGTCTTTCCGGGCAATCAACATCTATATCAAAATAAATTGATATAGATTTAGATCTGTTTGAAAAATCAGATAAAATTTCTGTGCAAAAATTCCGGCGTTGAAAACATCCGTAAAACTTCCATAAAAAGAGTGTCGCCGATTTGCCCCGGTGGTCACTAATCGGCGAAAATACGCGCCTTCTTTTTAACCGTTCACCTTTTGCCGACCAAAAACTGGAGAAACGTCAATGCCGTCTCGCACAGATCTCGCCAACGCCATTCGCGCGCTGAGCATGGATGCGGTTCAGAAAGCCAAATCCGGCCACCCGGGCGCTCCCATGGGTATGGCGGACATCGCCGAGGTCCTCTGGAACGATTTCCTTAGCCACAACCCGGCAAATCCCAATTGGGCTAACCGTGACCGGTTTGTGCTGTCCAACGGCCATGGCTCCATGCTGCAGTATTCCCTGCTGCACCTGAGCGGCTATGACGTCTCCATCGACGACATCAAGAACTTCCGTCAACTGCACTCCAAAACCCCGGGCCACCCTGAGTACGGTTATACACCGGGCGTTGAAACCACCACGGGGCCGCTCGGGCAGGGTATTGCCAATGCGGTCGGCTTTGCGCTGGCGGAGAAAACCCTGGCGGAGCAGTTCAACCGCCCTGGCCATAATGTTGTTGATCACTACACCTACGCCTTCCTGGGCGATGGTTGCCTGATGGAAGGCATTTCCCACGAGGTGTCT
Organism: Marinobacter sp. G5_S1_61_S3; assembly: GCF_054968585.1. NCBI lineage: Bacteria > Pseudomonadati > Pseudomonadota > Gammaproteobacteria > Pseudomonadales > Marinobacteraceae > Marinobacter > Marinobacter sp. G5_S1_61_S3. The sequence continues at coordinate 51,467 of NZ_JBQKUK010000012.1, read as the reverse complement.
TCCCTGGCTGGCACATTGGGCCTTGGCAAGCTGATCATGTTCTACGACGACAATGGCATCTCCATCGACGGTGAAGTGGACGGCTGGTTTACCGACGACACACCCAGGCGTTTCGAAGCTTATGGCTGGCAGGTCATTCCCGAGGTTGATGGCCATAACCCGGAGGCCGTTCGCGCTGCGATTGAGGCCGGCCGGGCGAACACAACTCAGCCCACACTGATTTGCTGCAAGACCATCATTGGTTTTGGTTCCCCCAACAAGCAAGGCACCGAAGCCTGTCACGGCGCTGCGCTGGGTGAGGACGAAATTGCACTGACCCGCGAGAAGCTGGGTTGGAACCACGGTGCTTTCGAGATCCCGTCGGAAGTATACGGTGCCTGGGATGCCCGTGAAAAAGGCGCTGCCGCGCAGACCGAGTGGGAACAGGCATTTGCCGCCTACGAAAAGGCGGAACCGGAACTGGCCGCTGAGCTCAAGCGTCGTATGGCCGGAGAACTGCCGGCGGACTTCTCCGAGAAGGCCCAGGCGTATATTCAGGAGTGCCAGGACAAAGGCGAAACTGTTGCCAGCCGCAAGGCGTCCCAGAACACCCTGAACGCCTATGGCCCGATGCTGCCGGAATTGCTGGGTGGCTCTGCCGACCTGGCAGGCTCCAACCTCACTATCTGGAATGGCAGCAAGCCACTGACCAAAGAAGACGCCAGCGGTAACTACGTTTACTACGGTGTTCGCGAATTCGGCATGGCAGCCATTATGAACGGCGTCGCCCTGCATGGCGGCTTCGTACCTTACGGCGCTACCTTCCTGATCTTTATGGAGTACTGCCGTAACGCCGTGCGCATGGCCGCGTTGATGAAACAGCGCTCCATCTATGTGTTCACCCACGACTCCATTGGTCTGGGCGAAGATGGTCCTACGCATCAGCCCATCGAGCAGTTGGCGAGCCTGCGCACCACGCCTAATATGAGCACCTGGCGCCCGGCGGATGCCGTTGAGTCAGCGGTCGCCTGGAAAGCTGCCCTGGAGCGTGTCGATGGCCCGACTGCGCTGGTCTTTTCCCGTCAGGGACTGCCGCACCAGCAGCGTGATGCCGAGCAACTGGCCAACATCGCCAAGGGTGGCTACATCCTGTCAGACAGCGAAGGCACGCCGGACCTGATTCTCATCGCCACTGGTGGTGAAGTGGGGCTGGCTCAGGACGCGGCCGAAGCGCTGCGCCAGAAGGGTAACAAGGTTCGCGTGGTGTCCATGCCATCCACAGACACCTTCGACGCCCAGAGCGCCGCGTATAAGCAGGAAGTGCTGCCGCTCGAAGTGACCAACCGGGTCGCCGTCGAGGCCGCTATTGAAGATTACTGGTACAAGTACGTTGGCCTGGACGGCCGCGTGGTGGGCATGAGCACCTTCGGTGAGTCTGCGCCTGCCGGTGAGCTGTTCAAGGAATTCGGCTTTACGGTAGACAACATTGTCGCTGTGGCCGGGGAGTTGCTGGAAGCCTGATGAGCACCGCTGCACCGTATCGCATCGCCATCAATGGATACGGCCGTATCGGCCAGTGCGTCTTGCGTGCACTCTACGAGAGTCGTTTTCGCGATCACCTTCAGGTGGTCGCGATTAACGAGCTGGCGGACATCGATACCATTGCCCATCTCACCCGCTACGATTCCACCCATGGTCGATTCCAGGGTGAGATAAACGTTGAGGGCGATTCCCTGCTGGTAAACGGGGACCGTATTCGCGTCGTCCGTTGCGCCGAAGCATCGGAGCTGCCCTGGGACGAGCTGGGCATTGATCTGGTGCTGGAGTGCTCCGGTGCTTTCACCGACCGTGCGACGGCCGAGCAACACCTGAAGGCTGGTGCTGAACGCCTGCTGTTCTCACAACCAGCGGAATCCGATGTGGATCGCACCATTGTTTATGGCGTGAATCAGGACCAACTGGCCGAGTCTGATCGTATCGTGGCTGCTGCCTCCTGCACCACCAATTGCCTGGTGCCGGTTATCCAGGTACTTGATGACGCATTGGGGGTGGAGCACGGCACGACAACCACTATTCATGCGGCCATGAATGACCAGCCGGTGATCGACGCCTACCACCATCAGGACCTGCGCCGAACCCGCAGCGCCCTGCACAATATTGTTCCGGTCGACACAGGCCTTGCGAAGGGCATTGAGCGCTTGCTGCCTCACATGGAAGGCAAGTTCAGCTCGGTGGCCATGCGGGTGCCCACCATGAACGTGTCGGCAATCGACATGGTGGTGAATGTCAGAGAAAACACCTCGGTGGAGGCGGTGAACAACTTACTAAAAAACGCCGCCCATGGCCCGCTGAAACACATTCTGGGCTACACCGATGAGCTTCTGGCCAGCTCCGATTTCAACCACGACGCCCACTCCGGCATCGTGGACGGAGGCCAGACGCGCGTAACCGGCGGCACCATGGTAAAGGTGCTTTGCTGGTTTGATAACGAGTGGGGGTTCGCTAATCGGATGCTGGATGTCAGTAAACACTGGCTCTCCAGCCACTGACACATTTTTTGATCAGGGGATGAACAACGATGACTATCAAGAGAATGACCGATCTGGACCTCGCAGGTAAGCGGGTGCTGATTCGTGAAGACCTCAACGTACCGGTAAAGAACGGCGAAGTATCCAGCGACGCCCGCATCCGCGCCTCGCTGCCCACCATCAAGGCCGCAAAGGATGCAGGCGCGAAGGTCATGCTGATGTCCCACCTCGGCCGCCCGGAAGAAGGCGTTTACGACGAAGCCTCCTCCATGAGGCCGGTAGCCGACCACCTCAGCAAGGTTCTGGGCCAGGAAGTCCGCCTGATCACCGATTATCTCGAGGGCGTTGATGTAGCCGACGGCGAAGTCGTCCTTTTCGAAAACGTCCGCTTCAACAAGGGCGAGAAGAAAGACGACGAAGAGCTTTCCAAAAAGTACGCGGCCCTGTGCGATGTGTACGTGATGGACGCCTTCGGCACCGCCCACCGCGCCCAGGCCTCCACCCATGGTGTTGCCCGTTTCGCGCCCGAAGCCTGCGCCGGCCCGCTGCTGGCAGCAGAGCTCGAAGCCCTCGGCAAGGCCCTGGATAACCCGGCCAAACCCGTGGTTGCGATTGTCGGCGGCTCCAAAGTGTCCACCAAACTGGACGTACTCAACGCCCTGGAAAAAGTCTGCGACTCCATCATCGTCGGTGGCGGCATCGCCAACACCTTCCTGGCGGCCGCCGGTCACCCGGTCGGCAAATCCCTGTGCGAACACGACCTGATCGACACGGCCCGGGAAATCGCCTCCCGCGTTGAAATACCGCTGCCTGTGGATGTTGTGGTTGCCAGCGAATTCGCGGAAACCGCGACCGCCACCACGAAGAATATCTCCGACGTCAGCGATGATGACATGATCCTCGACGTTGGCCCGGAAACCGCTGGCCAGTTCGCCGAGCTGCTAAAAAGCGCCAAAACCATCCTCTGGAACGGCCCGGTTGGTGTTTTTGAATTTGATCAGTTCAGCAACGGCACCCAGTCCCTGGCGAAAGCCATCGCCGAAAGCGACGCCTTCTCCCTGGCTGGCGGCGGTGATACCGTTGCTGCCGTTGACAAGTACGGTGTGAGTGACAAAATCTCGTACATTTCCACCGGTGGCGGTGCTTTCCTGGAATTTGTGGAAGGAAAGACGTTGCCAGCTGTCGCAGTTCTTGAAGAGCGCGGCGTATAGCACAAGCTTGAATCGCAAGGAGGGCAGAGAAGCTCTTCCGGGACCGTAAAAAACAGGGATGTTTTTTACGAGCCTACAGGGACGTATTCACGGCGTGTCCCGGAAGAGCTTCTCGGCCCTCCGCAGCAGGCTCCAAACTAGGTAAGTCTGCCAAAGACATTGTTTAATAAACCAAGGAGACAACCCCAATGGCCCTGATATCGATGCGGCAACTGCTGGACCACGCCGCCGAGCATGGTTACGGTGTGCCGGCGTACAACGTGAACAACCTTGAGCAGATGCGCGCGATCATGGAGGCGGCCGACAAGACCGACTCTCCGGTGATTGTTCAGGCCTCTGCCGGCGCCCGCAAATACGCCGGCGCCCCCTTCCTGCGTCACCTGATTCTGGCGGCCATTGAAGAGTTTCCCCATATTCCGGTGGTTATGCACCAGGATCACGGCACCAGCCCGTCCGTATGCCAGCGCTCCATTCAGCTAGGCTTCAGCTCCGTAATGATGGACGGCTCCCTGGGTGAAGACGGTAAGACTCCTACCGACTACGAATACAACGTCGACGTCACCCGCCGCACTGTGGAAATGGCCCACGCCTGTGGCGTCTCTGTAGAAGGCGAACTGGGATGCCTGGGCTCACTGGAAACCGGGCAGGCCGGCGAAGAAGACGGTATTGGCGCAGAGGGCACCCTGGACCACAGCCAGATGCTGACCGACCCGGAAGAAGCGGCGGATTTCGTCAAGAAAACCCACGTGGACGCCCTGGCCATAGCCATCGGAACCAGCCACGGTGCTTACAAGTTCACCCGTCCGCCGACCGGTGACATCCTGGCCATCGAGCAGATTAAAAAGATCCATGCCCGCATCCCGGACACCCACCTGGTTATGCACGGCTCCAGCTCCGTGCCCCAGGAGTGGCTGAAGATCATCAACGAATACGGCGGTGAAATCCCGGAAACCTACGGTGTGCCGGTTGAGGAAATCGTTGAAGGCATCAAGCACGGTGTTCGCAAGGTCAACATCGACACCGATCTGCGCCTGGCCAGCACCGGCGCAACCCGTCGTTTCCTGGCCCAGAACCCGGCCGAATTCGACCCGCGTAAATTCCTGAAGGAAACCATGAAGGCGATGACGGAAGTCTGCGTCGCCCGCTACGAAGCCTTCGGCACAGCCGGCAACGCCAGCAAGATCAAACCGGTTAACCTTGAACGCATGTTTGAGCGGTATGCTTCTGGTGAGCTGGATCCCAAGGTTCGATAAGCCCTGGGGTTTGCCTCTGTAGCCCGCTGACATGGCGGGCGTGCAGCGGTGGCAGAGACTGTTCAGAAAACGCCCTTAAATACCTCCATCTAGGGCTTGGTTGCGCCATCCCTGGCGCTCCACATTTCTGAGCAGTCTCTCAGTGGCTATCGGTTCCAAAAATCCGGTTGATGGTTCCGTCCTGTTTCATGTCCTCCAGTGCCTCATCGAAGCGAGCAACCTCTTCCCCGATCGGTGACGACTTTGACAGACCAATGAAGAATGGAACCGCCTCGAACGGCCCCCGGTGGTGAGTGAGCTTTTTCCGCAGGTTCGGGCGGTCTTCAATGGCCGATTCACCGGCAACCCGATTGACAAAAAAGACGTCGATTCGCCCCAGAGCAAGCCTCAACAAATTGCTCAGGATGGTTGGGCCCGGGTCTACCTTCAGCCGGTATTCCTCAACTGCCTGGTCAAAGGCCTCTCCATAGTTGAATCCTTCCGTCAGCCCTATCCTCAAGCCCTGAAAGTCTTTGAATGTTCGGAAGTCTCGCTCAAAAGTACGGTCCTTCAAAGCCCAGACCACGTTGGCATCCTGGTGGATCGCCACGGTGAAATTCAGATATCGGGATCGATCCTTATTGCGGGTCAACAACATCACGCCATCGTATTTGCCTTCTTTAGCCCATAAGAGGCAGCGTTTCCAGGGCAAAAGCCTGAGATGCAACGTCATGCCCAGGCGTTGTTCCAGTTCCTCGAACAGTTCAACGGCCATGCCGGCTTTGGGTGGCATGCTGATTTCGCCGACGGTGTAGGGGGCCCAAGGGTCTTCGCAAAATCGGTAGGTGGGCTGACGCTGATCGTTAGCGGCAGAATGGAAGCTGAGAGCCGCAAGCAATGGCATCAGTATGGATCTGACGAAACGCCGTAATGTATGGGTCATGATGCCATCTGTTTTCTATATAGACCGATTTACCGCAAAATACGTTTTATCCTTTGGTGGAAAGTTTTTCAATCTCTGCGTAAATTTTCTCCGCCTCCTCCATCAACGTGCCATGGGTACGTAAGTCACCATTGCGCTGGGCATGCAGCGCCTTCTGAAGCTTGGCTTCGTATTCCTTCTGCAGTTTCTTCTTTGGATCGCCCTTCAGGAATCCCAGCATTTTTTCACCTGTTTTCATTGATGTGTCTGGGAGCTTACGCCAATTGGGCACGAAAGTTCACAAACGAGTCCCCGTCATACTAACGGTACTCGTCTGCCGGATTCTCAGTTTCAAAGAATTTCACCGGGCCGTTACAAAATCCGTACATGATTGCGTCACTCCGTGGTCCGGGTTTTGCTCTATAGTCAATCATAAGTCTGGACGGGCAGGCCGAGCCCTGCCGCCGGAATGTGTGATTCACACGTGTTGATGGAGCCCGTATGACCCCTCGTTTTCTGAAGGCGCTGGTAACGAGCCGCTTGCTGCGACCTGTTTTCCTGATTCTGATCGTTGCCGGTGTGGTGCAGGTCGCCATGAGCCAGTGGCTGATATCCAATCAGGTGGACAGCCTGGTGGAGACCGCCGGTTCCGCCCTTGAGGCCAGCAGCCGTGAAGTCAGTGGGTCGTTTGGTGACACGCGCGAAGACGTCCGTAATCGCCTGCAGCTCATGCAGCAGAGGACCACGGAAGAGTTGGCGGGTGAATTGACGCGCCAGCAGACGGCTCAGCAGGAGCGGGTGGCGAACAACGTTCGGTCGGCAGTGATGTCTGAAGCGCAGGGGCTGGCGGAGGTGCTGGCCGCGGTTGCCGCGCCGCTGATCTGGGATCGGGACGTGCCGCGGTTGACGGATCTCATTGAGCTGGCGGATGCCCGGGAGTCGGTTCTTTTTGCAGTCTATTACGATCAGTACGGGGAAAGGCTGACCCGTTATGTCGATCGCACCGATGATCGCGTACGCACCTTAATGGAGCAGGGGGAGGGCCGTGGTGCGGCAAATAAGGTCCTGGATGCGGCAAGCCGCGACCCCAACGTGGTGATTATCACCGCCGATATCAAACCTCAGGGCACAGCGATTGGTCAGCTGAAAATGGGGCTCTCACTGGAAGGGATCAACCGTGATCTCGCTGCTCTGGAAGAAGAGTTCAGTGAGACCATCACCGACAGTATCGACGCGCTGCGCCAGACTTTGGAGGCTGAGACCGGGGAGGTCAACCAGCGCCTGCAGCAACAGCTTGCCACCATGGGTGGAGACACGCAGGCACGTATTGATAGCACCGTGGAGGCACTGGACCGTGAGGCGGGGAGCCTTGCCTCCAATCTCTCATTCCTTGCCATCGGTTCTGTGGTTGTACTGATCGTTCTGGTGGCGGCCGTGCTCGGCGGCGGCCTTCTTCCCCGTGTGCTCCGGTTGAGTTCGGCGATCTGGCAGATAGCCGACGGTGAGGCCGATCTGACCCGACGGGTATCCCTCAAGGGCCGCGACGAACTGACGGAAATGGCACGGGGCATGAACCAGTTCATTGCGCGCATCCAGGAGTTGGTGTCAGAGGTAAAGTCGTCCGCCGAATCAGCCGCTGAGAGAGCCAGAGAACAAGGTCAGATCAGCCGCGATGCGGTATCGGCCGTTAATCGCCAGCAGCAGGAAGTGGCGGAGGTGTCGGAGACCATGTCGGCAATGTCGGGCAGCATTGCCGAAGTGGCTGACAGCGTCCAGGAAATAGCCGGTTCCGTCCAGAACGTAAACGCGGAGAGTGAGGCAACGGCATCGATTTCCCGTGATGTAAGAGGGCGTCTGGATCAGGTTGTTGCTAACGTGGAGCAGGCCGTCGCGGCGGTCAATGAGCTGAACAGCCAGAGTACGGAAATTGATTCCGTGCTCTCGGTAATCGGAGCTATTGCTGAGCAGACCAACCTGTTGGCGCTCAACGCTGCCATTGAAGCGGCGAGGGCGGGCGAATCCGGGCGCGGCTTTGCGGTCGTGGCCGATGAAGTGCGTACCCTGGCAAGCCGCACCCAGGAATCCACCACGGAAATTCAGGGCATTATTGATCGCCTTCAGCGGGGCAGCCGCCAGGCCGTGACCGTGATTGATCAGGTTTCGGGGCAGGTGGCGGAATCGTCCGCCGAATTCCGTCGCGCCGACGAGCACTTCGACCAGATCAACCAAATGCTGGGTAGTTTGCAGAAACGCGCGCTTGAGATTTCGGCGGTTGCGGAAGAGCAGAGCAGGAATGCGGGGGAAGTCAGCGTCAGCGTGACGGACATTGCCCGCCTGTCCGGTGAAACCGTTGACGCCATTGAGCGCTCAGATCAGGCCAGCGGGCAGATCGGGGAACTACTGGACACCCTGCAGGGCAAGGCATCCCAGTTTCGGGTATAAGTGCGCTCGGCGGCTCTACTCACAGAGCCGCGCACGGGCACGTCGATATTCATCACCAATTCGCCCGACAAGATCGCTGACCGATACAACATCGGTGATCTGGCTGACGCCCTGGCCGGCGGACCAGACGGTTTTCCAGGCTTTGGCTTCGTCGTCCACGGGCTTGAGCTTATCGCCGTAATTCAGCTCACCGGCCTGGTTCAGCTTATCCATGGGATAGCCGGCGGCTTCCAGACTCTGACGCATAAAGTTGGCGGGAATCCCTGACACCGCCGGTGTGTGGATAATGTCGCCGGATACCGCCTCGATGATCATGTTCTGATAGGCTGCTTCCGCCCGCGATTCGGTGGTATTGATAAACCGTGTGCCCAGATAGCACAGGTCCGCGCCCATGGCTTGAGCCGCCAGGAGGTCTTCGCCGTTGGAAAGCCCGCCGGCGAGCAGGATCACGCCATCGAACACCTCGCGGATTTCGTGCACCAGCACGAATGGATTAATGGTGCCAGCGTGGCCGCCGGCACCGGCAGACACCGCGATAATGCCATCCACGCCTGCTTCGGCCGCTTTGCGGGCGTGTTTCTGGTTGGTGACATCGTGGAAGACCAGGCCGCCGTAACTGTGCACTGCTTCAGTCACCTTGGTGGCGGCTCCCAGGGAGGTGATCACTATGGGCACCTGGTGTTTGACGCACAGGTCCAGATCGGCCTCCCAGCGCGGGTTCGTGCGATGAACGATGAGATTCACGGCGTAAGGCGCGGCTGTCTGGCCCGGATGGGTTTCCCGGAAGTCCTTCAGGCCTTCGTTCATCTGAATCACCCATTCCTCGAAGCCTTCGCTGGTGCGCTGGTTCAGGGCCGGGAAGCTGCCAACGATGCCCTGCTTGCAGCAGGCCAGCGCCATCTCCGGTCCGGAGATCAGAAACATGGGTGCCGCCACCAGCGGGAGACTCAGCGATGTCTTCAGGGATTCAGGTAAGGCCATGAGAATTCCTTAATTTTTGTTGGAACTTATGTAATGTATAAAGATCTTAGCGTGCTCATTACCGCATGAAAACGTCCACGAATGAATAAACAATAAGGAGCTCTACCATGGGCGAGGCAAAAAGAAGAAAAGAGACCGGCGCACCGCCGCCCAACAGGAAAAAAGATCGTAAGTCGTTGTATATCGGCATCAGTGTCATCGTTCTTGTTTTTGTTGCGGTGGGCGTCTTTTTCCTGACCGCGAGCCCGGCCCCCACCTCGGATGAGTTGCCGGTTGCCGGCCCCAATGCCGACCCGTTTCCTGCCCAGCTGGATCGCTTCGGCGTCTCCGTTGGTAACGAAGACGCGCCCGTGGTGGTGCGGGAGTTCGCAGACTACCAGTGCCCCGCCTGCGCGCGTTTTTCGGACGCCAGCCAGCAGTTGAAACAGGAATACGTGGAGTCCGGCAAGGTGCGGTTTGTGTACTTTGATCTGCCACTCCAGCAACACGACAACGCCATGCCTGCGGCCCAGGCAGCGCGCTGTGCCGGTGACCAGGACAGCTATTGGGTCATGCACGACAAGTTGTTCGACATGCAGACCGAATGGAGTGGTTCCAGCAGCCCGGTTGATACCTTTAGCCGCTACGCTGAGGACCTGGGGCTCGATGAGCGCCGTTTCAGCCGGTGCATGACGACAGATCTTCACGTCGAAGAAATCGAACAGAGCCGTCGAGTGGCCATGCAGCTTCGCGTTACCAGTACTCCAACCGTGTTGGTGGACAATATCCGCCTGACCCGCCCCGGATGGGGGCAGTTGTCGGCGGTGGTTGAGCGGGAGTTGGCCGGTTCCCAGCAATAATACGGCGACCGGTTCTCCCTGGAAAACTCCCGTACGGCGGGAGTTTTTTTAGTTGGGGTCGGGGAATTTCTCACAAAATGAATTATCATTCATGTGCCCTCAAAATCGACGGATAAACGCAAGAAGTTGAGGCTCTGGGGCAAGCCTTCATCAAGGAGCAAGTAGTGATGAATAAGATTGTTTTGGGTTCGGCCTTTGCCGTAATGGCTTCTTTTGCATCCGGTGCGGCTGCACAGGATTCCCTGGAAGGTGGCTATGTGGGCCTCAACTACGCCTTCGTAACCTACGAAGAAGATGGCATTTCTGAAGACTTTGACCTGGGCGCCCTGGTGGGCAAGGCCGGTGCGCAAATCAACCCGTACCTGGCAGCCGAGTTCCGTGCCGGTTTCGGCGCCAAAGACGACTCGACCAGTTTTAACGGTGTATCCCTGGATCTTGAACTGGATTACCTGGTGGGTGGCTACATGGTTCTGGGCCTTCCCAACGAAAGCCCCGTATACCCCTACGCCATTGTTGGCGTCACCAAGGGTGAACTGACGGCCTCCGCGAGCGGGTTTGGTAACTCTTTCAGTGACTCGGAGTCTGAGTCCGATATCTCCTACGGCGTGGGCGCCAACCTGAACATCAACAAGGATTTTCAGGTCAACGGCGAGTACATGCAGTACATCGATAAGGATGGCGCAGAAATTTCCGGCGTCTCCGTGGGTTTTGCTGTTCTGTTCTGAGCATAGCCTGATCACCCGGTGCCGCCTTTGGGGCGCCGGGCATTGTTAATGACGTCCCTGTAACCCCCCGTAATACTCTCCCTCGCCCGTATTCGTTAGAATGGCACCCTCACGCCCGTTGGCGATTATCAACCATGCTCCGGATTTACGGTCCGGCCCGCAGGAGAAACCAGACTCATGAGCCAGGATGTTGTTGTCTGTGCGCTTTATAAGTTCGCAGTCCTGAATGATTACAAAACCCTTCGTCAGCCATTGCTGGATCTGATGTTGGAGAAAGAGGTACACGGCACATTGCTGCTGGCCCGTGAGGGCATTAACGGCACCATAGCCGGCAGTCGTGAAGGTGTGGATGCCATTCGCGGCTGGTTGGAGGCTGATCAGCGGTTCGAAGGCATCGACTACAAAGAATCGTTCGTCGACATCCAGCCCTTCAAGCGGACCAAAGTGAAGCTCAAGAAAGAGATCGTCACCATGGGTGTGGAGGGCATCGACCCGAAACGGATCGTCGGCACCTATGTAGACCCGAAAGAATGGAATGATCTCATCTCCGATCCGGACGTACTGGTGGTGGACACACGCAATCAGTACGAAGTGGAGATTGGGACTTTCCAGAACGCCAGGAACCCGGCCACGGATACGTTTCGTGAGTTCCCGGAGTATGTCAAAGAGAACCTGGACCCTTCGAAACACAAGAAGGTGGCCATGTTCTGCACCGGCGGCATCCGTTGTGAAAAGTCCACGGCGTTCCTGAAGGAGCAGGGGTTTGATGAGGTCTACCACCTGAAGGGAGGTATTCTCCGGTACCTCGAAGAAGTCCCGGAATCACAAAGCCTGTGGCACGGAGAGTGCTTTGTATTCGATGACCGGGTAACGGTGAACCACAAGCTGGAACGGGGTGAGTTCGATCAGTGCCACGCCTGCCGCCGGCCGATCACCGAGGAAGACAAGCAGCGCCCGGAGTATGAGCAGGGCGTGAGTTGCCACCGTTGCATCGATTCGTTGACGGAGGAGCAGAAAGCCCGTTTTGCCGAGCGTGAGCGGCAAATGCGACTGGCGGAACAGCGGGGTGAAACCCATGTGGGCGGCGAAGCGGCACGTCTCATTGCGGAGCGCAAGGCCCGTAAAAAGGCAGAACGTGAGGAGCAGGCCCGCAAAAGTGCTATGGGGGAGCGCCGCGCGAAATCCTGACAGGAAACAAGGAGATTCCATGCAGTTCAGAGCAACCCTGGCGGTCGTCACACTGGCGGCATCGCCCATGGTTTTCGGCCAAGAGTTTGAAGAGTGGGAAGGCGAAGGGGAAGTCGGTGTGCTGATCACCTCCGGCAACACGGAGGAAACCAACGTCAACGGTCGTCTCGGGCTGAAACATGAGATCGCGGACTGGCGGAATACCGGTGATTTCCGTTCAACCTATTCAGAGACGGATGACACCACGACGGCCGAAAAATACAGCGCTGAAGTGCAGTCTGATTACAAATTCGAGGGCAGCCAGTACCTGTTCGTACGCGGAGCGTATGAAGACGACCGATTTTCCGGGTATGACTTCCAGTCCTCGTTGACCACCGGTTACGGTAACCGGGTCTGGCAACGTGGCAAACGCTCTTTTCTTGACCTGTCTGTCGGTGGCGGTTACCGGTTTAACCGGCTCGAGGAACCGGAAGCAGACGGCAATCAAGAGGAAGAAGAAGCCATCGCCCGGTTGGCAGGCAAGTTCGATTACGCTCTGTCCGATACAGCGTTGTTTCGTCAGAAGCTGAGTACCGAAATCGGTCTGTCAGAGAACAACACCATCAGTGAATCGGAAACATCCATACAGGCAACCGTTGTGGGTAACCTGTCCATGAAGGCCGCGTATCTGGTCCAGCATGTTTCCGACGAGCCGGAAGGGGCCGACGACACCGACACCCAGGTGTCTGTGTCACTGCTCTACGGATTCTGACCAGGCGTTATACCCGATTCCTGAGCCCCAGCTCATCCGGGTAGGGGGTCAGGTACTTCTGGCTGCTGAGGTAGTCCACCGGCTCCCGCCGCTGGGCCATCCGCAGCAGGGTCATCGGCACCACCAACGGTACTTCGCCCCGGTGGTAGGCGTCTACCTGCTCCATCAGTACCTGCCGGTCCTCGTCCGCCATGGAATCCCGCAGATAACCCATCAGGTGCTGCATGGCGTTCACGTGGGAACCCCGGCTGACCCGCTGGGTCATCGCTTCCATGAACGATGCGATGTATCGGTCAGCAATGTCTTTCAACGGCTCTGATTTCAGGTCGCCGAGCATTGGCCCCAACTGCCGATAGATCTTCTCGGAATGAGCCAGTAGCTGGAACTTGTGGCGGGTGTGGAACTCGATCAGTGCACGGGCGGTGAGGTTGTCGCCAGCCACGTTCTGCATCCAGTCATCGTAGGCAAATACTCGCTCTATAAAGTTTTCCCTCAACATGTCGTCGTTCAGGCGGCCCTCTTCTTCCACCGGCATCAGCGGGTAGCGACGAATCAGTGCCTCAGCAAACAGTCCCCGGCCATCCCTGCGGGTGACATTGCCATCTTCATTGTGCACCTTGATGCGCTCCATGCCGCAGCTGGGAGACTTGGCCATCAGGATGTAGCCCCGCAACTCCGCCAGAGTCGGTAGAACCTGGTCGATAAATCCCTGCATGGCATCCGTATGGTCCGCCGTGCCTTTGGTTTCGATCAGCTTCAGGCCGTCGTGATATTCACGCAGGTGAATGGCGGGCCGGGGCACACCGAGGCCCGCTTCCAGCTCCGGACAGATGGAACGAAACTCGAAATGGCGGGAAAGTACCTGGGTGCAGAAGCGGGAATGCTTGTGGCCGCCATCATGGCGAACTTCCTTGCCCAGCAGGCAGGTGCTGATACCAACGGGAATGCCTGTCACTGTCAGTCTCCGAATCGAAAAAGGTCTTTTAAAGTACGCTTTTCCAGTCTAGACCGATCATCTCCAATGTTAAAAGCGGCGTGATGAATCACTCAGCGGGAGGCTGATCGCGCCAGGGTCAGGGCGTAGATTTCCCGCATATCACGGGCAAACTGCTCGACGGAATAGTCCGCCGCGAACGCCAGTGCGTGCTCGGCCAGTTCCTGGCGCAGGGTGTCGTCTTCCAGCAATTGTTGCACATGGTCACACCACTGGTCCTGCTTTTCCGGCGTCTTGAAGCCGTTGTAGCCGTGGCGCACTACGTCTTCAATGCCACTGGAACGCACCGCCACCACTGGTAACCCGGCGGCCATGGCTTCCAGGATCACCATGCCCTGGGTTTCGGATTTAGAGGCGAACAGGAAGGCATCGCCCAGGTGATACCAGGTGGCCATATCGTCCGGCGGGATGGAGCCGACGAGTGTAAAGCAATCCTGAAGTCCCAGTTCATCAATGCGCTGCTGCAGTCGTTCGTGCTGGTGCCCTTCACCAATCATCAGAAACCGGAAAGGGCGGTCTGTCCGCCGACGAAGCTCCTCAATGGCATCGATCATGAAATCAATGTTCTTCTCGTTGGACAGCCGCGAGACGCTGACAAACACGGTCTCATTGCCGATGCCCAGGGAGTTCCGCAGTTTGCGAACGTCGCTGTCGTCCACTTCCTGGAACTTCTGGTACTCAATGCCCGTAGGCTGAACGAATGTGGGGCTTTTCACACCGATCATCCGCAGGTATTCCTCGGTGGAGTAGGTGGGCACAATCACGCCATCGCATTTGTTGGCGAAGCGTTTGATCAGCTCGTGGGAAATCAGGTTGCGGAACAGATTGCCCGGCAGCGGCACGAAGTGGGCATAGTGCTCCAGCCGGGTGTGGTAGGTATACACCGCCGGCACCTTCAGGCGCCGGGCCACGAACAGCCCCAGCGAGCCCAGCCAGATGGGGTGGTGAAGGTGAATGATGTCGGGTTTGAACGCTCTGACCTGTCGGCGGATTCTTGCCAGGAAGATGTTGGCAAGGCGGAACTCTCGTTTCTCCCCCATAGCCAGCAGGGAGGGCACTCTCACCACATTGGTCTCCTCGCGTGGCTGGTCGCGATAGCGGGGGCAAACGATGAGGATGATGTCCCCCAGGGTTTCCAGGCCTTTGCGCAGGCGTGCGATGGAGATGGGCACGCCGCCAATGAACGGCAGGTAGTTGTTGGTGAACATGGCCACCCGCAAGGGTTTCGACAGCCAGGGCTGGGGGTCCAGATCGTAGTCCGGATAGTAGTCTTTCGCCACGAAAATAGCGGTGTAAAGCTTGGTGCTGATCAGTACGAAAACTGCCACCAGCAGAATGAAGTTTACATAGCCCACATAAAACAGCGAGTAGATAAAGAACCACAGGGATTCCAGGGTACTCAATACAGGGTGTTGTCTCGCTTCCAGGCGCACCATCGAATGGCTGATTTCGCCGTCGTCGCTCACATCAACGCGCACATAGTGGTAAAAACTGGTGTCGTTGTTCAGAACCAGCCCGCCCGCTCCGCCGGTGGTGATGAAACGTGTATCACCCTCGACCTGATCCGCATACAGCGACAGGTTCGCTGAAAACACCATATCCACATCGTGCCGGTCGATGGCGTCCATCAGGGCGGTGCGGAACTCAGGGGGGTGCAGGAAATCATTATCCTGCTCGAAAGGGGCTTCCTGATCCGGGTGGAGCGGCGGGTGACCGATGAAGAGAAAGCGCAGCCGGTTGGGCTCCTGGCTTAACAGGTCATTGAGCCAGCGGATCTGCCATCGCCAGGGCGTCTTGCCGGTGCTGTCGAGGAAGATCAGGCGGGCGCCGCCGGCCTTGATGCTGAAGAAGTGAGGGCCGAAGTGGTCGTAAAACCGGTAACTGCCAAAGTTCTCGTACTCGTTTTCACCGAAGGTCAGCAGGTAGGGAATGTCCAGGTGGGTCAGCGAGCCCTGGATGGCCCGGTACTTGTCCTCGCCGCCGCCACTCACTGCGTTACCGGCGGACACCATAAAATCCACGCCGGACTGGTTGAGGGCCGGTATCATGCGTTCTTCGAAAACGCCCACGGAATTGTTGATGTTGCCCACGACCGCGAAACTGAAACCGCCATCATCAGAGAGCATGTCGTGAATGCGGGCGACCTGTTCCGTGTGCAGGGCCTCGAAATCCGGCTCGAACAGGTTCAGGTAGGCCTTGTACCCGATCAGCAGCACAACAATCGTCAGGCTGATGTAAAACAGCACTTTTAACGGGTGACGTCGTGTCATTGGGATGCCTTCCTGTTTCTCACCAGTTCCCGCTGCAGTATCACCAGGCCTGCCAGCATGCCGAGGTAGATGGTGATGAATCGCCAGCTAATGGTCACCAGTACCAGGTGGTTGGCCGTGAGTATGTCCCGGAAGAAGCTGCCGAACACCCCTTCCGAAATGCCAGACGCACCGGGTGTGGGTGAAAAGTACATCACAAAGGTGGTAACCACCAGTAGTCCCGTGCTCACCAGGTAGTCTACCTCGTAATCCAGTGCGGAGATCAGCAACGCGGGGAAACTGAATAGGCTGAGCAGGAACACAAAGGTAAACAGCACTGATAGCGCGACGAACTGTTTGGGGCCCCGGAGGTAGTCGCCGAAACTGTGAGAAAAACGCAGCATCTCCCGCTTGGCCTTGAACTGCCAGCGCTGATGCCGGCGTTCCCCGATCAGGTGAAACCGGTGCAGTGTGCTCAAGAGCCGGCCCAAGGGTGCAATCAGCCATCGGGTACGGAACAGCACCACCATGAAAAAACCGAGATACAGGAGAATCAACACAGCGAGCACCGGCCCCAGTTCTCCGACCAGGGGCTGGTTATCCAGGGCATTCAGAGTCAGCAGGAATACGGGGGTCAGCGAAAAGATAAAGATCACCGCGATTACGGTGCGGATGGTGGTGGCCGCCGTGGCGCGGCCGACCGGCACGCCATGGTGTTGGAGATACCAGATCTGCGCGAAGCCACCCCCAGTGGCCATGGGCGTCACGTTGGAGAAGAACAGGTTGATGAACACCAGCCGGAAAATCGCCGGGAAGGGCAGGCGGTGCCCCAGTGCCCGAAGGGTGAAGTGCAACCGCAGCCCGTCCGCCGCAAAGTAGACCACCAGCAGGGCAATGATGGAAACAAGCGCCTGAGGCGAGACCAGTCGGTCGTCGAAGGTTACGCTGCGCCCGGCGAACTGGTCGTACACTGCATAGAGCCCGGCGGCGGTCATGGCGATAAATATCAGGCTGAAAACAGTAAGCCTGCGCCAGGACGCGCGCTGCTGATAATCTTGATCCGGGATGTTGGTCATGGACTGCCCGCCGTTAAGAGACGGGCAGTTTACTGTTGGGGGCGGGGGGCTTGTCCAGTGTCTTGCTAGTGGCCATACACCATCATAGTGGTGTTTTTAATGGCAAAATCCGTGAACTGTACGGAGCCGATACTGGTGCCACCGACTTTGAACACTGGCATATCAATATCGGCCCGGAAGTCTACCTCATGGATGGAAAGGCCTTCCTTTCCAGACGCCGCGCTGGTGCCCCTGGACAGCTTCGCGGTGGCACTGGCCATCCCGAAGTGACCCAGGGTATCGTCGCCCCGGCGGTTGTGGATCTGCAGCCCTTCGATGCCAACGGCGGCAAAGTTGAATATTAGAATGACGTCGGCGGCATCCCAGTTGAGATTACCGTTGGTGATTTCAAAGTGGGTGTCGAGCTGCAGTTCCGAGCCAGACACCACGTTACCGTTGGCCAGCGTACGGGTATTGTTACCCTGGTTGCGGATCACCAGATCGGTGGGGCCGATATAACCCTGCAGCATGATATTGGAGAACAGGCTGGCAGTGCCGCCGGAGCCGGTTGCTTCAACACTGTCTACGGCCAGCTCGAAATCCACGGCCTGCAGGTAATCGTCCAGGCTGGTCGGGTCGCCGTAATCTGTGGCACCCAGGTGAATCACCAGGTCACCGCTATCGAACTGTTTGCCGTAACCACCACCCACGGCATAGCGGGCGAGGGCATCGGCCACATCCGGATTGGAGACATCCAGAAGGCCGGCGTCGGCGCGGCGGGCAATCTCGGAGAAGCCGTATTCAAGCACCTCATCCTGGCCGGCAATGTCCAGCGTCAGCTTGAGGTTGTCCAGCACTGTATCGTTCTGACCGGACAGGCGAATGCCATTGACGTTCAGCGAGCCTTCATCCGTCCAGCTCAGTCGGTCCATCTCAATCCTGGTTTCCATCTCGATGGTGACGCCAGTCTGGCCAGTGACGTTGCCCAGGGTACTGTCGTCCAGTGGGCGGAAGTCGGCCATCACCGGCAATGATAGACTGGCGGTCAGGCTCAGGGTAAAGAACCTGCGCAGGGCAGGTCTGAACGGTTTCAGGCGCTTGCGGGCGTTTCGACGTGTCATGGTGGCCCCGGATCGTTGTTGTTATGCCGGCTTCAGACCGGTCTCAGTCGTTGTGTAGCCGCAGGGGACAACCTGACCAGCGCAGCGGACTTAGGAGTTTGTTACAGACTGTTACGATAGGTGGGATAGGTAAGGGTGTCTGTGAGTTGAGTCACAGACTCGGTCAGGCCGAAGGGGCCAACGCCTGCTGGATCAGCGCCTTTTGATGGGCGCCGAATTCCGCGACCAGTGCCTCGGATTCACCGGCGTCCCGCGCCAGGATGGCATTCGTCAGATTGGTAAAGAAACGGCCGGTACGGTCCAGATCCTGCCGGTATCGGTCTGCACTCAGATAGTAAGCCCGGCTGACAGCGGGCTTGAAGTTGGTCAGAGCCTCCGTGAGGTAGGGATTGCCGACGACTTGGCAGCAGACGCCCATTACTTCAAAGCTCGCTTCCACAATGGCCGTGATATTGGCGTCCTTGCGCTGCATCTGGCCAGTGACGTGCCCAACCGCTGACAACAACGTGGTTTTGTCCTCTTCCCGCCAACGCTCACACAAACGCCGCGCCAGCATGATTAACAGGTGCATGTACACGTCATAGAGTTCTGAGGCATGCACCGCATCCAGCTTGGTGGCCGACGCACCCTTGCGCGGGGTGATCTCGATCAGGTGCCAGCGTTCCAGGGTATATAGGGCCTCTTTCACAGATGCCCGGCTTACCTTCAGTTCCGTGGCGGTCGTTGCCTCCTGCAAACGCTCTCCGGGTTTTATCTGCCCGGTCATAATGCGCTCGGCCAGATAGTTGGCAATCTGCTCGGCGAGGGTGTTGGGGACCTGGAAATCCATGGTTTAAAAGGCCTTATTATCGTCCAGACGCAAAAGTAGCACTATATTAATGGGCTGGCGGAAGAGTTGATACTGGGTTGCGAGAGAATTTGCCAGGAGGTTTAGGGACAGGCATTGCCGCTTGGATAACAGACTGAGTTGAACCTCGCTGTTTGTTTGCTTGGACGTAAACGCTGATTTGGTAGAAATCGTGTTTACCTGCTAGCTTAATTGTAGTGAATCGACTTTCAACTTGATGATAGTGATTATTCCGCTTCATGACTCTTTTCATGGAGGTCAGTGGAAAGTAATTGATTTATGAGTTGTTGCTTTGCTTCTTAATGAGAGAAGCAAAACAGTAAGGAGGCATGGATGAGCCCCACCAGATTTTTGTCTGTTCCGAACTTAGTCGTCGGCCTTGTAGCGATACTCTCGTTTTCAGCGAATTCCGCAGAATCACCTTTCCCCGACGAAATTGTCCAGCCTACCGAGCTAGGGGCGACGCCGCTACGCCTTGGGCGTGATTATAGCATCCTGGATCTTGGAAATATTTCCTCTGAAATGTCTGGCAGTCAAGTCGAGGCGTTGTTGGGGCCGCCTGCTGACCGTACCTCCCATGGCAACCTTTCCCACTGGCACTATAACGTCAACTTTCCCATCGCAGGCGGTGACAGTGAACTGGTCTGCCAATACAAAATCGTTTTCAGGCCTGATGGAACAGTCGAGTCGACTCACTGGCGCCGACACACGTGTGAGAACCTGGCTCAGACATTGACCGTCCCGCCACCGGCGGAGGCGAAGCCTGAACCGAAGGTACAGGTAGTAACTCTCTCCGCAGATATTCTCTTTGGTTTCGGCGAGTCGGAACTGACCTCCCAGGGCAAGGACCGTTTGCGAGAAGTCGCCGAAAACCTGCAGGCCGCCTATCAGAACCCGATGGTCACGTTGATTGGACACACGGACCGGCTAGGCTCATTCGACTCCAACATGGACCTCTCTCAACGCCGGGCTGAGGCGGTGCGCCGTCAGTTGGCGAAATCTGGCCTGAGTAATAGCGAAATGATCGCTGAGGGGCGAGGCGAGATGGAGCCTGTTGTGGTCTGTCAGACCGATCAAGTGGAAGAACTGAAACAATGTCTTCAACCGAATCGTCGAGTAGATATTGAAGTTTTTGAACGGCAAGTCGGCGACAGATCTTTATGAACATCGTGAGGAATAGAAGGTGCTACGAAGCGATTAATTGAGCTTTTTGCGGGTTTGTTCCGGGGGGAATATGCGTGACCTGACAACAGTGATGGTAACCAACAAGGAAACTGGTCAGAGCTCAGAAGTAGAGCTCGATGCGTTGGATAATCCGACTAACAGCGTAATAACGCTTTCGGTTGGCCCCGAGGAAATTGCGTCCATTGACACGGTGGCAGACGATTTGCTGGTCACCCTCACGTCGGGAGAGTCGATTGTCATCGAGGGGTTTTTCGCTCCGGGTGACGACCAGAGAAACGAATTGGTTCTCAAAGACTCCAGCGGTATTTTTTGGTGGGGGCAGTACGATTCGCCCTGGTCTGAGTTTTCCTTTGCCGAGATAACCGTTGATGAAGTTGCGAGTGCGGGTGCGGGAGATGGGTCCGGCTGGTGGCTGCTAGCGGGGATTGGCGGAGCTGCCGCGGTGGCCGGTGCAGTGGCTGTTGGATCATCTGGTGGATCCTCATCGGGTGACTCCGCAGGAGATGACGTTCCTCCTGACGTATCCCGGGCCAGCGTTAGCGATACTGGTGACCAGGTTAGAGGCGTTGCTGAACCGGGTAGCACCGTAATCGTCGCCTATGCCACCAGTGGTATCGAGCTGGGCCGGGCTACTGTCGGTGATGACGGGAGTTACAGTATCGACTTGGACGAGCCGCTAACCAACGGCGAAGTGATGGTGGTTACTGCGACCGATGAGGCCGGCAACGAATACTACCGGGCCACAGTGACTGCGCCTGACATGACAGCTCCGGATAGCCCGAGCGTCGACTTCAACGACGCTGGCAATGAAGTTAGCGGCACGGCCGAACCGGGCAGCGTAGTGACCGTCACCGATGGCAGCGGTAACGAACTGGGCAGCGCCACCGTTGACGATAATGGTCAATACCTAATCAGCCTGGATGAACCGTTGACCAATGGTGAGAGTGTTGAAGTCACCAGTACCGATGGGGCGGGCAACGTGTCTGCCCCGACCACTGCCACCGCTCCGCATATCCCGACGATTGATACGGCCACTGACGATACCGGTAGTGTGACGGGCGATCTACCGGCCGGATCGAGCACCGATGAGACCACGCCGATCTTGAGCGGTACTGCCGAAGCGGGCAGTACGGTGACAGTGTTCCTGGATGGTAATGCGATCGGTACAACGGTGACGGATAGTGGGGGGAACTGGAGTTTCGAAACACCGGCCCTGGCGGAAGGTGGCCACAACTTCACCGCCATGGCCACTGATGTGGCAGGGAACGAATCGCCTGTCAGTAGCACGTTCGAACTGACCGTAGACACAGTGGCTCCGAATGCACCGACGCTGGCGTTGGCGAACGACACCGGCACCGACGGCGATGGCGTGACCATCGACGGTACCGTCACGGTCGGTGGCCTGGAACCCGGAGCCTCCTGGTCGTACTCCACCGATGGCGGGGCCACCTGGAACGAAGGTGCCGGCAATGGCTTTGAGCTGCCGGCGGGCGAGTACGCCGAAGGGGAGGTACTGGCGCGCCAGACCGACGAGTCGGGCAACACCAGTGATGACGGCAGCCTGATTGGGGTGACCGTGGACAACACCAGCCCCGGTGGTGCGGACGGCACGGATGCGCCCACGCTGCTGATCCCCGAAGCGGACAACGGCTTCATCGGCAACGATGAGTTGGGCGATGGCATCCAGGCGGTGGTCAGCCTGACGGTGGGAACCGAGGAAGGGGACACCGTCAGGGTAACCCTGACCGATGGTAACGGGGTTGAGCACACGTTCGAACATCTCGTAACAGGCGCAGACCTGGCCGCCGGCGACGTTGGCCTGGACCTGACGGGCCCGTTTGCCGAAGGGCTGTCGAATGCCGTGGCGGAGATTACCGACGAGGCGGGCAATGCCTCGCTGGCCACCAACGAGGTCACGTTCACGCTGGATACGACGGTTCCGGAGGCCGGCGCTAACAGCATCGCCTTCGATGATGGTGGTGATGACGTGTTGGGTGCCGCCGACGCGAGCGCCGTCAGTCTGAACGGCCAGGTGGAAGCGGGCGCCACCGTTGACAGTATCGAGATCACCGACGGTGTCTCAGGCATCGTGACGGTCCCTGCGAGCGCGATCAGCGTCGACGGCAGCGGCAACGTCAGCGTGACAGGCCAGGACCTGAGCGGTCTGGCCGATGGTGAACTCACCGTGACCATGACGGTGACGGACGAGGCTGGCAACAGTGGCTCAGTGGCCAGCACCACCACGCTGGATCAGACGGCTCCGACCGTGGGCGTGAACCCCCGAACCACCAACGACACCACACCGGCACTGACCGGCACGGTGGATGACGCCAGTGCCGACGTCACCGTGACCGTGAATGGTAATGACTACAGCGCCACCAATAACGGTGATGGTACCTGGACCCTGGCCGACGACACATTGCCAGCGTTGGGTGCGGGGGATTACACCGTCACCGTAACCGCGGTTGATCCGGCGGGTAACGAAGGGTCGAACACCGGCACCCTCACCGTGGATACCTCCGTGCCGGCGGTGACCTTCGACAGGCTGTCCACGAACGACACGACCCCGGCGTTGAGCGGAACGGTGGACGATGCGGCCGCCGACGTCACCGTGACGGTGGACGGTAACGACTACAACGCCACCAACAATGGCGATGGCACCTGGACCCTGGCGGATGATCAGTTGCCGTCCCTGGCTGAGGGCGATTACACCGTTGAGGTAACCGCCACGGGTGCGTCGGGCAACGTTGGTAGCGTCAGCGGTACGCTGACGATTGATACCACGCCGCCGTCGGTCACCGTTGACCCGGCGGGGGATGGTGACCTGACCGGTACAGCGGAGCCGGGCAGCACGGTGAGCATTGACACGGATGGAGACGGCACGGCGGATTACACCCTCGAAGCCGATGTGGATGGCCGCTGGTCGGTGACGCCCGATGCGCCATTGGCCGATGGCACCGATGTGAGCGTGACGGCCACCGATGAAGCCGGTAATACCAGCGACCCGGTTACGATGACCGTGGACACGGTAGCGCCGAATGCACCGACGCTGGCGTTGGCGAACGACACCGGCACCGACGGCGATGGCGTGACCATCGACGGTACCGTCACGGTCGGTGGCCTGGAACCCGGAGCCTCCTGGTCGTACTCCACCGATGGCGGGGCCACCTGGAACGAAGGTGCCGGCAATGGCTTTGAGCTGCCGGCGGGCGAGTACGCCGAAGGGGAGGTACTGGCGCGCCAGACCGACGAGTCGGGCAACACCAGTGATGACGGCAGCCTGATTGGGGTGACCGTGGACAACACCAGCCCCGGTGGTGCGGACGGCACGGATGCGCCCACGCTGCTGATCCCCGAAGCGGACAACGGCTTCATCGGCAACGATGAGTTGGGCGATGGCATCCAGGCGGTGGTCAGCCTGACGGTGGGAACCGAGGAAGGGGACACCGTCAGGGTAACCCTGACCGATGGTAACGGGGTTGAGCACACGTTCGAACATCTCGTAACAGGCGCAGACCTGGCCGCCGGCGACGTTGGCCTGGACCTGACGGGCCCGTTTGCCGAAGGGCTGTCGAATGCCGTGGCGGAGATTACCGACGAGGCGGGCAATGCCTCGCTGGCCACCAACGAGGTCACGTTCACGCTGGATACGACGGTTCCGGAGGCCGGCGCTAACAGCATCGCCTTCGATGATGGTGGTGATGACGTGTTGGGTGCCGCCGACGCGAGCGCCGTCAGTCTGAACGGCCAGGTGGAAGCGGGCGCCACCGTTGACAGTATCGAGATCACCGACGGTGTCTCAGGCATCGTGACGGTCCCTGCGAGCGCGATCAGCGTCGACGGCAGCGGCAACGTCAGCGTGACAGGCCAGGACCTGAGCGGTCTGGCCGATGGTGAACTCACCGTGACCATGACGGTGACGGACGAGGCTGGCAACAGTGGCTCAGTGGCCAGCACCACCACGCTGGATCAGACGGCTCCGACCGTGGGCGTGAACCCCCGAACCACCAACGACACCACACCGGCACTGACCGGCACGGTGGATGACGCCAGTGCCGACGTCACCGTGACCGTGAATGGTAATGACTACAGCGCCACCAATAACGGTGATGGTACCTGGACCCTGGCCGACGACACATTGCCAGCGTTGGGTGCGGGGGATTACACCGTCACCGTAACCGCGGTTGATCCGGCGGGTAACGAAGGGTCGAACACCGGCACCCTCACCGTGGATACCTCCGTGCCGGCGGTGACCTTCGACAGGCTGTCCACGAACGACACGACCCCGGCGTTGAGCGGAACGGTGGACGATGCGGCCGCCGACGTCACCGTGACGGTGGACGGTAACGACTACAACGCCACCAACAATGGCGATGGCACCTGGACCCTGGCGGATGATCAGTTGCCGTCCCTGGCTGAGGGCGATTACACCGTTGAGGTAACCGCCACGGGTGCGTCGGGCAACGTTGGTAGCGTCAGCGGTACGCTGACGATTGATACCACGCCGCCGTCGGTCACCGTTGACCCGGCGGGGGATGGTGACCTGACCGGTACAGCGGAGCCGGGCAGCACGGTGAGCATTGACACGGATGGAGACGGCACGGCGGATTACACCCTCGAAGCCGATGTGGATGGCCGCTGGTCGGTGACGCCCGATGCGCCATTGGCCGATGGCACCGATGTGAGCGTGACGGCCACCGATGAAGCCGGTAATACCAGCGACCCGGTTACGATGACCGTGGACACGGTAGCGCCGAATGCACCGACGCTGGCGTTGGCGAACGACACCGGCACCGACGGCGATGGCGTGACCATCGACGGTACCGTCACGGTCGGTGGCCTGGAACCCGGAGCCTCCTGGTCGTACTCCACCGATGGCGGGGCCACCTGGAACGAAGGTGCCGGCAATGGCTTTGAGCTGCCGGCGGGCGAGTACGCCGAAGGGGAGGTACTGGCGCGCCAGACCGACGAGTCGGGCAACACCAGTGATGAGGGCAGCCTGATTGGGGTGACCGTGGACAACACCAGCCCCGGAGGCGCGGACGGCACGGATGCGCCCACGCTGCTGATCCCTGAAGCGGACAACGGCTTCATCGGCAACGATGAGATGAGCGATGGCATTCAGGCGGTGGTCAGCCTGACGGTGGGAACCGAGGAAGGGGACACCGTCAGGGTAACCCTGACCGATGGTAACGGGGTTGAGCACACGTTCGAACATCTTGTAACGGGCGCAGACCTGGCCGCCGGCGACGTTGGCCTGGACCTGACGGGCCCGTTTGCCGAAGGGCTGTCGAATGCGGTGGCGGAGATTACGGACGTGGCGGGTAACGCCTCATCGGATAGCAATGAGATTACGTTCACGCTGGATGTGGATCCCCCGGATGCTCCAACGATTGATTCCGCCACTGACGATACCGGCAGTGTGACGGGTGATCTACCGACCGGATCGAGCACCGATGAGATCACTCCGATCTTGAGTGGTACTGCCGAGGCAGGTAGTACGGTGACAGTGTTCCAGGACGGTAACGCGATCGGTACGACAGTGACGGATACCGGGGGTAACTGGAGCTTTGAAACACCGACCCTGGCTGAAGGTGGCCACAACTTCACGGCCACAGCGACGGATGCGGCAGGGAATGAATCGCCAGTCAGTACCACGTTCGACCTGACGGTGGACACGGTGGCCCCAAATGCGCCGACACTGTCGCTGGCGAACGACACAGGCACAGACGGCGATGGTGTGACCAGCGATGGTACGGTCACGGTCAGCGGCCTGGAACCTGGAGCCACTTGGTCGTATTCCCTCGACGGAGGGGCGACCTGGAGCGAGGGCACAGGCAATGGCTTTGAACTCCCGGCGGGTCAGTATGCCGAAGGAGATGTGCTGGCGCGCCAGACGGATGCGCCGGGCAACACCAGTGGTAACGGCAGCCTTATCGGGGTGAATGTGGACACCACGGCTCCGGTTGTTGGCGATGCCCTTAGTGCTGTTTCGGAAGAGGGCCTGCCGGGTGGCGAGCCGGATAATACCGGTACGCCTGATGACACAGGGAACTCCGCGACCGTGGGCGGCACGTTGTCTATCACGGAGGACACCAGCATCTCCGAGGTCACGGTTATCGAGCCTCCACCGGTTACCTCCGGCGGGGAGGCCGTGTCCTGGCAGGGCGCGTTCTCGGGAGACACCTATACGTTGACGGGTTCAACTGTCAGTGCTGGTACCGTTGCTACCCTGACGCTAACAACGGCGGGCGCATACAGTTTTACGCTGGAGGCGCCGCTGGACCACCCCGGTGACAGTGTTGAAGATGTCCTGACATTGAACTTCGGCGTCAGTATGACCGATGCCGCTGGCAATACCAGTAACGAGGGCGCGCTGGCCGTGAATGTCGAGGATGACATGCCGGTGGCGGCAGACCCGGTGTTATTCAATATCACTTCTGCACCAACGACGGAGAACGGTTCATTTGTCGAGTCGTTTGGCGCCGATGGTGGGCATATTTCCTCGGTAACGGTTGATGGCTATACCTTTGAACTCGACTCGGCAACCAATTCGGTGTCGGCGAGTGGGACCACTGATAGTGTCCTGACGTTTTCTTCGGAGGACTACAACACCACCACTGGAGAACTCACGGTCCAAACCGTTAAAGGTGAGTCGTTGGTGGTCAATATGTTTGATGGTAGCTATGAGTACACGCACACAGGCGTTTCTCAGTTGCCGGTTGAACAAATGGTCGGCCCAGAGGTGTCTTTGGGCGATTCGAATAGCCTCCTGGGATTGGTTGGCGCAGATGCATTGAATCTGATCAATTTCAGCGAGCAACAAGCTTTTGCTGCAACCGATGAAAACAATGACATTGAGTCAGTTACCCTTAGCTTTACCGTTCTCAGCGTTAATTTGGGGCCCTCAGGTTTTCGGGGGGCGGAGGATCTGGCTGACGAGTTCGGCTTCTCCATAGAAACCGACGATCTTGGCGCATTGTTGGGGCTGACCGCGTCTATGACAATTTCAGCCGCGGACGGAGGCGCCCTCGATAACCAGCAGCTCAACGAGTATCTGGGATCCGTTTATTTCACAAGTCCGGTTCTTAGCGTGGGCGTAGCGCCGACGCTCTCTATCGAAGCGACTGATTCCCAAAATAACACGGTGAGTGAGAGCAGTAGCGATCTGTTGGCACTCAATCTGCTGAACGATAACTCGCCCGATTATCTGTTCGAAGGGGATGGTGGAAATAACTCTCTGACTGGTACCGAGGGCTCAGATCGTTCTTATGGCTACGCTGGGAATGACAGTCTCAACGGTCTTGGTGGCTCGGACATCCTGCGTGCCGGCGCTGGCGACGACACGCTCGATGGGGGCGACGGCAACGATATTCTGATCGGTGGCGCCGGCGCCGATACCCTGACGGGCGGCTCTGGTCGTGACGTGCTCCGCTGGGAAGACGGTCATCAAGGGGTAGCTGGTACGCCAGTGGTAGATACCGTGGCCGACTTCAACTTCGTATCGGTGGCCGCCGATGGCGACATACTCGACTTAACGGGTTTGTTGCAGGGCGAAGGTCGGATTGGCTCGAATCCTGGCAACCTGGCGAATTATCTGCATTTCGCTTTTGATGGTACGAATACCACGATCTCTATTAGCAGCACCGGAGGGTTTCTCGGGGGCTTTAATGCTGCAGAGGTTGATCAGGAAATCGTGGTGGAAGGCGTTGATCTGATAGAGGGCGCTGCTACCGATCAGGACGTGATTGCCGCTCTGCTCAACCAGGGTAACCTGCTTGTGGACGAAGCCACGGCTGATACTGACCTGGTAGGAGGGACGACCACGGTTACCGCGGGTGTTTCGGACAACGATGGCGACACGGCTGATACCCAGGTGGAGTTTGACAGCACTGGTGGTACACCACCGGCGCCATCGCCAGGCCAGCCTGCTCCTGTTGTTCAGGTCGACACCTCCGCGTTGCTGGGCGTCGTTGGCGTGGAAGCGCTTGGTCTGTTTAACCTCAATAATCAGGATTTCACTGCGGTGGATGCGGGGGGCAAGCTTCGCTCCGTCGAAGTGGCCTATCAACCAATACTCAGCGTCAACCTTGACGAGCAGAGTTTGACGGCATCATCGCAACTGGCCGATGAGCTTGGACTGCAGTTTCGTGTGGAGAACGATCCAGGCTTGCTGGGCTTGGTCGCTCCCTCGTCCGTGCTGACCATCACGGCGGCCGATGATGGCGACATCGACAACTTCGCAATCAATGAACTCCTGGCCACCGTACGTTTCGAGAATGGCCAGTCCCTTCTGGGGCTTGATATCGATGTGCAAGCAGACTTGCTGGCTGCCACTAGCATCACGGCCACCAATGCCGACGGCCTCACCGACTCTGCCTCGCTTGGCCAGTTGACCTCGGTCGATGTTCTCAAAACGCTTCTGGGCGCCGACGAAATCATCGAGGGTGGCGACGGTAACGATACGCTTATTGGCTCAGGAGAAGGCGAGCGCCTGTATGGCTACGACGGAAGTGACGATCTCTATGGCGGGGGCGGGAACGACCTTATTCGGGGAGGTTCAGGTAATGACACGCTGAATGGTGGCGATGGCAGCGACACCCTGATAGATGGATCCGGCCAGGACACCTTTAATGGAGGTAACGGTGATGACTTTATCTGGGCGACCAGTGATCAGTTTGCGGCAGTTGATGGGGGCGACGGCTTCGATGAGCTGATGCTTGATGGGGGGATCAATCTGGACATGACCGATCCCGGTACGGGGCCTGTTTCGGGAATAGAGCAGATTGATCTGGGCCAGAGTGACGGCTCCAGTACCCTGACGCTTGATAGCGCTGAGCTTATCGAACTGACGGACGAAGACAACACACTGATCGTTCAGGGCGACGAGCAGGACACCCTGAATATCGGCAGTGAGAGTTGGGTTGAGGGTGCTTCGGTCGTGCGTGGTGGTGTGACTTACTCCGAGTATTCGCTCAATGACGCCACTCTATTGGTGCAGGATGGTATTAACGTGGAGGTTTCTTGACGCCCGGACGGAGCTTTTGCTCGTTGCTCGTAGGCGTGGCCTTCATCGGGCTGGTGACGCCATTACCCTCGGAGGCCATAAGTCTGGAAGAGGCGGTATACCGAGGAATGCTTAACCACCCTTCCGTTGCCGCAGCCCGTGCCGAAGTTGAAGCAGCCGGTATAAACCTTGATATCGCTGTTGATGGGTACTGGCCGACGGTACAGGCCAGCGCCGGTCCAGAGAATAGCTTGTGGGGTGAAATCGGTTACGAAGTTACTGCACGCCAGACGCTATACGACTGGGGAGAGGTTAACTCCCAGGTAGAGGGCGCGTCAGCGGTGGAGCGCCAGAAGCTGGAGGCTCTCAAGATTGCGAGTGCCGAGGCAGCTCTGGACATCATTGAGGTTTACCTGGATGTGCTGCTCTACGAGTCACGAGCAGAAGCAGTGAAACGTCATATAACGCGGCTGGGGCAACTCGCGGAGCTCAGCCATGATCGTAGCGAACTGGGTTACGTAGGTCGGTCCGAGGCGGGGCGGGCGGAGCTGGAACTGGCCCGTGCTCGGGAACAACTGGCTGTTGAAAGGGGGGCGCTGGCAGACGCCAAATCGCAGTTTCGCGAGCTTGTCGGCTATGCCGCCGAAGATCTTTCTCAACCTGATCCGAAAGCCATCATTGGCCATTTGCGGCGCTCCGGAGAGCTGGATAAAGCCGTGGCCGAGGCGCCGGAGTACCGGCGGGTCCGCGAAGAAGTTGATGAGGCAATCGCCCGGCGTGATGAGTCCCGTGCAGCGCTGAAGCCCCGTCTCAACCTGGAAGGCTCATTGATGCGTCGCGAGATTGGTGGCCGTATGGAAGAGGACGCGGTGATCGCCCTGCGTTTGCGCATAGATACGTTTCAAGGACTCTCCAATTTTCGTCGCGTGGAGTCGGCAGGCCGTCAGGTTGAGGCCGCGAGGTGGGAACAAAGGGCGACACGCCGGGAACTGCGTCGGGAACTTACCGCCTGGTTCGAGCAACACGAGGTCCTTGGCTGGCGACTTGAATCTCTTGAGGTGCAGCTTCGTCGCGCTGAAGAGGTTGCTGAGGCATATCACGAACAGTTCGAGGCTGGGCTTCGGGACATTGAAGATTTGCTCCCTATTCAGCGAGACATGTTTGATACCGAACGACAGATCCATGAAGTCGAGAGCCAGAAGGTCCGTCTTCAATATCGCGTCGCTTCTCGGCTGGGCCGATTGGATGAGGTATTGAGCTCAAAGGTCGATGACGGAAACGAAGCGCTATGACAAGGAAGCAGGAACAGGTGCAGCGTCCGGAAGACCCCTTGAGGGAGGGATTGGTGGTGCTTTGTCGGCAGCTCGGTGTGACGGCCACGGTGGCTGAACTGGGTGATGGCCTGGCGCTTGAAGAGGGGCGGCTGCCATTGGCGCTCGTCTCGCGGGCGCTGCATCGGGTTGGGGTCGAGGGGCGGGCTTTGGCGTTGCCTTTCGAACAGATGGATTCTCGCCTTCTGCCAGCTTTGTTGATTCAGCGTGACGGCAGTACGGCGCTGTTAGTGGAGTGGCAGGAAGACGACGCGGTGATCCTGGTGCCTGAGAGCGGCGGTGGCCAAGAAAAGGTAACCCGGGACTCTTTGGCGCACTATTACGCTGGCAGCGCCATTGTCGCGCGGAAGGCCTATAGGCCCGACCAGCGAGCGGGCGATTTCGCCCGAGCACAGGACGAGCATTGGCTTAAGGAGCCGTTAAAACGGCGTTGGCGCACCTGGGTTGAGGTAGGCGTGGCGGCGCTGATGGCAAATGTGTTGGCCATATCAACGGCGATCTTCGCCATGCAGGTCTATGACCGGGTCGTGCCTACCTCCGCTTACGATACGTTATGGATCCTGGCTAGTGGTGTGGCGTTGGCGGTGGTGATGGAGTTCATGTTGCGCAGTCTGCGCGCCCACCTGCTGGATGTAACCGGTAAGGGGTTGGACCTTCAGCTCTCGGGGCTGTTGTTCGACCGGGTGATGCAACTCAAGTTGGCCGCTAAACCTGGCTCCACCGGCGCCTTCAGTTCCCAGATCCGTGAGTTTGAGGGAGTCCGTGAGTTCTTTACCTCCTCGACGGTTGGAGCGATTAGCGACATGCCTTTTGTCGTTCTGTTCCTCGGCGTTATTGCCTACATCGGTGGGCCGTTGGTCTGGGTGCCGCTGGTTGCCGTGATACTGATGGTGTTGCCGGGGCTCTTGGCTCAAGGGCATCTGGCCAAGCTTTCCCGACAGAATCTGAGCGAGGGCGCCGTACGTCAGGGCGTGCTGCTGGAGTCTATAGAAAACCTGGAGACGGTCAAAGCGACCAGGGCTGAGGGGCGCAATCTCCGGCTTTGGGAGCACCTCTCAGCGGATCTCGCTGAGGTAGGCGTTCGGGTGCGCCGGCTTTCATCGATGCTTGGCTACGGTGCCATCATGGTGCAGCAGCTTTGTTACATCGGCGTGGTCATGGTCGGTGTATACCAGATTGGTGCTGGCGAGATGACCATCGGTGCGTTGATTGCGTGCACCATTCTGGCTTCGCGTACGGTTGCACCAATGGCTCAGGTGGCCGGCATTCTCACGCGGTGGCAGCACGTCAAAGTGGCCATGGAGGGGCTCGATGAGCTGATGAACGCGCCGGTAGAGCGTCCGGCGGGACGCGCCTTCGCACACAAGCCTTCGCTGAAGGGCCACTATCAACTGGAAGACGTAACCTTGCGCTATGAGGAAGAGGCTCCAGCGGCGTTGGCCATTTCATCGTTGGAGGTGCATGCCGGCGATCGTGTGGCTCTGCTGGGCGGAAACGGGGCTGGTAAATCATCGCTACTGCGCCTGATGGCCGGGCTGACCGATCCGGATGGTGGGCGTGTGGTTCTGGACGACGTCAATCTGGGTCAGATAGAGCCGGCAGATCGCCGACGAGCGATCGGATACCTGCCTCAGGATGTCGGATTGTTCTATGGCACCCTGCGTGAGAATCTCCTTCTGGACAACGCCGCCCATGATGATGCGACTCTGCATACTGAACTGGAAGCTGTGGGCCTGGGGCCTTTCGTGCGCCGTCATCCGCTGGGCCTGGATCTACCCATTCAGGGCAGTGGTAGTGTCTCAGGTGGTCAGCGTCAGGCAATCGGGCTGGCGCGCCTGTTGCTTCAGGATCCCCGTATCGTACTGATGGATGAGCCAACATCCGCCTTCGACCAGGCCAACGAAAAGCAGATTATTGATTACCTGCAGCATTGGCTGGAGGGACGAACTCTGGTGGTGTCGACACACAAACGGGCACTGCTGTCATTGGTGGGTCGTGCTGTGGTGCTGCGGGATGGCCGGGTAGTGATGGATGGCCCGGTGGGGGCGGTGGTTGATGGCAATCTGGTGCGAGCACCTAAGCGGGATGCCGTGGAGAAGAGTGAGGGCCAGGATGGCTAGTCGGGATACTCAAACACTGCGCATTCTGAATGAACTGGGTGATACAAAGGTTAGCCGTCACTATCGGGCCAGCCATCCGATACTTTGGTTCAGTCTATTGGTCATTGCGGTGTTCATTGGTTGGTCGGCCTGGGCGGAGGTTGACGAAGTCACTCGTGGTGAGGGGCAGGTCGTGCCTCTTAGCCGCATGCAGACTATTCAGAGCCTGGATGGCGGTATTCTGGCCGAGCTTATGGTACGCCGCGGTGATCGTGTGGAGCGGGGGCAGCTCCTGGTGCGCCTCGACGATACGCAGTTCCGGAGCGCCTACCTCGAGATCGCCAGTCAGATCGCCGTATTGCGCGCATCCATTGCACGATTGAAAGCCGAGGTGCTGGAGAAGAGTGACATTGATTTTCCCGAAACACTGGATCCTGAAGGCGAACTGGTCCAGTCAGAACGAGCGTTATTTCATGCCCGGCGTGAGCGGATGCGTGAGGCGGAGCGATCAATCAACAAGGAAATGAGTCTGGCGCGCCGACAGCTGGAACTGGTAGAACCGTTGGTCGAGCGACGTTCTGTCAGCGAAATGGAGTCTCTGAAACTGGGCCAGACCATTGCCGGCCTGGCCGGACGGCTGGCAGAGCTGCGCAACACTTATGTGCAGGATGCCTACACCGAACTGTCCGCCAAACAGGCGGAGGTGAGCTCCCTTGAACAGAAGTTGATGCAGAGGCGAGATAAGCTTGAACGTACGAACATATACTCCCCGGTGCGAGGCAGAGTTAATGACATTCTGATCAATACCGAGGGTGGGGTGATTCGGCCCGGTGAGCTGATCATGGAAATCACACCTATTGAGGGGCAGTTGCTGATTGAGGCCAAGGTGAGGCCTCAGGATGTCGCCTTTGTGGCACCCGGCATGCCTGCCAGCGTGAAAATTACAGCTTATGACTACACCATCTATGGTGACCTCCAAGGTGAAGTAGAACAAATCAGTGAAGACACCATCGAAGAGGAAACGCCACGGGGTAAGGAAGCCTTCTACGAGGTGCTGATTCGCACCGAGAAGGCTTATCTGGAGCGCAACGGTATAACCTTGCCGATCCGCCCGGGCATGGTGGCACAGGTTGACATCCAGACGGGCAAGCGCACCCTGCTGAGCTATCTTCTGAAACCGATTATCAAGGCGCGCTTATACTGAGACGTAAGCGCACCAAGGGCTCCGGGAAAGTCGAAGAAAACCGTGCGTTGTCCTGCCATACTTGGTGAATTTCCGCCTATTCATTTCTAATGTCTAATATCGACGCTTCCCCGAAGATTGATATACAAGCTGCTATCCTATGATGACGTCAAAGGATCAAACGTCCCGACGCTAATCCAACAAAAACGAGGTGAGCAACATGCGAAAGCTATTTCTGGCACTGGGCGCGACCGCGCTGATCGGTGTTTCTCCGGCACAGGCGGATACCAATCTCTCCATTGCCACGGGCGGCACCGGTGGTACCTATTACCCTCTCGGGGGTGGCCTTGCGGAGTTGATCAGTCAGCATATTGAAGGGTACAGCGCAGTTGCCGAAGTCACCGGTGCTTCGGTTGAGAACATGGGGCTGGTTCATCGTCAGGATTCGGATCTGGCGATTGCCCTGGCAGACACCGTCCATCAGGCCTATAACGGTGGCGAACGTTTCAATGGCAACAAGCTGGATGTGCTGGCCATTGCCTCGCTTTATCCGAACGCGGTTCAGATTGTCACCCTGGCGGACTCTGGCATTACGTCGCTGGCAGACCTGGCTGGCAAGCGTGTGTCGGTTGGTGCGCCGGGCAGCGGTACCGAAGTGAACGCCAAGGCCCTGCTGGAAACCAACGGCATGAGCTTCGACGATTTCGACGAGCGTGGCCTGAACTTCAATGAATCTGCAGATGCCATTCGCGATGGCGACATCGACGCCGCGTTCTGGAGTGTTGGCCCGCCAACAAGCTCTATTGTCAGCCTTGCCACCACCCGTGACATTGCACTGATACCTCTCTCCGAGAAGGAAACCGCCAACGCCAGAGCAGAAGTGCCGGTGTTTGCGCCCTACAAGTTGCGTTCCGGTACCTACGAGGGTGTCGATACGGATATTTCAACGATCGGCATTCCCAACGTCCTTACCGTCAATAGCGCCATGTCGGAAGATCTTGCCTACAAGATCACCAAGCTGCTCTTCGAAAAGGTAGAGGCCCTGAGGGCGATCCATCCGGCCGCTGACGACACCACCGTGGAGTTCAGCCTGGATTCCACACCCATTCCTCTCCATCCGGGTGCCATTCGCTATTACGAGGAAATAGGTGCAGAAGTGCCGGAGGCACTGCGCCAGTAATTGGGAATCCGTCGTTATCATTCGTCGGTTCATGGTTTGCAGGGTCTGTTGCCTGCTCGCGTCACTGCTGTGGGGATTATGGCCCACAGCAGTCGGCGCCCAGAGCAAAGCGGTCTGGCAACTGTCGGTGTCTGATACCAGTCAGACGTCGCTGGTGCAGCTCGGCCTGCCCGAGGGCGGGCGGTGGTGCCTGATCTGGAATCACTCGGTGCAGGGGTTTCCTGTGACGGACTGCTTTCGCATGGAAGCGGACCAGTTGATTCTGGACAGTAGCCACACACCGGACTTTGCAGCCGGCCTTGGCCATACCCGTGGCCGGGGCACACTGACGTCGGATGACGACCACGGCTACCGCATCGTCGATATGCAGGTGCCCATACCCAATAATCGTCTCTCGCTGCGCGTTGGCGCCTTGTCGGTGAATCACCGCATTGAGGTGGATTCGCGCGTGGTGAGTCTAAGCCGTCTGGCAGCTGACAAACTCGTTGAGATTCGAGTACGGCCTGCAGGGGATAAAGGAAGCACGCTTCAATGAGTCAAGAAACGGCCATCTACCTGAAAACCAATGGCGCATGGCAGCCGACCAGAATGAGCGGGCCCAGGGCACTGCTCTGGCTGATCGCACTGATTGGTATCGGCCTATCGCTGTTTCAGCTATACAGCGCCGGTATTCAACCGCTGGGACTGTTCTATCAACGGGGCATTCACCTGGCGTTGGTGATGATGCTGTGCTTTCTGCTGTTTGGGCCCCGGCCTGGCCGACCGCGCGGCGCCATAACGGCGTTGATTGATACCGGATTTTTGATAGCCTCGGGCGCATCCGGTTTCTATCTGGTCTGGTTCCTCGATGAGATTACCGGCCGGGCCGGGTTCTGGAACCAGACCGATATTGTCATGGCCTGGGTATGCACCATCACCTTGCTGGAGGCCAGCCGCCGGGCGGTAGGCACCGGGCTGACGGTGATCGGTGTGATTGCAATTCTCTACGCGATGAGTGGCCAGCGTGGGCCGCTGTCGGAGCTGGGGGAATGGCTGCCGGGCATTCTCAACCATCGCGGCTACTCCCTCGACCGTATCGGTGCCCAGCTGTATCTGGGGCAGGAAGGGATTTTCGGCCTGCCGTTGGGCGTTGCTGCTACGTTCGTGTTCATCTTTGTGCTGTTCGGCGCCATGCTGGAAGTAACCGGCGCAGGCCGCTTCTTCATCGATCTGGCTT
This sequence comes from Marinobacter sp. G5_S1_61_S3, assembly GCF_054968585.1. Taxonomy (NCBI): domain Bacteria; kingdom Pseudomonadati; phylum Pseudomonadota; class Gammaproteobacteria; order Pseudomonadales; family Marinobacteraceae; genus Marinobacter; species Marinobacter sp. G5_S1_61_S3. The sequence continues at coordinate 15,202 of NZ_JBQKUK010000012.1, read as the reverse complement.
TTGCGGCGACGGGCCGTCAGCGCGGCGGCCCCGCCAAGGCTGCGGTTCTGGCCTCGGCCAGCATGGGGTCCATCTCAGGCAGTGCCATCGCCAACGTGGTAACCACCGGCGCGTTTACCATTCCGCTGATGAAGAAACTGGGTTTTCGTCCGGCCCAGGCGGGTGGCATTGAAGCCGCAGCCAGTACCGGTGGCCAGATCATGCCGCCGCTGATGGGCGCCGGCGCCTTCCTGATTGCGGAATACACCCGTGTGCCGTACCTCGACATTGTAAAAGTCAGTGTGTTTCCGGCCCTGCTGTATTTCGCCACGGTGTATCTGCTCGTTCATATCTGCGCGGTGAAGCAGGGCATGAAAGGCCTGCCTTCCAGTGATCTTCCCCAGCTCCGGGAAGTGATGGCTTACGGCTGGTACTTCCTGTTGCCGATCATCATGCTGGTGTACCTGCTGGTGATGGGCATCTCCCCCATGCGGGTCGGGTTTTATGCCGTGGTCGGCATCATTGGTATCGCCGGGCTGAACGGCCTGTACCTTGCCTATAAACAGGGGCGGGCGGACAACCAGCTTGGAAAAGCCCTGACGCATGCGCTGCGTGAAGGCGTTGTAAAACTGCTGCAGGGCCTCGAACTTGGTGCCCGCAACGCGGTTCCCGTCAGCATTGCCTGCGCCATTGCCGGCATTGTGGTGGCGGTGGTCGGCCTGACCGGGCTGGGCCTCAAGTTCTCATCAATGATGATTGCATTCGCCGACGGCAACATTCTGATGGCGCTGTTCCTGGTGGTCATCGCCAGCCTGATTCTGGGCCTGGGGCTGCCGGTAACGGCCAGCTACATCGTACTGATCGTGCTGGTGGGGCCCGCGTTGACCAACGAGTTCGGTATCCCGCTGTTGGTCGCTCACCTGTTGGTGTTCTGGTACTCCCAGGATTCCAACGTCACGCCGCCTGTGGCGCTGGCCGCCTTCGCGGGGGCGGCGATCGCAGGCAGTAAAACCATGGAAACCAGCGTACAGGCCTGGAAGTTCGCCAAGGGCCTTTACCTCATTCCGCTGTTCATGGTGTTCAACCCCGTGATCATCGAAGGGGGGCCGTTACCACTGGTTCTCTGGAACGGCTTCATCGCCATACTCGCCCTTGCGGCCTTTGCAGCGGCGCTCGAAGGCTTTCTGTTCACTCACATGAAACCCTGGATGCGACTGGCATTGAGTGGTGCGGTGATCGCAATCTTTTATCCAGACCTGCAAGTGGAAGTCGCAGGTGTGGTCGCGATGCTGGTATTGCTGACCATGAATTACTGGCACCGACGCCGGGAGCTGCATGGGGCCGGAGCCCCCGAAACAGAGGGGCAATCACAGTGAGATAGCGCGATTGGGGCTGTATTGATAAATGCAGTGATTAAAAAGTACCACGGTTTTCTTGACGACTGTTATATTGTAGGACAATAATGCAGTTAACAAGAAGCGATCGCCCAGATCGAAAGCAACAGCCGATGAGGGAAAACACGTGAGTACGAAACCATTAGTCCTGAGCACCGAGTCCGCCCGCCGGAAAGTGCTGCTGACACTCAAGAAATACAGCTACCTGATCGCCATGCTGCCCCTGGCCCTGCCGCCCCTGTTGTTGGCGGCCGGGCAAGCCACCGGATGGATCAACCTGTTCGCCTGGGGCGTACCGGTGGTCGTCTTCGGCATCATCCCCATCCTCGACCTGCTGCTGGGCAAAGACGCCCTCAACCCGGACGAGGAAGCCGATACCCCACGCATGAACACCGAACGCTTCTACAAGTTCATCACCCTGGGCTGGGTTGCCGCCTTTGCGGTGTTGCTGGTGTGGAGCATGTTCGTGCTGGCGTCCGGCCTGTTCAATGTGGCCGGTGGCATCGGCTGGATCTTCTCCGTCGGCATCGTTGGCGGCCTGGGCATCAACGTTGCCCACGAACTCATCCACAAAGACGGCAAACTCGAAACCTGGGCCGGCGGTTTCCTGCTGTCACTGGTCAGCTACGCCGGCTTCAAAGTCGAACACCTGCGCGGCCACCACGTTCACGTCTCCACCCCGGAAGACGCCTCGTCGTCGCGCTACAACCAGTCCCTCTACAACTTCCTGCCCCAGGCCTATGCCCGCAACTTCATCAACGCCTGGAAACTGGAAGCCAAACGCCTCGAGAAAAAAGGCCATAGCGCCCTCAGCTGGCGCAACGAACTCATCTGGTGGTACAGCATCACCGCGCTGGCCTTCACGGCCTTCACCGTCGCCTTTGGCTGGCTCGGCGCCGCGTTCTTCCTCGGCCAGAGCTTCATCGCCCTCAACCTGCTGGAAATCGTCAACTACCTCGAACACTACGGTCTCCACCGCCGCAAACTCGAAAACGGCCGCTACGAACGCACCGGCCCGGAACACAGCTGGAACTCCAACTACTTCCTCACCAACGTCTTCCTGTTCCACCTCCAACGCCACAGCGACCACCACGCCTGGGCGAAACGCCGCTACCAGGTCCTCCGCCACCACGAAATAGCGCCCCAGCTCCCCGCCGGTTACGCCGCCATGGTCGTCCTGGCCATGATCCCGCCACTGTGGAAAAAGGTGATGAACCCGAGGGTAGAGGCGTACTACGAAGGCGAAGAACACCAGTTGGCATGAGTTGAGTCGAAACAAATACAGGAGGCACACGCCTAAAGGCGTTACCTGGAAAGTCAGATCGGTCCGAGCGGGTATGCCCCTCCCAGACCGTGCATTGCCAGGGATGGCAATGCCGAGCCCCCATGGATGGGTTAACGGCGTGTCTGGGAGGGGCATACCCGCTTGGACCAGCCCCCCCAACCATGCAATCAAAAAAGTTTCCAAGGCCCCACAGGTTTTGTGTCTCTGACTGTGGGGCCTTTTTTTGCCCTTGAAATTTCCCCGCAACGCACGCAAGTATAATGGTTGAATCCTGAACCCATAAAAGGGAGCTCCCATGCCCAAACACTTCGAACAAGCCCCCGGCCTGCACGAAGCAACCGTCCCCGAAACCGAAGGCTACGTCTTCAACCAAACCATGATGCGCATCAAAGACCCCGAGCGCTCCATGGACTTCTACACCCGGGTAATGGGCATGCGCCTCGTCAGAAAACTCGACTTCCCGGAAATGAAATTTACCCTCTACTTCCTCGCCTACCTCGACGACCGCCAGGCCAACATGGTCCCCAACGACGACGCTCACCGCACCACCTTCATCTTTGGCCGCGAAGCCATGCTCGAACTGACCCACAACTGGGGCACCGAAAACGATGAAGAGTTTGGCTACCACAATGGCAACGACGAGCCCCAGGGCTTTGGCCACATCGGCGTAGCGGTGCCGGACGTTTACAGCGCCTGCGATCGCTTTGAAAAACTGGGTGTGGACTTCGTCAAGAAGCCGGACGACGGCAAAATGAAGGGCCTGGCGTTCATCAAGGACCCGGACGGCTACTGGATCGAAATCCTGCAGCCGAACATGCTCGAAAAGCAGCGCCGGGTAGAAGAGGAAGAGTAAAACGCCTGGCTCGGCGTTATCAGGCAGTGTCGGGACGACTCCCGGCACTGCTGCGAGAGGCCACGATCACCGCCGCCGTCAGAATCAACGCCCCGGCAATACCGATCATCCCCAATTCCTCACCCAGAATTACCCAGGCAAGCATGGCCACGAACAGCGGCTCCAGGGTCACGATAATGCTCGACAGAGTAGCCGGTGTTGTCTTCATACCGCTGAAGAAACTCACATACCCCAGGCAGGTCGGCACAATACCGATGTAGGCCACCATCAGCCATTGTGAAATGCCCAGGCTCTGTAGCCCGTCAAAACCACCACTCAGCGCAACGACAGGCAGCAGGATCAGCGCGGCGGTAAAAAAGCAGATGAACGCCGTGGTGAACACCGGAGTACCGGTGGACGTGTGCCGGCTGGTCAGCGTAAACCCGGCATACACCAGCGCCGCCAGAACCGCCACCAGGATGCCACCCAGGCGAAGATGGCCAGCACTGTCCATGTCACTGATCACCAGCATTGCGGTGCCGGCAATAGCGGCGGCCAACGCCAGCATTGTCACCACGCCCGGTTTCTCGCCCAGCAGCGGCGCCGCCATGATGGCGACAATCACGGGTGCCAGGCACAGGGCAATCAGCGTTGCGATACCTGCGCCGGTCATATCCACGGCCAGCAGGTAGCTGCCCTGATAGACCGCCTGGAAGAAGCCCAGGGCCACAAGCGGAACCAGAGCTTTATGGGTGAACTTTGGCGGAGAGGTTGCACTTCGAGCGAGTGCGCGCTGCTCCTTCAGCATCAGCCCAAAGAAGAAGGGTAAAGCGACCGCCAGGCGCAGGAAACCCAGTGTCACTGCCTGCAGGTCGGAGCCGGAAAACAGGAATTTTGCCACGATACCCGTGGTCGCCCAGAGCAGGGCGGCCAGGGCAATCAGTAATGCGCCTCGGATCATTCAATAACCAGTACGATGAGTTCCTTGGGACCGTGAACACCGTAAGCGAGAGTTTGCTCGATATCAGCGGTCTTCGAAGGCCCGGAGACTAACAGCGCATTGGTTGGCATGCCAGCGGCCCAGTTCTGGGATTGCATGGCATCGTGGAACGTGGTGTACAACTCACTGGCCTTCAGGATCGCAATATGGATGGGCGGCACCAGGCTCATCAGCCGGGGCTCATCCGCCGTCGGCCAAAGAATCAGTGACCCGGTTTCGGCAATGCCGCCGCGGGTAGAGGTGATGCCGGCGTCCACCTCATTGAACAGTGCTTCCTGCCAGCTTTCGATGGGCTCGTCGTACACCAGCAGTTGCGGCAGGTCCTCGCGGTTTTGGGTGGCGCTTCTCAGGGCCTGGCCGATCTCATGTTCCTTGGCAATCAGCAGGGTCTGGGCGCCGCGGCTCTGAAGGATTTCAGCCAACCGGTCAATCCAGCCGGATTCCGTGGTGCGATGCACTTCGCCGTGAACCGATTCGATGGTCCTTTCGAACATGTCCAGCCGTTCAGCGGTGCTCCAGTCCGGACGATCAAGCACTGAAAAATCGCATTCCGGGGCCGTCAGTTCACCGCCGGTGCGGTTACGCAGGCGCTGGAGAATGGCGTCTCTGGAACTCATTGGCCACGCTCCTTCATCCGTTCGTGCAGGGTTTTGGGCGCCAGTTTTGGCGCGGTGCGGTATTGAGTCCAGGCGCCAATCTTGCCTGGCTGCAGCTTGCGGAATCGTGCGCCCAGGCTTGTGCCCAGGCGATAGAGGCCGGGTTTGGCATGCATCCAGCTCCAGCCCTTCCAGATCATGGCTTCCACGCCACTGCGCTTGGCACCGTGGCCGCGCACCTTGGCCGGATGCAGCTTGTCCCCGTCAACGGATTCCTGGCGCAGCCGCACCAACAGGTCCGGAATCGGGATCTTCACCGGGCAGACTTCGCCGCAGGCGCCACACAGGCTTGAAGCCGTAGGCAGGTGACGGCCCTCATCAAGGCCCACCATATGCGGCATCAGGATTTTACCGATGGGGCCGGGATAGGTGGTGCCATAGGTGTGGCCGCCCACCCGCGTATACACCGGGCAGTGGTTCATGCAGGCGCCGCAGCGGATGCAGCGCAGGGTGTCCAGCAGCTCGTCATCCTGATAGATGGTGGAGCGGCCATTGTCCACCAACACCACGTGAACCTCTTCCGGGCCGTCCATCTCGTTGGCCTTGCGGGGGCCGGAAATCATATTGAAGTAGGTGGTAATGTGCTGGCCGGTGGCGGAACGGGTCAATAGCGCCAGCAGGGCAGTCACGTCTTCCAGGTTGGGCACCACCTTCTCAATGCCGGTCACGGCAATGTGGCAGGGCGGTACGGTAGTGGTCATACGGCCGTTGCCTTCGTTTTCCACCAGGCACAGGGTGCCGGTTTCGGCCACCGCAAAGTTGACGCCGGAAATGCCCACGTCGGCATTACGGAACTTTTCCCGCAACTGCAATCGGGCATTCGCAGTCAGGTATTCCACGTCGTTGGAAAGGTCGGTGCCGGTTTTGTCGTGCAGCAGTTGGGAGATCTCGCCAGTGTTCTTGTGAATCGCCGGCATGATGATGTGCGAGGGTGTTTCTTCCGCCAATTGCACAATGTACTCGCCAAGGTCCGACTCCAGCGCCTCGATGCCCTGTTCCTCAAGGTAATGGTTCAGCTCCATTTCCTCAGAGACCATGGACTTGCCTTTGATCGCCGTCTTGGCGTCCCGCGCCACGCAGATGTCGCGCACGATACGGCAGGCTTCATCACCGTCGGTGGCCCAATGCACAGTAATGCCGTTCTCGGTCAGCTTCTGTTCCAGTTGCTCCAGCAAATCCGGCAGGCTGGCCAGGGCCCGCATGCGAATGTTGGCGCCCAAGTCCCGAAGGGTTTCCAGGTCCCAACCTTCAAAGGCGGATTTGCGCTTGGTCATCAGGCCGTCCATCGCCTTGCGGAAGTTCTGGCGAACCTGCGGGTTGTGGATGGCCGCCCGGGCGCGCGGGTGGAACTCTTTCACATCGATGTGGTGGGCGGAATGGTGTGAAGAGCCGTGTGCTGTCTCGCTCATGACTGTTCACCTCCACTGCTGGTGCGTTCCCAAAGGAAACTCAGAATGTGCTGGCCGGTCACCGGCTTCTGGTTTTTCTCAGCGTACCCGGCGATGTTCATCAAACATCCGCAGTCCGTGGTGACAAACTCTTTGGCGCCGGTGTCCACCAGGGTGTCCACTTTCTCGCTGACCATGGCCCCGGAAATTTCCGGATGGCGCACCGCGAAGGTACCGCCAAAGCCGCAGCATTCCTCCGCTCGAACCTGTTCTACCAGGTTGACGTTTTTCAGTTGCCCCAGCAGTTTGGGGCCGACTTCCGCCACACCCATTTCACGGCGGGCGGAGCAGGAGGTGTGCATGGCTACGGTGGTGGGCTCACCCAGGTCGTCCAGTTTGATGTGGCACACGTTCACCAGAAAGTCCGTCAGTTCCCATACCCGCCCGGCAATTTCAGCGGCCGCGACTTCATCGGAGGTGTCCTTGAACAGCGCCGGGTAATGCTTGCGCATCATGCCGCCACAGGAACCGGAGGGCACCACAATCGGCCAGTCTTCCGGAAACAGCCCGAGTTGGGCGTGGGCGACTGCGCGGGCTTCGTCGTGATAGCCGGAGGTGTAGGCAGGCTGGCCACAGCAGGTCTGGTCTTCAGGGTAGATGACCTGAATGCCTTCCCGCTCCAGCAACTGGATGCCGGCCATGCCCGCGTCGGGATAGAACATGTCGACCAGGCAGGTGCCGTAGAAATAGACCTTGGAAGGTTTGGCCGGGTAAACCTTGATGGGATCAACCATAGTGCCGTCGCTCGCGATTATTATTGTCTCTCTGAGCCACAATAATAGGGCGGGGCCCTGGTAGTTGCCAGGCGACTTTATGGGGAGTCTGCGTGCTCGGAAAACGGGTGGGGTGGTAGCTGGTGACTTGGGAGCGGGCAGTGGCAGCCGGCCACTGCCCGAATAGCGTTATTCGACCGTCAGGCGCTCGGCGTTCTTTTCAACCGTGCGCTCACCAATGCCCTTGACGTTGGTCAGGTCGTTGCTGGACTGGAAAGGACCGTTGGCATCGCGATAGGCCACAATCGCTTCGGCTTTGCTCTGCCCGATGCCGTTGAGACTGGCCAGGGTTTCGATGTCGGCGGTGTTGATGTTGATGGTGGCGGGTTCAGCGTGGGCGAAACCGGTGAACAGGCTGAACAGAAGGACCATCATGGCGATAAAGGGGGTGCGTTTCATGCTTGCGTTGCTCCTGAGAGTGATTTTACGTGTCTGATTATTCGTCAGGACGTAAAAGCGGCGGAGCTGGTTGAATAGAAAAGACGGTAACCGGCGGGATGGGGAAGTGCACGGACAGGAACACATTCCTTATGCTCCTGAGCCCGTGGCTGACCCCATGCCTGATCCTTCAGGCTGCGCAACATCCTGTGCGCGTCTTCCCTGTTGTTCGTCCCTGCTGCCCTGATTCCCTGGGCAACTCCCGATCCCTGGAGTTATCTTCCCTGAGCCAGCTTTCCTTGCCAGCTTCTCATCCTTGACGTTAACCATTCTACATGGGAGCCATTCTCAAGAAATCGGACATTCGCTCCCTTATCTGTGCGATATCTCTTACAGATTTGTAATCAAGCGGACAGGTGAAGGTTGAACGTATGTTCATGCATTTTCTGGATTTTCCCGTTTACAGCTCCGGTGCACGATTAAGGGTCTGGAGCACCAGAGTTGACCATTCTGTTGCCCCATTTTTTGACAATAACCGGAGGCCAGTTGGCATCAGAATAAAAACAATATTTAAAACAACAGGTTATTTTTTAAGTTCATAGAATTGCAGGTTTGTGGGTTTGGCGCATCGTAATAGTGCGCTTAGCGGAGTGGCGATTCATCGTGGTGCATTACTGCTGGTTCGAAAGCCCGGTAAGTGGTTATCAAATGTCATTTAACTGACTGAAAAATAAGGCGTGTTTTTCATTCTGGAACAGCTGATGCAGAGGTGTTGGTGCATTTTGGGGCAATAACACCAATCAATCCGAAAAGGATGCACAACATGACGATTAGAAAACACGTGAAACTGGGCCTGTCAGCACTGGCTCTCTCAATGTCTCTTAACGCAGCGGCCGCCGAAGATCCCATCAAGGTCGGCATCCTCCACTCCCTCTCCGGCACCATGGCCATCAGTGAAACCGTGCTGAAAGACACCGTCGAAATGCTCATCGCCAAGCAGAACGCCGAAGGTGGGGTTCTGGGCCGTGAACTGGAAGCGGTCGTGGTTGACCCTGCCTCCAACTGGCCGCTGTTTGCCGAAAAGGCCCGTGAACTGCTGGCCCAGGAAAAAGTGGACGTGATTTTCGGCAACTGGACGTCTGTTTCCCGTAAATCCGTACTGCCGGTGGTTGAGGAGCTTAACGGCCTGCTGTTCTACCCGGTTCAGTACGAAGGTGAAGAATCTTCCGAGAACGTTTTCTATACCGGTGCCGCTCCCAACCAGCAGGCCATTCCTGCGGTGGACTACCTGATGAACAACATCGGTGTTGAACGCTGGGTGCTGGCCGGTACCGACTACGTTTACCCGCGCACCACCAACAAAATCCTTGAGACCTACCTGATGGACCAGGGCGTGGCCAAGGAAGACATCATGATCAACTACACGCCTTTCGGTCACTCCGACTGGCAGAACATCGTGTCTGACATCAAGCGCTTCGGCTCCGCTGGCAAGAAGACCGCCGTGGTCTCCACCATCAACGGCGACGCCAATGTGCCGTTCTACCGTGAACTGGGTAACCAGGGCATCTCCGCTTCCGACATCCCGGTAGTGGCGTTCTCCGTGGGTGAGCAGGAGCTTTCCGGTATCGACACCGGCCCGCTGGTTGGCCACCTGGCGGCATGGAACTACTTCATGAGTGTGGACAGCGATGCCAACTACGACTTCATCGACCAGTGGATCGAGCACACCGGCAACGAAGAAGCCGTCACCAACGACCCGATGGAAGCTCATTACATCGGCTTCAACATGTACATCGAAGCGGTGAAGAAAGCCGGCACCACCGACGTGGATGCGGTCAAAGACGCCATCGTCGGCGTGAGCGTACCGAACCTCACCGGCGGCTACGCCACCATGATGCCCAACCACCACATCACCAAGCCGGTGCTGATTGGTGAAATCCAGGACAACGGCCAGTTCTCCGTGGTCTGGGAAACCCCGTCTACCGTGGCTGGCGATGCCTGGTCTGACTTCCTGCCGGGTTCCCGTGACCTGATTGCCGACTGGCGCAAGCCGATGTTCTGCGGAAGTTTCAACACTGCAACCGGCAAGTGTGGCGCCTCCGCTGGAGAAATGGCGGCTGAAGAAGCCGAATAAGGCATAGCAGCCAACAGCGCAATACAGACAACCGGGAGCGGCGATGCTGCCCCGGTTGTCGCCCCCGCAACTCGCTTTCAACCGACAGGACACCATCATGAGCATCCTTCGATCGCTCACATTGCTGCTTATCGCCCTGGTTTCCGTGCTCTCGCTTCCGGCCTCCGCCCAGGAAGACGACCCCGGAACGGCCTTGCTGAATAACCTTGCAGAAGCGCCCGCCAGCCGCGTTGAAGAGGCCATCAATGCCATCGTCAGCAGCGGTGATGAAAGAGCCAGGGGCTGGCTCGAAGCTTATGGCAACAACCGCCTGAGCCGGATAGACGACACCGGCCAGGTCGTGATCGTACTGAACAACCGGGGCCGGGACTGGGAAATCGCCAACCCGCTGACCGGAGAGAACATGGGCGAAATGTCCCGCCGCGAGCTGGACCGAATCGCCATCAATAACCGGATACGGGGCCAGCTTGAGGGCATTCTTGCCATGCTGGACCTGAACGCCGCAGACCCTGACGTGCGTGAAGCCTCCGCACAGGACATGATGGGCAAAGTGGACGCTTCCCTGGTCGAGCCGCTGCAAGCGCAGTTGGAACGGGAAGAGAACGCCTCGGTGCGCAACCGCATTGAAGAGGCACTGGCCATTTACAGGGTGGGTGAGGGTAATCTTGAGGCCGTGGACGTGCTGGCCGGCAGTCTACACCCCCGGGCCCGAGCTGCCCTGAACGAAGCCGTGCGCAGCGATAATCCGGCCCTGGCCGACAAGGCCGAGCAGGCCCTCGGCACCATTGAACAGAAACTGAAACTCAACCGCGCCGCCGAAACGCTCTATTTTGGCCTCAGCCTGGGTTCCGTGCTGGTACTGGCCGCCATCGGCCTGGCCATCACCTTCGGCGTGATGGGCGTGATCAACATGGCTCACGGCGAGCTGATCATGCTGGGTGCCTACACCACCTGGGGCATGCAGCAACTGTTGCCGGGCCAGCCTGGCCTGGCGCTGATCCTCTCGATTCCCGCCGGCTTCCTGGTGGCGGCCACTGCCGGCATCATCATCGAACGCAGCGTGATCCAGTTCCTCAAGGGCCGCCCGCTGGAAACCCTGCTGGCCACCTTTGGTATCAGCCTCATCCTGCAGCAACTGGTGCGTACCGTAATCTCGCCCCAGAACCGCACCGTGGTAACACCGGACTGGATGAGCGGCTCGCTGGTGATCAACGACGCGCTCTCCCTGACCCTGAACCGCCTGTACGTACTGGCGTTCGCACTGATCGTCTTCGCCGCGCTGATGATGATCATGCGCAAAACCCGCCTCGGCCTGGAAGTGCGTGCTGTCACCCAGAACCGCGCCATGGCACGCTCCATGGGCATCCGCGCCACCCGTGTGGACATCATGACGTTTGCCCTGGGCTCTGGTGTTGCCGGCCTGGCCGGTGTGGCGCTGTCCCAGCTCACCAACGTCGGCCCCAACCTGGGCCAGAACTACATCATCGACTCATTCATGGTGGTGGTGTTCGGTGGTGTGGGCAACCTGTGGGGCACGCTCATCGCCGGGCTGTCGCTGGGCACCATCAACCAGTTGCTGGAACCCTGGGCTGGTGCCGTACTCGCGAAGATCATTGTGCTGGTCTTCATCATCCTGTTCATTCAAAAACGGCCGAAGGGGCTCTTCCCCCAGAAAGGCCGGGCTGCGGAGGGTTAAGGTATGTGGTTGACTCAACCCTTGCGTGAACGATCCACGCAGATTTTCCTGGGCGTTCTGTTTGCAGCCCTGGCCATCGTGACCTTCCTTCACGTGGCCATGCCAGAAGACAGCGCCCTGTATGTCAGCGCCTACACCGTGACACTGCTGGGCAAATACCTGTGTTACGCCTTGCTCGCGGTGGCTGTGGATCTGGTGTGGGGGTACCTCGGTATCCTCAGCCTGGGCCATGGCGCCTTCTTTGCCATCGGCGGATACGCCATGGGCATGTACCTGATGCGGCAGATCGGCGATCGCGGCACCTACGGCGATCCCATCCTGCCGGACTTCATGGTGTTCCTGAACTGGCAGGAACTGCCCTGGTACTGGCTCGGGTTCGACATGGCCTGGTTTGCCTTCATCATGGTGCTGCTGGCCCCGGGCTTGCTGGCGCTGGTGTTCGGCTTCCTCGCCTTCCGTTCGCGGGTCACCGGCGTGTACCTGTCCATCATCACCCAGGCGCTGACCTTCGCGCTGATGCTGGCGTTCTTCCGCAACGAGATGGGCTTTGGCGGCAACAATGGCCTGACCGACTTCCGCGACATCCTCGGCTTCAACCTGCGTACCGACGCCACCCGTTTGGGGCTGTTCATCGCCACCGGCATCGCCCTGGCCATTGGCTATGTGATCTGCCGCGGCATCGTTACCAGCAAACTGGGCCGGGTCAGCATCGCCTGCCGTGACGCCGAAGCCCGCGCCCGATTCCTGGGCTACCGGGTGGATCGGGTGCAGCTGTTCGTGTTCGTGGTCTCCGCCATGCTGGCGGGTGTGGCTGGCGCCTTGTACGTGCCCCAAGTGGGCATCATCAACCCCAGCGAATTCTCGCCGCTGTTTTCCATTGAGGTGGTGGTGTGGGTTGCCCTTGGCGGCCGCGCAACGCTCTATGGCGCGGTGATCGGCGCGGTACTGGTGAACTACGCCAAAACCGTGTTCACCGGCGTGATGCCGGATGCCTGGCTGTTCGCCCTGGGTGGCCTGTTCGTGCTGGTCACCGTGTTCCTGCCCAAGGGCATCGCCGGCCTGCTGGCCAGCCGCCGCAAGGGCAAACAGGATGAACAGGACACCCCAACCGCCCCATCCACCACGGAGGCGACCGCATGAGCATCATCGAGGAGCTTTCCAACCGCGACCGGGTGTTCGAATTCCTGACCCCGGCGGTCTCCCCCGTGGACACCCGCCACGGGCCGATCCTCTACATGGAAGACGTCAACGTGAGCTTCGATGGCTTCCGGGCCATCAACAACCTCAACATGACCATCGACGACGGCGAACTGCGTTGCATCATCGGGCCGAACGGCGCGGGCAAAACCACCATGATGGACATCATCACCGGTAAAACCGCCCCGGACACCGGTTCGGTCTGGTTCGGCAGCCGTCACAACCTGCTGACCATGAACGAGCCGGAAATCGCCACCCTCGGCATCGGCCGCAAGTTCCAGAAGCCCACCGTGTTCGAGGCCTTAACGGTGTTCGAAAACCTCGAACTGGCCATGGCCACCGACAAGCGGGTGATCCCCACACTGCGGGCCGCCATGAAAGCGGAGTTTCGCGAGCGCATCGACGAAGTGCTGGAAACCATCGGTTTGCAGGAGCTGCGAAACCAGCTGGCGGGCATCCTCTCCCACGGCCAGAAACAGTGGCTGGAAATCGGCATGTTGCTGATGCAGAAGCCGCGCCTGCTGCTGGTGGACGAACCCGTCGCCGGCATGACCGAGCAGGAAATGGAACGCACCGCCGAACTGCTCACCAGCCTCGCCGGCAAGCAGTCGGTTGTGGTGGTGGAGCACGACATGGGCTTCGTGCGCTCCATCGCCCGTAAGGTCACCGTATTGCACCAGGGCAGCGTGCTGGCGGAAGGCAGCATGGACCAGGTCTCCAACGACCCGGAAGTGATCAAGGTGTATCTCGGGGAGGAAGCCTGATGCCAACTGAAAGCCAAATGCTAAAGATCGAAAAACTGAACCAGTTCTACGGCGAAAGCCACACCCTGTGGGAGCTGGAGCTGGACGTGCCCAAAGGCCAGTGCACCTGCGTGATGGGCCGCAACGGCGTGGGCAAAACCACCCTGATGAAATGCGTGATGGGGGAGGAAAGCACCAGCAGCGGCAGCATCCAGTTTGATGGCGGCACCGAACTGACCAAACAGAAACTGGAAGAGCGCTCTCGCCTGGGCATCGGATACGTGCCGCAGGGCCGGCAGATTTTCCCGTTGCTGACCGTGGAAGAAAACCTGCGCACCGGCCTGGCCGTGCGCAAGGACGGCAGCAAGAAAATCCCCGAGCGCATCTACGAACTGTTCCCCGTGCTCAAGGAAATGAAAAACCGCCGTGGCGGCGACCTCTCTGGCGGCCAGCAGCAACAGCTCGCCATCGGCCGCGCCCTGGTGATCGAGCCTCAGTTGCTGATCCTCGACGAACCCGGCGAAGGCATCCAGCCCAACATCGTCGCCCAGATCGGCGAAGTCATCCGCCGGTTGATCAAGGAAGACGGCCTGACGGTGTTGCTGGTAGAGCAGAAACTGCCCTTCGCCCGCAAATACGCCGACCGCTTCGCCATCATGGACCGCGGCCGCCGCGTCGCCGAGGGCGAGATTGCCGAGCTGTCTGATGAACTCATCAAGAAGCACCTGACGGTATGACCGCCTACGAATCGATCGCCCTCAACGCTACCGACGCGGTTCACGACTCCGGCCACCGCTTCGACGCGGACCGGCGCTGGGCCGCCACCCTGGACCTGGCCTTCGACGCCAAGCAGGAGCAGGGCGCGCAGGTTACCCGCATGACCCGCACCCGGTTCAAAGGGCCGTTGCGGGTACAGCGACCGTTCTACCCGGAAGGCAAAACCGGCTGCTGCCACGTGTACCTGCTGCACCCGCCCGGCGGCCTGGTCAGCGGCGATGCCCTGAATATCAATGTGTCCGTCGGCAGTGGCGCGCACACCCTGGTGACCACCCCGGCGGCGGCAAAACTCTACAAAGCCGACCGCAACGGCGTCGCCTGGGCGCAGCACACACACCTGAACGTCGCCAACGGCGGCATCCTCGAATACCTGCCCCAGGAAACCCTCGGCTTCAACGGCTCCCGGGGCGAGCAGACCACCACTATCGACCTGGAAACCGGCGCCAAATGCCTGGGCTGGGAAATCCTCGCCCTGGGCCGCCCGGCCAGCAACCTGCCGTTCGTCACCGGCCACATGGAGCAACGCTTCAGCCTGAGTATGAACGGCAAACCGCTATGGCTGGAACGCCAACTGTTAGACCCCACCCACACCCGTTTCCAAGGCAAATGGGGGCAGGGCGGCGCCACCGTTCAGGCCACCTTGTGGGCCGTCGGTCTGGAAGAGGAAGCCGGCGCAATAGAAGCCATCCGCGAACAACTGCCGGCTTCAGCCCACTGGGCCATCACACGCCGGCGTGGCGTTGTGTTGTTGCGGTACCTGGGTAATGAAAGAAACGAAGCCTGGGATGTTTGCCAGCGGGCCTGGGAGGTACTTCGACCTCTGTTGGCCGGCCAGTCCGCGGTTGTTCCGCGGATCTGGTTGACTTGATGGTTGGTGCGGGAACAGGGCGGGGCGAACCGTCCGGGGCAC
>NZ_JBQKUK010000011.1:0-184401 GCF_054968585.1 Marinobacter sp. G5_S1_61_S3 | reverse complement strand
TTCGGGGCTTGCCCGATCAAGGTGGCGTATTCTACATCGAATCGCTGCCTTGTCAACCGCTTTCTGAAGAATTTTGAAACTCGAAATCTTCAATTAATTCAAACGGTTGTCTTTCAATTTCTGACCCGCCTCAGTGGCGTGCCCCTCGAAAGAGATGCGTATTCTACAGAGCTCACTCCGACTGTCAACGCGGTTTTCAATATTTTCTCAAAAACCTTACTTTTCGATCAATCCGTGATCACTACGCGAGCAATTTTCTTCTTACCCGCCTGCACAACGCAGTCGTCGCCCAGATTAAAGAAGCGATCACCCTCGTGCTTTTCACCATCAATAAAGACAGCGCCACGCCCAAGTACGTCTCTGGCAGCGGCCCCATTCTTCACCAACCCTGCGAGACGAAGCACTGTAGCAACGGGCAACTGCTCCTGCCCGGAGAGGGAAACCTCGATAGTCGGCACGTTCTCGGGTATTTCACCCAGGCCCACCCGGTTACCCGCGGACTTGTGCGCTGTCGCCGCCGCTTCAGCGTCATGGAAGCGAGTGATAATTTCTTCTGCCAGCAGCTTTTTGTAGTCCTGCGGATTTGCACCTCCGGACACTGCAGCACGAAACTCATCCACTTCCGCCAACGGCCGGAAGCTCAGCAATTCAAAATAACGCCACAGGAGGTCATCCGGCATGGACAACAGCTTGGTGTACATTTCACCGGGCGAATCATTAACGCCGACATAGTTGCCCAACGACTTTGACATCTTCTGGACACCATCCAGCCCTTCCAGCAACGGCATGGTCAATACAGCCTGCGGCTTCTGACCATAGTGCTTCTGGAGAATCCGCCCCATCAAGAGGTTGAACTTCTGATCTGTCCCGCCCAGCTCCACATCAGCCTCAAGGGCGACCGAGTCATACCCCTGAACCAGTGGATACAGGAACTCATGAATGGCGATGGGCTGCTCGGCACGGTAGCGCTTGGTGAAATCATCGCGCTCGAGCATACGGGCAACCGTATACTGCCCCGCCAGACGAATCATGTCAGCCGCAGAAAGCTTGCTCATCCAGTCGGAGTTAAACACCACACGTGTCTTTTCCTTATCCAGGATCTTGAACACCTGCTCTTTATAGGTAATGGCGTTGGCAGCAACCTGCGCTTCCGTCAGAGGCGGGCGAGTTGCACTCTTGCCGGTGGGATCACCGATCATTCCGGTGAAATCCCCTATAAGGAAGATCACTTCATGCCCCAGGTCCTGGAACTGTCGCAGCTTGTTGATCAGAACCGTATGGCCCAAGTGAAGATCTGGGGCCGTAGGATCGAATCCGGCCTTTATCCTGAGAGGGCGCCCCTCCCGGAGCTTCTCAATCAACCCTTCCTCGGGGATCAACTCATCCATGCCGCGTTTGATAACGGCCAGCGCCTCATCAATAGATGCCATGTACCACACACCCTCAATTCTGATCATTTGGGCCGGACGACAGTTACAGAGATCTACAAAAGAAATCTGTGCGTTACCAGCACCCCTGTTAAAGTGTACCTGCTCAGTTTTTGAACAAAGCCGCGTATTTAAGGCCGGGCATTATAACAATCCCGGCCTCAGAAATCCGGCCAGTATGCCAGTAACGGTAATGTTTGATGCTGTCCTGAGCGCATTTTATACGGTAATCTGTTGGACTATACTTGAACAACAGCTTTAATTAGGTAGTACAACCTACCGGAATACCGATTAAAACGGATGCGACACGTGCTGAAAATGTTTCCGAAAACCCATATCACCATTGCCGCTGCGACCAGTGTTGTCGTTGCAGCCGCTATTCTGATGAGCCCCAGCGCCGATGTAGAAGCCAATAGAATGGCTTACTCGCTGGATCTCGACGAAGGCACCGTCAAGTCGTCAGGCAAGCCGACTCCCCGCATGAACGAACAGCCCGCTGCCGACAAGATGCCAGAAGAAGACGCAACAGTAGCGCCTGAACTGGCATCCATCAGCGACGAGCCTCAGCTACCCGAAGCACTGGACACCGCTGCGGCCATGGCTGAGGTCAGCGAGCCAGAGCTGCAATGGCAGGAATACAAGATCAAGTCCGGCGACACACTTTCATCCCTGTTCGGCAAGGCCGGCTTCAACGACGGCATCATGCTGTCTGTGATCCACGGCTCTGGCGAAGCCGATAAGCTTCAGCGGCTCTATGCTGGCGAAACCATCGCGTTTGCAACCAATGACGCCGGCGAACTCGCTGCCATAGACCTCCAGCGCAACCTGCTGGAAACCCTTCACGTTGAAAAAACCGAAGAAGGTTTTACCGGCGAAACCGTGGTCCGCGAGCCTGACGTTAAACCGGCATTTGCGTCAGGCGTTATTGACGGCTCCCTCTATGTGGCGGCGCGCGAAGCCGGCATGAGCGACAGACTGGCCATGGAAATGGCGGGCATCTTCGGGTGGAACATCGACTTCGTATACGACGTTCGCAAGGGTGACCGGTTCGAAGTGGTGTATGAGGAACTGTATCTGGACGGCGAGAAATTCGACACTGGCAACATTCTGTCTGCTCGCTTTATCAATCGGGGCAAAGAGGTTATTGCCCTGCAGTACACTGACAGCAACGGTGATACTGACTATTACAGCCCGGACGGCAGCAGCATGCGCAAGGCGTTCCTGCGCACACCCATCAACGCCCGCGTCTCTTCTTCCTTCAACCTTCAGCGTCGTCACCCGGTGCTGGACGTCGTTCGCCCGCATGAGGGCACTGACTACGCCGCGCCTCCAGGCACTCCCATTAAGGCGGCTGGACATGGCAGGGTACAGTTTGCCGGATGGAAAGGCGGCTATGGCCGCACGGTCATTCTCAAGCACGGCGACAACATTACCACTCTCTATGCCCACATGAGCCGTCTCGGCAAAGGCATCAAGACCGGCACCAAGGTCAAGCAGGGCGACACCGTTGGCCATGTTGGCTCTTCCGGCATGGTGACCGGGCCCCACCTGCATTATGAATTCCGGGTCAACGGCTCTCCGAGAAACTCGCGAACGGTCAAGCTCCCTGATGCGAAACCGGTACCCAAGTCAGAAATGGCTCGCTTCAAGGGATTTGCGGAACAGCAAGTTGCCAAGTTCGAACTGTTCCGCCAAAACTACCAGCATCTAGCCCTGGCCGCTGACGAGTGAACTGAATGAAAGCCTGGATTGGATTGATGTCAGGCACCAGCATGGACGGCATTGACGCCATACTGGTGTCGTTCAACGGTCAAACAATCCAGGTGCATGCCACCCACACCACCGCCTACCCGGACGACATACGCAGACGGCTGGTCAATCTCGGCCAGAACCGGGGAACGCCGGATGATGTCGGCGAGCTTGATCACGCCGTCGGCTCACTGTTCGCCCTCGCGGCGGAAACTGTGATCGGGAAGTCCGGTTTCCCGGCCTCATCCATCAACGCCATCGGCAGTCACGGCCAGACCCTACGTCACCACCCTGATAGTTCAGCACCTTTTTCCCTGCAGATTGGCGATCCCACTGTTATCACTGAACGAACCGGCATCACGACCGTGGCAGACTTCAGGCGGCGCGACCTGGCAGCAGGCGGTCAAGGAGCGCCACTGGTGCCGGCATTCCACAAAGCCTTCTTTAGCGCTGAAGGCGAGAGCCGGTGCATCCTTAATCTTGGCGGCATCGCCAATATCACCCACCTTCCAGCGGGCGCCAATGAGCCGATCACCGGTTTTGATACAGGCCCTGCGAACGCGCTGATGGATGCCTGGTGCATGGATCAGACTGGCCGGGCGTTTGACGAGGATGGCGCATGGGCCGAGGAAGGGGAGATCAATCAGGCACTGCTAAGCGACCTGCTTTCGGATGCCTACTTTTCGCGACAGCCACCCAAGAGTACGGGTACCGAAAAGTTCAATATTGAGTGGATCAGGACTCAATTACGTCGTCACCCGGACCTTTCCGGCGCCGACGTACAACGCACCCTGCTCGAATTAACTGCAGTATCCGTCGCGCAGCAGTTGCCGCAATCGCCGGGAATGACAATATTTGCGTGTGGGGGCGGTGCTAAAAACAGGATTCT
This sequence comes from Marinobacter sp. G5_S1_61_S3, assembly GCF_054968585.1. Classification (NCBI taxonomy): domain Bacteria; kingdom Pseudomonadati; phylum Pseudomonadota; class Gammaproteobacteria; order Pseudomonadales; family Marinobacteraceae; genus Marinobacter; species Marinobacter sp. G5_S1_61_S3. The sequence goes on along the minus strand of NZ_JBQKUK010000011.1, from coordinate 180,336 downwards.
GATGCGGGCTCTGCAGCGAACCTGTAGCCCGGCCCGCCTCGCGTCAACAGATGACCTGGGCCTGGACCCGCAATGGGTAGAACCGGCGGCCTTTGCCTGGCTCGCAAGCCAGACACTCGCCGGCAAGCCCGGCAATGTTCCGGAAGTTACAGGCGCAGAGGGGAAAAGAATACTTGGGGCGGTGTACTACGCCTGAACACGCACGTCAGATCGAGAAGGAGCTACCACAGCCACAGGTGGAGCTGGCATTGGGGTTCTGAACGACAAATTGCGACCCCTGCAACCCTTCCTGATAATCCACGGTTGCCCCGACCAGATACTGGTAACTCATAGGATCCACAAGCAACATCACGCCATCCCTTTCGATGACCGTGTCTTCCTCATCCTGCGCTTCATCGAATGAGAAACCATACTGGAAACCGGAACAGCCGCCACCGGTCACAAACACGCGAAGCTTGAGGTCGGAGTTGCCCTCCTCATCCACCAGCTCCCGTACTTTGGATACCGCGCTGTCACTGAAAAACAGCGGTGTGATTGCCTGTTGCTGAACTACACTCAAGTCCGCCTCCGGTTACAGAAAAATCTGACCTGATTATCATATTCCTGACTAAAACAATCAACTATTCCTTGCCAGGTACCTCTACCGACTCTTCCTCCGCCTGCTTCTCTTCAGGAATGACTCTGCCGGCAGCATCAGATTGCTTGTCCCTGCTCAACAAACCCGCGGGCTCGTTCTGGTGAACCAGGCTCCCGTTAACGGACGCGCCCATAGCCATCTCGATCAGATTGTAATAGACATTGCCATGGATGGAGGCTTTTTCGGCCAGTTCAAGGTGCGTTGACGCGTACACATCGCCGTGAACCGTGCCGTTTACGATCACATGAGGGGCGACAATGTCACCCTCCACGGAACCCACCTCAGACACCCTTAACACCGCGTCGCCGCCTTCTTCGGCAACGACCCGGCCGCGGATAGTGCCATCCACATGCAGTCCACCGGAGAAATGCACATCCCCCTTAACCGTCGTGCGGGACGAAACCAGGGTATCGAAGTGCCCAGCGGGGCGCCTAGGTTTCTGTTTCTTTTTGCCAAGCATTTTAGTTCTCCGTCAATTCATCCCAATCAAAAGTTCGTTCGGCCTGGGACGATTTACTGCCTTCTGCACGGGCGACCACCTGCAGCTCAACCGGCTCGAAACCGTCCGGCACTCGTAAAAGCCCCTCTATATCCTGAAAATACCGGAAGCGGAACTTGACGCCCAGATCGTCGATATCGTCCGACAGGTCCCTCAGCGCGATCACTTCTTTCTCTTCATTTCGCATACCAATGACGTTCACCGCGACCACGCCCGATATATAACTCTTGTTGTCACCGATCTGGGTGAGCACCAGCTTAAAACCATAGGTGTCGTCCTGGCGCCCCTGCTGCATCGTGAACCGATCCACCTGCAGCCCTTTGCTGGTTTCCGAAGGTGCCATGATGTTTTTATAGAAAGTCAGATCCGCTTTCAGTGACGCGATCCGGGTTTCCAGATCAACAATGCTCCTTCTCGCCTGATTCAGGGCTTGTGCATCTATGGTTCGCCCCCGCTCCAGGTTGACCAGTTGCTGGCTGGCCTCGCGGTTTTGCTCTCGAAGGTCTTCAACCTGCTCTTCCAGCAGGTCGCGGGACTCTTCGGCAGTTGAAAAACGGAATCCACCCTGCGCCATACCGGTCACATACCCCAGCACCGCAGCGAGGATGGAAAACGTCAGCAATATCAAGCTTCGGCGCAGCCGGTACCCCGGGCGATGCCGGATGACAACGTATTCTTCAGCGGGTTTTCTGTGTTCGCTCACCGGTCAGACCTATGGTAGCAGCGCGGGCGCTTCCAGCCCGAGGGTTTCCTTGAGGTCAAACATGATGTTCATGTTCTGGACCGCCTGCCCTGCCGCACCTTTTACCAGGTTATCAATGACCGATGAAACGATCACAATATTGCTCTGCTCCTGCCGGTGAAGAGCCATACGGCAGTTGTTGGCACCACGGACACTGCGGGTTTCCGGATGACTGCCAAATGGCATCACGTCCACAAAAGGCTCATCCCGGAAGCGGTCTTCGAACAGCGACTGGAGACGGTCAAAATCAGCAGGGTTCCGAAGCTCTGCGTATAGCGTTGCCTCGATCCCCCGGACCATCGGAATCAGGTGTGGCACGAAGGTAACACCGACATCACCACCCGCCGCCTGGGACAGGCCCTGACGAATTTCCGGGAGATGGCGATGGCCAGATGCGCCATAGGCCTTGAAGCTCTCGCCCACCTCACCGTGCAGCATACCGATCTTGCCCTGACGTCCGGCACCGCTGGCGCCCGACTTGGCGTCCGCGATCAGTCGTGACGGATCGACCAGCCCGCTCTCCAGCAATGGCAGAAAGCCCAACTGGACAGCTGTGGGATAACAGCCCGGGTTAGCCACCAGTTGTGCTGTACGGATCTTGTTCCGCACCACTTCCGGCAGGCCATAAACCGCTTTCTCCGCCCATTCGGGACTTTCATGAGGCATGCCGTACCACTCGGCCCAGACATCCAGATCCCGGAGGCGGAAGTCCGCTGATAGATCCACAACACGGGTTCCGGCAGCCATCAGTTCCGGCATCATCCGCATGGCCACACCGTGGGGCGTGGCGAAAAAGACCAGATCACAGGCTGCCAGCGTTTTTACGTCCGGCTCGGAAAAGGCAAGGTCGTAGTGGCCGCGAAGGTTCGGATACATATCTGCGACCGGCATGCCGGCCTCGGAACGCGAGGTGATGCAACTCACCGTCACGTCCGGATGAACCGCAAGAATCCTCAGAAGCTCAACACCGGTATAACCGGTTCCACCTACAATGCCTACTTTTATCACCTGTTTCTCCAGCTGAAATCGGGTTCATAACACACCCATAGTCTAACATGATAAACCAATGACTTATTGCAGCCCGAGCGGCGCTGGTTACAATATCGTCAAGAAACCACTCGTCCCTGGAAAACCGGCGTTCATGCGTAAACTGAGAAACAAGATCACTGGAAACTTGATCCCGGTTTTCCGGCGCCGGCTGTCCGGTGTCGACGCATTGCCACAACTGGCGGTTCTCGGATTGCTATCCGGCCTGTTTACCGGTGGCGTGATTCTGGTTTTTCGCCTGGCCATCGAATGGCCACTCGAGTACTTCCTGCCTGGCGACGGCTCCGAGTCGTTTGAAGAGCTGGACATTCTTACCCGCGCCATCCTGCCGTTGGCCGGCGCCATTGCGCTGGGCCTGCTGATGCACAACCTGGCAACCCACGACCGCAAGGTTGGCATCGTGCACGTCATGGAACGCCTGAACTACCATCAGGGCTATATTTCCGTTCGCAGCGCCCTCGTCCAGTTCGCCACCGGTGTCAGCACCGTTGTTACCGGCCAATCCGCCGGCCGGGAAGGCCCCGCCGTACATCTTGGGGCAGCCATCTCCAGCTTGATGGGGCAATGGATGCGGCTACCCAACAACAGCATCCGGACATTGGTTGCCTGCGGCTGCGCGGCCGCTATTTCCGCGTCGTTCAACACCCCGATTTCCGGCGTTATTTTTGCCATGGAAGTGGTGATGATGGAATACACCATCGCCGGTTTCACCCCCATCATCCTGGCATCCGTGACCGCGGCGGTGGTTACCCAGGCCGCGTACGGCTCGGAGCCAGCGTTCAGTGTGCCGCCGCTGACCATGAACTCCCTGCTGGAAATCCCTTGGATCATCGCCATTGCAATCATTATCGGGGTCGCGGCGGCGGCCTTTATACAACTGATCGACACCACCGGCCGCCACCACCATCGCCCGGTATTACTGCGACTCACCATCGCCGGACTTCTCATGGTGCCCTTTGCCATCGTTGTACCGGAAGTGATGGGGATCGGGTACGACACGGTGCAGTTCACGATCGACAACCAACTGCCCTTCTGGCTATTGCTGGGCGCCGGCATCGCCAAGTTGTTGATCACTTCGGTCACCCTCGGCCTTGGCATGCCCAGCGGCGTGATTGGCCCCACCCTGTTCATGGGAGCCACACTGGGAGGAGCCATGGGATTGATTGGCGCCCAGATACTGCCGGATATGGCATCGTCCGTGGGCTTTTACGCCATGCTGGGCATGGGCGCCATGATGGGGGCCGTGCTGCAGGCGCCACTGGCAGCGCTCATGGCGCTGATGGAACTTACCAGGAATCCCCACATTATTCTGCCAGGCATGCTGATCATTACGACCTCGAGCCTGGTAACCAGCGAAGCCTTTGGCAAGAAATCTTTGTTCCTGACCATACTCAAGAGCCAGGGCCTGAGTTACCAGAACTCGCCGGTTATCCAGGCTTTACGGCGCGTGTCCGTTGGCGCCATCATGGACAGGAACATCCTGCGCACCGAACGCTTCCTGTCGCGTGAAGAAGCCAGAAAAATCCTCAAATCCGAACCAAAATGGCTGGTGGTGGAAGGCAGTAGCGGCCCCACTGGCCTGCTGCCGGCGGTGGATCTTGCTCGCTACATGGAAGACACCAAAGCGCCGGCAACAGACAGCGAAGAAGACACAACACCAGAGCAGATTGACCTGATGGACATTCCCGCCAATCGCCGGGACATCGCACCGGTGCAGTACCAGGCGACCCTGGAAGAAGCACTGAACGAATTTGACCAGACCAGCGTAGAAGCCCTCTACGTGCAGCGTCATGTTGCCCCGATGATCCAGCGCGTCTATGGCGTTGTGCTGAAATCGGATATCGAGAGCTACTACCAATACCGACGGAGTTGATGAATGTTGTGGGTCAAAGCCCTGCATATTGTGTCCATGGTGTGCTGGTTCGCCGGCCTTTTCTACCTGCCAAGACTGTTCGTCTATCACGCCGCCTGTGAGGACGAACCTGGCCGCCAGCGCTTCAAGATCATGGAGCGCAAGCTCTATCGGGGAATCACCACACCGTCTATGGTAGCAACGGTTGTTTTTGGTCTCTGGCTCATCGGTTACAATGTCGAAGGTTATATGAGCCAGGGCTGGATTCACGCCAAACTGTTGTTGGTGGTCCTGCTGATCGGCTACCACTTCTACTGCGGACATCTGGTGAAGGTGTTCCGCGATGACCAGAACACCCGTAGCCACGTGTTCTACCGCTGGTTTAACGAGATGCCCGTTCTGGCACTGGTCGCCATCGTCATTCTCGCTGTCGTCAAACCCTTCTGAGGAGCCCGACTATCAACCTTAACAGCCGTCCTCACGTTCTGATTATTTCTGGCCTGGATCCCTCCGGCGGCGCCGGCATCCAGGCTGATATCCAGGCAGTGACCGCCCTGGGCTGTCACCCGCTGCCTGTGTTGTCCTGCCTGACCGTGCAAGACACCCGGAACGTCTACAACGCCACCGCAACGGATCCGGACATCGTCCGCCAACAACTGGAATGCCTGGCCGGGGACACCCCCATTCATGCCATCAAAACCGGAGCCCTCGGCAACGCCGATGTGGTGGATGTACTGGTGGATTTTCTCGCCAACCACCCGGACATCCCTCTGATTACCGATCCGGTGATCAAGGCCGCCGGTGGCGGCGACCTCGCCGACGAAGCGCTGATTGCACGCATGAAGGAACGCCTGTTCCGACACGCAGAGATGATTACGCCCAACAGCATTGAATTGGCCCTGCTGGGCGAGAACGAAGATCCGGCGCAAGCGGCCCGCAAGCTGCTAAACGCTGGTTGCCAGTCCGTACTGGCCACGGGGGGGCATGGCGAAGGCGAGGACATCATCAACACTCTCTACCACCAGTCTGAAGAACCGTCCCATTTTTACGTTGAGCGGGTTGGTGGTGAGTATCACGGCACCGGGTGCACCCTGGCGGCCTCGATCGCCGCTGGCAGGGCATCAGGCCTCTCAGCCGGGGCAGCGATTGACCAGGCGCAGGACTATGTCCTCCGTGCGATCCGGCACGCACTGCGAGTCGGCAAAGGGCAACCGGTACCCGACCGGGGCATTCCATGGCAGAGCTAACGCCTTCCGGCACTTTCAGTGCCCAGGCCATCGCCAAGGGCCTGAAGCCAGGCCTCTACGCCATTACCGACAGCCAACTGTTACCGGAAGACCGACTGCTGGTCGCGGTTGAGGCGGCCCTTCGAGGCGGAGCCGTGTTGGTACAGTACCGTGAAAAAAAGGCGCCGGAGCCAGAACGGCTGAAACAGGCGCAGGACCTGGCGGCCCTTTGCCACAATGCCCGCGTGCCGCTGATCATCAACGATGATCCCGAACTGGCCCGTCGCTGCGGAGCCGCCGGTGTGCACTTGGGTCAGTCCGATGGCTCCCTGGCCCTGGCCAGACGGCAGCTTGGTGACCATGCCATCGTCGGTGCAACCTGCCATGCCGACCTGGCACTGGCGTCCCGGGCGGATGCGGACGGCGCCGACTACCTGGCCTTCGGCCGCTTCTTTAACTCAACCACCAAGCCTGACGCACCCGTTGCCGAGCCTTCAGTTCTGACCAAGTCACGGCAGTTTGGCAAACCCGTAACCGCCATTGGGGGCATTACTATAGATAACGGCGAAGGCCTGATCCGCGCCGGCGCCGACCTGCTGGCCGTGGTCGGCGGCCTGTTCGATGGTGACGTTGCCACCATTGAAGAGCGCGCACGCCGATTTAGCCGGCTGTTTGCGCAACATCACCCACTTTTTTCATCGTCCGTATCTCAGGAGTCCTGAACCATGACCCAGTCCGAAACCCTATTCGAACAGGCTCAGAAATACATCCCTGGAGGCGTCAACTCTCCAGTCCGGGCCTTCCGGGGAGTCGGCGGTACCCCGCTGTTTTTCAAGCACGCCGACGGCGCCTACCTGTACGACGAAGACGATCGCCGCTACATCGATTACATCGGCTCCTGGGGGCCCATGATTCTTGGCCACGGCAACCAGATCATCAAGGATGCGCTCCATGCCCAGGTCGATCAGGGCATCGGTTACGGAGCACCGACAGCGATCGAAACCGAAATGGCCAAGAAGGTCTGCGAACTGGTCCCTTCCATTGACCTGGTGCGCATGGTTAATTCCGGCACCGAGGCCACCATGAGCACGGTTCGACTCGCCCGCGGCTATACCGGCCGAGACAAGATCGTGAAGTTCGAAGGCTGCTATCACGGCCACGTGGATTCACTGCTGGTGAAAGCCGGCTCCGGCGCGCTGACCCTGGGTGTCCCCAACTCACCGGGCATTCCCGCCAGCCTCGCGGAACATACGTTGACCCTGGCGTTCAACGATATTGAAAGTGTTCGGGAAACCTTCGCAAAAATGGGCGATGAAATCGCAGCCATCATCGTTGAGCCAGTGGCGGGCAACATGAACTGCATACCGCCTGTCCCCGGTTTCCTTGAAGCGTTGCGGGAGGTATGCGACGAGCACGGCACGGTATTGATTTTCGATGAGGTCATGACCGGCTTCCGTGTCTCCCTCGGTGGCGCTCAGGAACTCTACAGTGTCACACCGGACCTGACCGCCCTGGGCAAAGTAATTGGCGGCGGCCTGCCTGTTGGCGCGTTTGGCGGCAAGCGGGAGATCATGGAACACATTTCGCCACTGGGGCCGGTCTACCAGGCCGGAACTCTGAGTGGCAACCCGCTGGCCATGTGTGCCGGGCTGGCTACATTGAACGCCATTTCAGAGCCGGGCTTCCATGACCGGTTGACGGAAAAGACCAATGCCGTGCGCGATGGGTTAAAGGAGGCTGCGGACAGCACCGGCGTCCCATTGGCAGTGCAAAGTGCTGGCGCCATGTTCGGCTTCTTCTTTACCGACGCCCCCAGGATCACACGCTTCGACCAGGTCATGGCCTGCGACGTAGAGCGGTTCAAAAAATTCTTCCAGGGGATGCTCAAGGAAGGTGTTTACCTGGCGCCTTCAGCCTTTGAGGCCGGCTTTACCAGCGCAGCCCTGACCGATGACGACATCCGACAGACAACGGAAGCGGCACGCCGTGTCATGAAAACGCTCTGAACGCGACCGATTGATCCCTGACCCCGAAAGCCTGTCAGCAACAGGGACATGTCTTTCGGGGCCCCAGGGGTGACCCGCATCACACTTCTGACCGCCCAAACCGCCCCGGCCCCTCCTGCCGTTGACTTCACTCACCCTATGATCAAATTATGGTCAGATCTCGGACAAGAGATGCACTGACTGCGACCATCTAACAATCACAAGACAGAAGTCAGCGCATGGACGCCACGCAGTACTGCCTTGGACTGCCCCAAAATGCAGTAGTCGGCACAACCTGTTAGGTCGAGCCGCAGTTTGACAATAAATACAACAGCAAACTGTAGGTGCAACAATGAAACAATGGATCAAGGTATTCGCCATGCTGGTGGCACTGGCATGGTCGGCGCCATCAATGGCCTGGTGGTGGAATTCCACGCCATCCAACTACACCGACACCCGCTATCCGGTGGTGTTGGTTCACGGTATGTTCGGATTTGATTCAATTGCGGGAGTAGACTACTGGTATGGCATTGCCGAAGACCTGCGCAAGTACGGTGCCGATGTCTACACCACCCAGGTACCCGCTCTGGACAGCACCATCGCCAGGGGTGAGGCACTGCTACCACAGATCGCCTCAATCGCAGCGGTTCATGGCAAGGTAAACCTGATTGGCCACAGCCATGGCGGGCCCACCGCTCGATACGTCGCACGGGTAAGGCCGGATCTGGTGGCCTCGGTAACCTCCGTGGGCTCCCCCCACAAAGGCTCACCGGTTGCAGACCTGATCCACGGATCTCCGGCGGACGGTCTTGCGGCATCACTGGGTAACGCACTGGGCAGCCTGATCGACCTGCTCTCCGGTGGCGGCTACAATCAGGACCTCCAGTCCAGCCTCTACTCACTCACCACCGAAGGCAGCGCCGAGTTCAACAACTTCGCCCCCGCCGGCGTTCCGGCCAGTGCCTGTGGTGAAGGTGCCTATTCCAGCAACGGCGTGCGCTTTTATTCATGGGGTGGCACTGGCGTACTGACCAACGTGCTGGACCCATCCGACGTACTTTTGGGCACCACCAGCCTGGCGTTTACGTTCAGCCCCAACGATGGATTGGTAGGCCGCTGCAGCAGCCATTTTGGCAAAGTGATTCGTGATAACTATTTCATGAACCACCTGGATGAGGTGAATCAGGCTCTTGGACTGCATAGTCTGTTCGAGACTGACCCAAAAACCGTCTTCCGGCAGCAGGCCAACCGCCTGAGAAATGCCGGGCTTTAAATAGCCCCGTTCGCCATGGCTGGATACGGATATCCCGCCATGACTTCAGAACACGGTCTCAAACCCGAGCATCACTTCCCGACGGCTGTAGTCATAACGTTCAATGGTACTGCGGTTGTCCAGCATGCTCCATTCCGCCAGCATCATCCATTCCCCGGCCAGTCGGTATTCCGCCAGCAGCGAACCGCGCAACCGGTTATCCGTGCGCCGCTCAGAGACCAGAGCCCCGTTCGACACGAATCGTTGGTCATCCTTGTAGCGAGAGTAACGAACATCGGCCTTGCCGCCCAACGAAAATCGGCCCGACACATAGTGACGGACTTCCGCCGACACAAGATTTCGTATGGGAGATACACTGAAGAACTCCTGCTGTGTCGAGAGATCCCTTCGATGGTTATCTTCCAGCTGATAATGACCGCTCAGAACCCAACTTCCCAACGCTTTATCGGCGCTGGCGCGGAATCGCAGCATTTCTCCATCGTAGGCGCTGTAATCGCTGCCACCGTCAATCGTTGAAACCGAACCACTTACGCTGCATTCAACACCAGAGACCACAGGAGCCAAAACGCACCGATCGGGATGATAGAGCATCTCGACCCGGGCCTCGCGCTCAAGGGGATCACCGCCAAACCAGGATGCCGACAGGCTCAGGGTTGATGTAAGCTCTCCGTCTCCCAGCTCTTTCGGCAACGACGCACCAGTGCTGAGATAAGTGTTATTAAAGGCAGAGTTCCCAGGGTACTGACGAGTGAAAGCAACCCCGTGCAAACTGAGCTCCTTCATTCCGAGTTGAACAGTTCCCGCCGCCAGCGCATCCGCAAACCCGCCTTCCTTATCACTGGAAACATCATCCGGAGTTCCAGCAATATTGTCGTCGTATCCGCCAGCGACGGCGAGATAGCTACTACCATGGCGCTGACCCAATGGAGATTCCGCGGTGACATCAGCCAGCTGGTGACGAGCCAACGTTTGGACTTCTTCAGGTGAATCCTCGCTGGCAGCGCGTTCGAACCACTGGCGGGCGTCGCCCACCTTACCCATCCTCTGCTTTACCAGACCGAGGTTGTAGTAAGCCAGAGGCGCATGAGGCGTTTCCAGCAATGTCAGGAATACGGTTTCGGCCGACTCGAGATCGCCGAGACGGAAGTAAACAACGCCGAGATTGTAGAGTAGGGATGGAGAGTTGGTGCCAGCCGCCCGAGCTCGCTCGAAAAAAATCCGGGCCTCTTCCAGGTTTCCTTGCCGAAAGGCCTCCACACCGGCATCGAAATCCGGCCTATTGGTGACCTCCATGGCCATCGCCGCAGGAGTCGAGGTCATCAGGGCAATAAACAGAATGGCTGATCGTGGGAACCCCAAGCTTTACTCCGGAAATACGCTGTGGTGGCGCCCCTCAAAACAGACGCGTTGAGTGAGGGCACGACAAAAACCGGAGTATAGCAACTGACGAAGTGCTTCGTCGCAGAAGGAAAATTACGATGCCGTATAGTTAGTAAGTAGTTAGCAAGGGAAGCTAGGGCCGGTCGGGACGATTGGAGACATCTGGCAGATCAGGCAACTCAGGCCGCCCCTTTCGCCCATTGTCATTACGGACTTCCCGAGCCCGCTCAGACGCTGCGTTGGCGGCATCCCGCCCTCTCTCGCGTGCGTCCCGGGCCTTATCCGCGGAATGAACCGACTTATCGATGCCACGATCTTTCGACGGTCGACCAAGTGATACCGGTTCACGCAGGTTAATCTCACGCACGACAGATTCCGTAAGGTCTTCGTCGTCTGTAACCATTCTCATGGTCACATCAAGATCATCACTGGCAAAAACCGTTGACGGTCCCACCAAAAACAGGCTGAGACCGACGAAACAGACAGCTCTCTGCCAGATTCCCGACATCATGACGAGGGCTCCGGACGTCCATTTATTGATGGGCCGTTGAGACTGGCCCGGAACGTTTTGGTTCTTTGGCCATCGTCAAGATGAGCGACCAGCTCACCCTCACCAGAGAACAGAATGTTTAATGGCAGGTTTACCACATTTTCGCCTTTATCCAGATCAACTCTCCAGCTCAACCTTTGGTGCCCGGGATAATCAGAAACCTCTACATGAGGCGGCAATTCCACTGTTAAAGTAACACCCTGCAGCGCTTCTCTGGAGCGAAACGCAAGCCGAACATTCCGGGCAACCGGCTTCAGTGCCGAGCGTTCATCCGCGCTTTCATCAACAACGGTTACTCGATGATCGGTTACTGAATCCGTTTTAATCTGCGCCAATTCATCCGCCGGTTCCTGGCCTGAACGCCAGCCAAAACCAAGTGCAATCCCCAGGACCAGGGCCGCCGCAATGGCACCTCCCACCCACGGGGCACTCCAACCGTAGTCCGTAAGGCTTTTGCGGGACCGGCGCTCCCTTCCGATGGCAACATCCAGAACCTGTTTCTCAAAACCCGGCGACGAGGCCGGTATCTCCTGACTTTCACGCATCGCGGTGACGATTGCCAATTCGTTGTGTGCGGCAACGGAACAGCTCTCACACTCGGCAAGATGCTGCTCAAGGCGGTTAGCCTGAGCAGCCGACAGCTCGGCCTTGGCCCAGGAACCCAGATTGTTTTTGCACTCGTCACACATCATTGCCATCACCTCATTCTTTCACACGCTCGGCCTGCGGAAAAAGTTCCGGACGCTCAAGTAACTTTTCCCGCAGGGCGGCCCGACAACGATGGACTCTCGACTTCACCGTGCCAACCGGTATTTCAAGCACCTGAGCAATATCTTCCTGGCTCCAGCCATCCACATCGTGCAGCAGCATCAGAGTGCGCCGATCCGGCGACAGAGTCTGAATAATCTCATCCATAACGGGCTTCAAGCGCTCAGAACTGATCTGCTCACTGAGATCGGGGACATCCGCGGCGTAGGAGTCTAAAAAGGAGGATTGCTGTTCCGGCTCTGCTACGTCGCTAACAGGCCTGTCGGCGCGACGTCCTTTGCGACGGACCTGATCAATAAAGTGCCGGTACAACACGCGATTCAACCATGGCCTCAGTTGCTCCACTGATTCCAGCTCCGAGAGACGGGGATATAGCTTCAAGACCACATCCTGAACCAAATCCTCGGCATCCTGTTGCTGCCCAGCCAAACGATACGCAAACCGGTACATAGCCTCCAAATGCGGCTGCACCAGTTTCTCAAATCGCTTGGCCCGGGAAGGGTTAAAGGAAAGTAAAGCCAAAACCGGTACTCGTCTGATTAATCGCGCAAAAAGAGGACGCAGTTTACAACACAATCCGCACGTAAGTATTGGCCCATGACCAAACCACCGATCAAAGTCGCATCAGCCGTCCCATAGGCAAGGGTTAGCAGACACAATGGAACGGCTGACGACATTTCAGCGTTATGCCCTTGTGGCCACCCAACATTTCTTCAACCGGCCAGTGTCTTTCCCTAAGGAGGTTTGCTATGAATCAGTCTCTGAAATACCTGACAATACTTGGCTTTACCGGAGCGCTGACTGCCTGTGGCGGTGACAGCGACAGCAGCAGTCTTAGCGGAGGGGAAACAGGCAGCGTAAGCGTCGGACTGACTGATGCACCTGTAGACAGCGCCCAGGAAGTAAACATTGAGGTTACCGCGCTGGTACTTCAACCTTCAGACGGCGAACGTCGCAGGTTTGAGCTGGAATTCCCCGCACCGATCAATCTTCTCGACCTGCAGGGAGGTTCATTTGAAAGCCTCGTCACTGATGAGGAAGTTCCGGCTGGCAACTACAACTGGATGAGAATCGAACTCGGCGACGACAACACCGTCCTTCTTGATGACGGAAGCTCTCACATCCTTACCACTCCATCGGCAAGAGGCGTACAGACATCAGGGTTTACCGTTCCTGCCGGAGGTGAAGTCAGCTTTACCATCGACTTCGATGTTCGCAAGTCACTGGTTAACCCTGTCGGGCAGGACAGCTATCGACTCAAGCCGGTACTCAGGCTTGTCGACAACTCTGAGGTCGGCACTATCGAGGGTACGGTAGCTGGCGAACTGATCACTCAGGAATGTGGTGACGCAATGACTCCTGAATTTGCAGGCAATGTCTACGTTCATGAAGGAGCAGATGCCGTGCCTGACGACATTGGCAGCGAAAACGAACCGCTGGTTGTTGCTCCGGTCGACGAAAACGGAACCTATACCTACACCGCCGCTTTCATTCCAGCTGGCGAGTACACCGTGAGTTATACCTGCGGGGATGACCTGATCGAGAACGATCAAGGAGAACCATCAGACGACGACATCAACTTCAACGGAGCTCAAAATGTCACCGTTGTTGCTAGCGAGACGTCTACCGCTGATTTTGAACTCCAGACACAGCCGTAGTTCTCGATAGATAGCCGGGCAGTTCAAACACTGCCCGGCTCCAGCTACCGCAAATCACAAGGCCGACGCACGCGCCTCTGCCTGATCCGCCCCAGCCACATTACCCCTGGCACGCCGGATATCCGCCAGCAGCAACCATCCCGAGCGCTGCAATGACGAATTGCTGCCCGCCAAAGACAACCCTTTCAACGTGAACTGCTCCGCCGAACCCAGTTGATCCAGTGCCACGTAGGCTTGTGAGAGCTTGAAGTACACCTGCGCCGAGCGTGGGGCGATTCGCTGTGCCCGCTCCAGTTGCGCCACGGCGGCCTGGGTCTCGCCGGACGCCATCAGGCTGTCCGCCCGCTGGATAAGGCTTCGTGCTGCCGGCGACAGAGCGTCACCCTCATCCTGGTAGCTGGGGGCCGTGCGCTCTGGCTGCCGCACCGGTTGATCAGGCTGCTCGCTTTTACGCTCAACCCGCGGTTCGTCACGAGGCTCACCGGTTTGTGGCGGCTGGGGCGCCTCGTCAGGGGATGACCGATCACCGGCTGGCACATAAATGGAGCCACCGCCCGGGCCAGAGGCGCAACCGGCCACCGTCAGCGACAGGGCCAATAAACCAGCGCATGTAAACGTGTTCGATTTCATTGGAAAAGTCCTTCAAACCAGCCCCGTATCCGCCGCTCGATATTACCTCCGCAGGAAACCTCCACATCAGGCTCACTGCCGGTGATGAACGGTACGAGGCGTGCATTGTCACAATGTTCTTCTGTCAGGGCGACTTCGTCGGGATTGACCCAGAGGTACTCTACCCCATCCGGCACCACCGGCGAGAAGCCGTGCTGCGGTACCTGGCTCATAAACCGGGACCACACCGGTAAGGCGCCGGTGGCGCCTGTCAGAGACGTTGGGCCGTTGTCGTCCCGGCCAACCCAGGTCACCGCCAGCAGGTCGCCGCTGAAACCGGCGAACCAGGAATCGCGGCCATCATCGGTGGTTCCGGTCTTACCTGCAAGCGTGAGCTCTCGTGGCACGGTCCGGTACGCGGAACGCCCGGTACCTTCCTGCATGGTTTCCTGCATAACATACTGGACAAGATGTACCGCGGCGGGATCCGCTACCTGGTCCACTTTCAGGCTATAGCGAGACAGGGCCTCGCCTTCGGCATCGGTGACCTGCCGAATGGTTCTCAGGGGCGTATTGAAACCGGACGTAGCCAGCCCCTGATAGATCTGGGCGACCGTTACCGGCGTCATGGAGACTGAGCCCAACAACATTGATGGGTACTCCGAAATACCCCCGGGAACGCCAAATCCCTGCAAGGTAGACTTCACAGCGCCGATACCCACATCCAGCCCTACACGCACAGTAGGTAGGTTATACGAGTGGGAAAGCGCCTTGTGCAGGGGCACCTCGCCGCGCTGTTCCTTATCGTAGTTTTCAGGCTCCCAGCGGCGTCCGTCGTCGAACACCAGGGAGAAGCCCTTGTCCTCGACAGGTGTAATCAGGGTATACCGATCCGGGTTCTGCAACGCCGTCAGGTAAACGAACGGCTTGACCAGGGAACCGATAGGACGGCTCGCATCCACGGCGCGATTGAAACCGGCGTATTTCGGATCACGCCCACCAACCAGGGCCAACACCTCTCCACTGTCCCGCGAGGTCACCACCATGGCGGACTCCAGCGTGGTATCGGAGCTCCCCTCCATTCGCCCGAGCATATCCTTGACGGCAAATTCCGCCGCATACTGGATCGCGGGGTTCAGGGTGGTGAAGATGCGAAGCCCCTCACTCTGCAGGTCTTCCTGCTTGTAATCCCGGGCCAGGTGACGACGAACCAGATCGATGTAGGCCGGGTACCGGTTTTCAGAGTATGAAGCCTGGTTCGTAACACCCAGCGGCTGGGCACGGGCCCTGGCGGCATCCTCTTCGCTGATAAGATCGGTTTCAGCCATCACATCAATGACCAGGTTGCGACGGGACAGGGCACGGTCCGGATGGCGTCGGGGATTATAGTAGCTCGGCCCCTTCACCAGGCCGACCAACAAGGCAATCTGATGGGTTTGAAGATCACGAATCGACTCGCCGAAATAGAACTGGCTTGCCAGCCCGAATCCGTGAATGGCTCGTGTGCCGGCCTGCCCCACGTACACCTCGTTGACGTAGGTTTCCAGTATGTCGTTCTTCTCGTAATGGAGCTCCAGAAGCAGCGACATCAGGGCTTCGTTGCCCTTGCGCAACAAGGTTTGATCCCGGGTCAGGAAGAAGTTCTTCACCAACTGCTGGGTCAGCGTGCTGCCCCCCTGCACGATCTGCCCGGCCCGGATATTAGCCAGCATTGCCCGGCCAATCGATAGCGGGGCGATCCCGACATGGTCATGGAAATTGCGGTCCTCAACGGCCAATAGCGTATCGGTGAAAAGTTCGGGTACATCCGCCAGCTGCACCAACACCCGGTCTTCCTTGTGGGCGGGATAGATACCGCCGATCTGGGCCGGTTCCAGGCGCACAATCGGCGAAGGGTCGCCCGACAGTACCCGGAAATCCTGCACCTGGTCGCTGTATATGTTAAGCGACAGGCGTCTACGAGGTTCCAACCCGTCGGTAAACAGAAAGCCCCGAGTGCTGATAATAAAGTGGCCGCCATTGCGACGATAGGTACCTGCCCGGCTGCCATCCCCGGCACGGTAGCCGGACAGCTCAAGCTCCCGCTGCAGAGCCCCCGAACTGACGCTCGCGCCGTCATACAGCTCCAGTGGTCTCGCGTAGACTCGAGAAGGCACTTCAAATCGACGGCCTTCAAAGCGGGAGGTGACCACCGCATCCAGGTAAACCATCCAACCGGCGAGCAGCACCACACCGATAAAAAAGACGCGCAAAAACAGGCGCCAGAACCAGGGCCGGCGGGCAGACTTTCCCTTGCGGGTGTTTTTCTTGGGCGATTTCCGGGGGGAAGCAGATTTTTTCATGGCGGGATTATAACGAATCCGGGCATCGGTACGGCAGGTCATCCGTGTGTTATTTCTGTAATCTGCCCGTTTTGCTCGTTATGATGGGGGCGATAAAAATCAACGAGTTCAAGGAACCCAAGGAGAGAGCCGTGAGCGATGCACCTTCCGACAACCTGATTCTGGCACTGCAGGATCCGGCGCTGTATGACCACCCGGTGAAAGACTTTCAGGTTATCGAAACGCACATCTCATGGGTCATCCTGACCGGCGACTATGCCTACAAAATCAAGAAGCCGATGGACTTCGGCTTTCTCGACTTTTCGACCCTGGCACGGCGCAAACACTTTTGCGAAGAGGAGTTGCGCCTGAATCGGCGTCTCGCCAACAATCTATACCTCGACGTATTGCCCATCACCGGCTCGGCCGAGGCTCCGGCACTCGGTGGCGAGGGGGACGCGTTCGAGTACGCCATCCGCATGCGCCAGTTCGACCAGAACGAGCTGTTCGACGTGCGACAGGAAAACAGCAAACTCACGCCTGAACTGCTCACCAGCCTCGCCCGGCAGGCCGCGAACTTCCACGACAGCCAACCACCGGTTGAACCCGGCAAACCACTGGGAACGCCAGAAGCGGTCTTCGCTGCAATGCAGGAAAACTTCGACCAGATCCGCCCGATGATTGACGATGACGTGCTCCTGCTTCAGCTCGACAACCTGGAGCAATGGACCCGCAGCACCTTTGAGCGCCAATCGGCCCTGATTTCCGAGCGCTACGAGGGCGGATTTGTACGGGAGTGCCATGGCGACCTGCATCTGGCAAATATCACAATCTATAACGGCGACGTGACCGTATTCGATTGCATCGAGTTCAGTGAGCCGTTCCGCTGGATTGACGTGATCAACGACCTGGCGTTCCTGTTGATGGACCTGGAGTCCCGCCGTGAGCCCGAGCTGGCGAACCTGGTATTGAATACCTACCTGGAATACCGCGGCGACTTCGAGGCCCTGCCGCTGCTGCCCCTCTACAAGGCGTACCGGGCCATGGTCCGCGCCAAAATCGCCCTGTTTACCCTGGGCAACCCATCGCTGACCGATGCTGAGCGACAGGGGCTGATGCAGCGCTATCGCGATTACGCCCAACTGGCGGAAGACTACAGCGCCATACCCAACCCTTATCTACTGGCCACCACCGGGCTCTCCGCCAGTGGAAAATCCTGTGTCAGCGGTTCCATGGCGGCGGAGTTGGGGCTGATTCGGCTGCGTTCGGACGTAGAGCGCAAGCGGCTCTTTGGCCTGGGCCCGCTGGACCAGAGCAAATCCCCGACCGGCGAAAGGCTGTACACCGAAGAAGCCAACCAGCGCACCTATGAGCGCCTGGCCGAGTTGGCCGGCGCCTTGCTGACCAGCGGCCTGCCGGTCATCGTAGACTCTGCCTGCCTGAAACAGTCCGAGCGGGAGATGATGGCGGACGTGGCGGAGAGCCGGGGCATGCCGTTCGCTCTGTTGCACTGCGAAGCGCCCCTGGAAAGCCGTAAGGAATGGGCTCGCAACCGCTCAGGCGATGCCTCCGAAGCCACTGAAGAATTCCTGGAAGAACAGGAAGCGTGGCTTGAGCCCCTTACCACCGAGGAAAAAACCCACACCATTCATCTGTACACCGACCAGGAGCATGTGGGGGAAGCGGTCGCAGACCGAATCCGCCAGCATTTTGGCCTTCCCGGGATGTAAAACGTCTACACTGAACAGTGCCCGGCCCCTGGCCGGGCCACTGTGAATAGATTCCTGGAGCTCCACAATGGATACCGATGCCGTTCGCCACATCAATGACCCGCTTTACGAAAAGCTTCGTAGCGAAGACATTGACGCTTTCAATACCGCAAAAAGCAGACTGACCGAACTCCCGAGCCTGGCGCACGGTGATTTCCGGGGACTGGACCTTCGCGGGATGGACGCAAGAGGGCTGGACCTCAGCCACGCCTATTTTCGTGGCGCGGACCTGCGCGGTATCGATTTCAGCCAGACCAACCTGGAAGGTGCGAGCATCGCTGGTGCCAAGATTTCGGGCTGCTACTTTCCTTCACAGCTGCATTCGGACGAAATCATCCTGTCGCTCAATCACGGCACCCGAATGCGCTACAACATCCTGAAGTAACCGACTCAGGCGCCCAAGACAACCGGCACAGCCTCCCCTAGCGAGATATCCCCATCCGGCCCTTGCGGGCCGGAAAGCCCCGCCCGGTATGCCAGCACCTCCACGCCCGCGGCCTTTGCCTCACGCAGCAGCACACCGTAGGCGCTGTCGATATGATCAGCCGGCCGCACACTGTCGATACCGGTGTGGTTGACCACAAAAAACAGCACCGCACGCTCGCCGGCCCTGGCCTGGGCCATCAACTCCCGCAGGTGCTTCTGGCCACGAGTGGTTACGGCATCGGGGAAAAAGCCCTGCCCGTCCTCGCACAGGGTCACATTTTTCACCTCCACCCAGGCATCCGGATGATGCTCGTGACCTGACAGATGTAGATCAATCCGGCTTTTTTCAGTGCCGTAACGCACCTCTGCCCTGCAGGTCTGGTACGCGGCCAACTCCGGAACATCCCCACTTTCAATGGCTTCACGGGCCTGCGCATTCGGTCGCGCCGTGTTGATACAGGCCACCTCACCCGGCGCGGTTTCGACCAGCTCCCAGGTATACTTCAACTTGCGTTTGGGATTGTCACTGGTACTCAGCCATACTCTGGCATCCTCGGGCTGACACCCCAGCATGGAGCCCGTGTTGGGGCAATGGGCAATGACCTCGCTGCCATCCGGCAACCGGACATCAGCCAGGAACCGCTTGTAGCGCCGTATTAGCCGGCCTTCGATCAATGGTACGGGCAACTTCATTTTGGTCTCCGTGCAAAAGTAGGCATCACAAGGCTGGCACCCCTGTGACTAATCTGCTATTTTCCGCAAATTCCCGTTTCAGGACGAATGCTTTTTCCAGGGTAATGGCCGGCCAGTATTCGCTGGCCGCCGGAAATAAAGCGTTCTTGCGAAGTACAAACATGAGGCCGGGTTCAATGGCAAAGACTGCAGAACAACCACGCGAACGTTTCACCAACTTCACCCCCTATGAAATGAAGAAGGGTGAAGAGTACATGAGTGCGGAAATGCTGGAGCACTTCAAGGATCTGCTGCTGCAATGGAAGCAGGAGCTGATGGAAGAAGTGGACCGCACGATGCACCACATGCAGGAAGATGCGGCAAATTACGCGGATCCCAGTGACCGTGCAACCCAGGAAGAGGAATTCAGCCTGGAACTGCGCACCCGCGACCGCGAGCGCAAGCTGATCAAGAAAATTGACCAGACCATCGACCGCATCGACAAGGACGACTACGGCTTCTGCGACCAGTGTGGCGTTGAGATCGGTATCCGTCGCCTTGAGGCACGGCCAACCGCGACATTGTGCATTGACTGCAAGACTCTCGCTGAAATTCGCGAGCGCCAGACTGGCATCTGACCCCACGCCTCTGAATATGCTGGCCCCTGAACCCGGGGCCGGTGTTCACCAGCCATGACTGATTCCCACTATCGCGGCCGGTTTGCGCCGTCTCCAACCGGGCCTCTGCATTTTGGCTCCCTGGTCACCGCGGTTGCCAGTTACCTTGAGGCGCGCAGTCATAAAGGCACCTGGCTGGTGCGGATTGAAGACCTTGATCCTCTCCGGGAATCCCCTGAAGCCACCCAGCGGATACTGGATAGCCTGAACGCCCACGGCCTGCATTCCGACGAACCCGTGCGCTTCCAGTCAGAACGCCACGCCCATTACCACGCATTGATTGATCGTTTACTCACCCAAAGGCTGGCCTATCGCTGTGCCTGTTCACGAAAGCAACTGCGGGAAAACAATGGGCGCCACCCGGAGCATTGCCGTGAAGGGAAGGCCGAACCGGGCGAACGCCCGTTCGCTGTCCGTTTTGCCCTTCACGACGAACACAGCGAGTGGCACGATCAATTACTGGGGCCGCAAGTGCAGCAGGTACACGCTGAACTGGACGATCCGGTCATCCTCCGCAAGGAAGGCTTCTACGCCTACCAACTGGCGGTGGTTGCCGACGACATCGACCAGGGCATCAGCCACGTCGTCAGGGGCTCAGACCTGTTGGACATGACCGCACAGCAACAGCAGATCTATCGTTCACTGGGCGCGCCACCACCTCAGTGGATGCACATTCCGGTTATTCTCAACGCCGAAGGCCAGAAGCTCAGCAAGCAAAACCACGCACCAGCCCTGGATGACCGAAAAGCAATAGACAACCTGAAACGGGCCCTCGTCGCATTGGGACAGGAACAACGTTTGTTGGCAGGGGCATCAGACATCGGTACCCTGCTTGCCCGGGCCGCTGCCAACTGGGCGCCGGAGCGGATTCACCTGACAGCCCGGTGAACGACGTGTTATAAACCTTTTCACAAGCGACAGTGCGGATATCATGCCTGATGTATATCTACCGTCTGGTCTTCCTTCTGGTTCTGGCCATCTACATATTCTCTCCCAACATTCTTGACTGGTGGACGTCGCCAGGGAATGCCTGGTACAGCCCCTACGTAATCTGGGCCGGCCTGATTGCCATCGGCTTCTGGCTGGAGTGGCGACGGGATCCCAATGAGTTTTAGCGCTCCCAGCCTATTACTGGCCAGCCTGTTGTATCTGGTCCTGCTTTTCGGCATTGCGTGGGTGACCGAAAAAGGCGCGCTGCCCCGCAGCTGGATCAGGCACCCTCTGGTCTACACGCTTAGCCTTGGCGTCTACGCCGGCATCTGGGCCGTGTACGCCGCGGTGGGCATGGCCGCTGAATCGGGGTTTGGCTTCCTGGCCTACTACCTGGGCATCAGCGGCGCCTTTCTGCTGGCACCGGTTCTGCTCAACCCGGTGATGCGGATTGGCCGCGCCTACCAGCTCACCTCCCTTGCCGACCTGTTCGCCTACCGGTATCGAAGCCAGTGGGCGGGCACGCTGGTAACCATCTGTTCCGGCACCGCCATACTGGCCTTGCTGAGCATGCAGATCCAGGCGGTATCCACGTCTGCCAGCCTGTTGGCGCCAGACACGTCGCCCCAACTCATCAGTGTGCTTTTCAGCATTATCGTGGTTTTGTTTGCCATGCTGTTCGGCACTCGTCGCAGCCAGGGTTCCGAGAACCACCAGGGCCTGGTACTGGCCATTGCCTTCGACTCCCTGGTGAAACTCTTCTCACTGCTGATCCTTGGCGGAGTCATCCTGTTTGGCGTATTCGATGGTATGGCAGGACTGGAAACCTGGCTGGCGGACCAGAGCACTCCGGTTAGCACCATGACCATGAGCATCGATGACGGCAGTTGGCGCGCCTTGATGCTGATGTCCTTCGCCGGTGCCCTGGTACTGCCCCACATGTACCACATGACCTTCAGTGAAAACCCATCGCCCAAAGCACTGGCAAAGGCCAGTTGGGGATTGCCCCTCTACCTGCTGCTGCTCGGCCTGCCGATTCCACTGATTCTCTGGGGCGGCCAGGCGTTGGCTGCCACCACGGGACCGAACTTCTACGCCATCGGCACCGCCCAGGCCCTCGGCAGTCCGGCCCTAACATTGATGATGTACATTGCCGGCCTGTCCGCCGCCAGCGGCCTGATGATCGTCAGCACCCTGGCTCTGGCGGGCATGGTGCTGAACCATGCGGTTCTTCCACTACGAACCCCCAAGGACCACGGTGACATCTACCACTGGCTGAAATGGGTCAAGCGCCTGCTTATCGCGGCCATCATCTTCGCTGCGCTGCTGTTCCATGAAACCCTGGGCAAAAACCTGGACCTGTCGATCCTCGGCGCCATTTCACTATCAGGCATGCTCCAGCTACTCCCCGGCGCCCTTGGTGTGATCTACTGGCCAGAAGGCAATCGCCGTGGCCTGATCGCCGGGCTGGTCTCCGGCCTGGTCATTTGGGTGATTACCCTGGTGTTGCCCTTCTCCCATACCGCCAACCTGCTGGATTTCATCGGTGCCCCGCTGGTACCGGACTACAGCAACTGGCACATCTTCACCTTCGTTAGCCTGACGGTGAATGTCACCATATTCACCCTCATTTCAGTACTGAGTACGAGCTCCGCCGAAGAAGCCGGGGCTGCCCAGGCATGTTCTCTGGGCGCGCTTTCCCGCCCCCAGCGCAGAGAGTTACTGGCAACCTCGTCTGCGGACTTCACCCGCCAGCTTGCGGTTCCATTAGGGTTGGGGGTTGCAAGACGGGAAGTGGAAAAAGCCCTTACCCAGCTCAAGCTGCCCAACGTGGAATACCGGCCCTACCAACTTCGGCGCTTGCGCGACCGAGTGGAGGTAAACCTTTCGGGATTGCTGGGCCCCGCTGTCGCTCGTGATCTGGTTAAACGGCACCTGGGCTATAAACCCATGGCCAGCGGCGGCACCGCACAGGATATACGCTATGTCGAACGGGCCCTCGGGGATTACCAGAATCGCCTGACCGGGCTCGCCGGGGAACTGGACAACCTGCGCCGTCACTATCGCCAGACCCTTCAGAACCTTCCGATTCCCGCTTGCTCTGTTGGCGAAGACGGCGAAATACTCATGTGGAACAACGCCATGGAAGCCCTCACCGGCATTACAGCTGACGATGTGGTGGGTGCCCGACTGATGGCCCTGCCCGAGCACTGGCACCTGCTGCTGGATGATTTCAACAGCGGTGAGGACCTGCACCGGTACAAGCACCGCCTGGATCTGAAAGGCCGCCCCCACTGGCTTAACCTGCACAAAGCAGCCTTGAGCGGCCCCGATCACACCGAGGGCGGCAGCATTATCCTGGTGGAAGATCAGACGGAAACCCGCCTGCTGGAAGACGAACTGATGCACAGCGAGCGCCTGGCCTCCGTGGGCCGGCTCGCGGCCGGTGTCGCCCACGAAATTGGCAATCCGGTCACCGGTATCTCCTCCCTGGCCCAGAACCTGAAGCTGGAAACCGACGACCCGGACATTCTGTCCACCGCGGATCAGATCCAACAGCAGACCCGGCGGATCTCCACCATCCTGCAGTCGCTGATGAACTTTGCCCGTACCGGAAACCATGCCCACGCCAACCGCTACGAACCGGTGGACATACACCGTTGTGTGGACGAGTCCATCAACCTGCTGTCCCTCAGTGACAAGGGCATGGGCATTCACTACCGCAACGAATGTCCGAATGAGCTGACCATCCTGGGGGATGAACAACGGCTGGTGCAGGTGTTTATCAACCTGCTGGCCAATGCCCGGGACGCCTCACCCATCGGTGGAGAAGTGCGTATCAGTGGAAACCGTGATGGCTACTCCGCTATTATCGAGGTCACCGATGACGGGTCCGGCATACCGAAAGACCAGCTGGACCATATCTTCGAGCCTTTTTACACCACCAAGGCCCCCAATAAAGGAACGGGCCTGGGCCTGTCGCTGGTGTACAGCATCATTGAAGAGCATTACGGCAACATTCAAGTGGACAGCCCGGCTGATGCTGACACTAGCCGCGGCACCTGTGTGCGCATGAGGTTGCCGGCCTACGAGCCGGACACCGGTACCACCATCAGCCAGAACGAAGGGTCGTAAACGCGTTATGCCTCGCATTCTGATTGTAGAAGACGAAGAGATCATCCGTTCAGCGGTTCGCAAGCTGCTTCAGCACGCCGGTTACGAGGTTGCCGATGCTGGCTCCGTTGAAGAAGCCGAAGACAACCACGACCCCGGCGAATTTGACCTGATCATCTCCGACCTTCGACTGCCCGGCGCAGCCGGAACGGAACTGATAAGGCGCGCACCGGACACTCCGGTGCTAATCATGACCAGCTATGCCAGCCTCCGCTCCGCCGTGGACTCCATGAAAATGGGCGCCGTGGAGTACATTGCCAAACCCTTCGATCACGATGAAATGCTGGAAGCGGTCGAGGGCATTCTCGCCAGAAAGCCGCAGATTTCTTCCTCTAATACCCAGTCATCATCGAATCAGGCAGATGCAGCTGCACCGGACAGCGACCCGGCCAGCATCATGTTTGGTCACTGCGATGCCATGCAGAAGGTGTTCACCCTGATACGCAAAGTGGCGCCGACGGAGACCACAGTGCTGATCCAGGGCGAATCCGGAACCGGCAAGGAGCTGGCTGCTCGCGCGCTTCACCTGATGAGCCCCCGGGCCGCCAGACCTCTTATTTCCGTGAACTGCGCCGCGATTCCGGAAAGCCTGATCGAGTCGGAACTGTTCGGCCATGAAAAGGGGTCGTTTACCGGGGCGGTATCGGCCCGGACCGGCCTGATCGAAGCAGCCGACGGCGGCAGCCTGTTTCTGGACGAAATCGGCGAATTGCCCGCTGAGGCTCAGGCCCGTCTGCTGCGGGTGTTGCAGGAAGGCGAGATTCGCAAGGTGGGCTCCACCCAGAGCCGCCAGGTGGACGTGCGTATGATTGCAGCCACCCATCGTAACCTGAAGGCCATGACACGAACCGGTGGGTTCCGCGAAGACTTGTTTTACCGACTGAACGTCATGCAGGTTCGCATACCGCCGCTGCGGGAAAGGCAGTCGGATATTCTTGGCCTGGCCCAGCGATTCCTGCAACGCCAGGGCGAAAAGATGAGTAAACCCGGCCTGAACCTGACACCAGAGGCCATGCGTGCGCTGGAACGACACCGCTGGCCCGGCAACGTCAGGGAGCTGGAAAACGCCATCGAGCGCGCCACCATCCTCTGTGACAGCGACCTGATCACCCCGTCCCTGCTGGATCTGGACGGCGAAGGCGGCGACGTCAACATCCCCGAAACCCTGGTGGACGGCAACAACGAGCAGGCGCCCTCCCGGGAAGCCGAGGCCACCAGTGACCTCTCCCTTGAAGATTACTTCCAACACTTTGTGCTGGAAAACCAGGATCGTATGAGTGAAACCGAGCTGGCCCAAAAGTTGGGGATCAGCCGTAAATCTCTGTGGGAGCGGCGGCAACGCCTGGGCATACCACGAAAGAAAAGTTCGGGGAACTGATACTTTTCCGGTACCCCTCAGCAAGCGTTGTTACCGGGAAAGTGTGAACCTGAGCTCAGTTGTTACCCAGTGTTCCTGACGGTAACACCCCAGATCTAAAAAACGCGACCTCAGTAACACTTAAGTCTTACGATCCACCTTCTCAAATAGACCGACAATACTAACCTACTGTTAATAAACAGTTTTCAAAAACTGGCACACGGACTGCAGTCTATAGGGCGCACAACAACAAAAACAACAGTGACAACGCAGCGCCAACAACAAGAACAAAAAGCTGTAGAAGACGTTCGGTAACAAAAACAAAAACAGAACGTGAGCGAACTGAGTGTTTTGGGTACTTTGCTTTTTAGTGGTCCCACGGCACGTGCGAGTTGTAGATGTAGAGAAGAATCGTCTTCCAGGCGGCACTGCATTTACCCAATGACTTGCCCGATGTCTCTGACTGCTCTGTGTATTCAAAGCTTTCCGTTTGCACTCCTGGAATCCCTAAGCTTGGGGATTGACAGTGGGGTAGAAAAACGAAGAAAAATCCCGGTAAAAACAAAAACAATGCAGATCGTCAACGCTTTCAGGGCGGGTTCGTGTAAACGAATCCGCCTTTTGATTATCTGGCCCAACCGTTTTTTCGAACTGACCATTTGCGCCCTTCCCTTGGTTGTTTTCACCAGCTTATGTCGCCAAACGTGTGCAAATCCCGCCCAAACCGTTAAACTCTCGCTTTTGCTCAGCGCAATAACGGAATTCAATGTCTACTAATACTCCAAACATTCTGTCGTCAGCCGTCCAGAAATTTCGAGGGCTCCTAAAGGGAAACGGGAAGAAAAAAGCCCGAACCTATCAACGTCAGGAAATCCCCCGGGACCAGCATAACGTTTCCCGCTCGTTCATCAGCGAGCCCGCCAAGAAAGTGCTCAGTCGGCTGAATAATGCCGGTTACGAAGCGTATCTGGTAGGCGGCGGTGTTCGAGACATACTGCTTGGCGGCAAACCCAAGGATTTTGATATCGCCACCAACGCCACGCCGGAAGAGGTGCATGACCTGTTCCGCAACTCCAGGCTGATTGGCCGGCGCTTCCGCATTGTTCACGTCCTGTTCGGCCGGGAAGTCATTGAGGTCACAACCTTTCGCGGAAATGCGGCAGAAGCGCAGGAAGATGACGACGACGATGACCGCAGAACCAGCGAGCATGGCCTGCTGCTGCGGGATAACGTCTACGGCAATCTGGAAGAAGACGCCTTGCGCAGGGACTTCACCGTGAATGCCCTCTATTACTGCATCCGCGACTTCACCGTGGTGGATTTCGCAAACGGCATTGAAGACCTGGAAAACCGTCAGATGCGCCTGATTGGTGACCCGGAAACCCGCTACCGGGAAGACCCGGTACGTATGCTCCGCGCCGTACGCTTCGCCGCCAAGCTGGGCTTCGATATCGAACCCGACACCGAAGCCCCGATCCGGGAACTGGCACCACTGCTCACGCACATTCCGCCAGCTCGCCTGTTCGAAGAAGTGCTTAAGCTGTTCTCCGCAGGTTTCGGTGAAGCCACTTACGACCTGCTCAGCGAATACAACCTGCTGGCGCCTTTGTTCCCGGAGACGGTGCAGGCCATCAACAACGGCGAGCCGGATGAACTGATCCGCAAGGCCCTGCGAAATACCGATGCCCGCATCGCTCAGGGCAAGTCAGTAACGCCCTACTTCCTGTTTGCGGCCATGCTCTGGCCAGCCCTGCAGGCGGAATGGCGGAAACGCCAGGATAATGGGGAGCCGGTACAACCGGCATTGCACATGGCCATCGCCAAGGTGATCGGCCGACAGGTTCAGGCCACCTCGATCCCCAAGCGCTTCTCCGGCCCGATGAAGGAGATCTGGGAACTGCAGATGCGCCTGCCACGTCGCCAGGGTAAGCGCGCATTCGCCACCATGTCCCATCCCCGCTTCCGGGCCGCCTATGACTTCCTGCTGGTAAGGGAAGCCTCGGGCGAAATCGAACCCGGACTGGGCCAGTGGTGGACGGAATTCCAGGAAACTGACGAACGCGGCCAGGAACGTATGTTGACACAACTGGGCAGTGACGGCCCCAAGAAACGCCGCCGCAAGAAGCCCGCGAAAAAGGCCTGACCGATGACGGCCACGGATGTTTTTATCGGGCTCGGCAGCAACCAGGCTGACCCTTCCGCGCAACTGGCCGGTGCCGTGGCCCGGCTGGCTGCGCTGTCGGAAACTGAACTGGTGGCCCAGTCCCCTTTTTATCGCAGTAAGCCGGTGGGCCCGCAGGACCAGCCCGATTTCGTAAACGGCGCAGCCTGGTTACGCACGGAACTTTCCGCCCTGGAACTGCTGGACCAGCTACAGGCCATTGAACAGGCTCATGGCCGCGAACGCATACAGCACTGGGGGCCGAGAACCCTGGATCTGGACCTGCTCCTCTATGGCAATGAAACCATCGCCAGCGAACGCCTG
This sequence comes from Marinobacter sp. G5_S1_61_S3, assembly GCF_054968585.1. Taxonomy (NCBI): domain Bacteria; kingdom Pseudomonadati; phylum Pseudomonadota; class Gammaproteobacteria; order Pseudomonadales; family Marinobacteraceae; genus Marinobacter; species Marinobacter sp. G5_S1_61_S3. The sequence goes on along the minus strand of NZ_JBQKUK010000011.1, from coordinate 152,299 downwards.
ACCGTACCCCACGCCGAACTCGCCAACCGCGACTTTGTCTTGCAGCCGTTACTGGACCTGGAGCCCGGACTGGCACTGCCAGACGGCCGCACCATCGCGCAACTGCGACAACAATGCCCTGATAACAACCTGCAAAAACTCAATCCGGTGGAACGGGCACCTTTCCCGCCCGGCTGAGACCAACGGCTCGGCGTGCGGCTATTGCCACAAACACACCCCCGGATTACCCTAAAGGCCTGGATGCCGGCATACACCCGGCCCGGTCTGGCCCATCCACCCACAAGGCAAGGATTCTATGGCTGTTACCATCAATACTCTGCGCGATTACAAGCAGAAGGGCGAAGCTTTCTCCGTTCTGACATCCTACGATGCCACCTTTGCTCAAATCGTCAGTGAGGCCGGCGTTGATGTTATCCTGATTGGCGACTCTCTTGGCATGGTGCTTCAGGGGCACGACAGCACACTCCCCGTGACCATGGATCAGATGGTGTACCACGTGTCGTCCGTAGCCAAAGGCAACCGGGGCTCGCTGATCATGGCCGACATGCCGTTCATGACCTACGGTACCACCGAGGCCGCCCTGGAGAACGCCGCCGAGCTGATGCGCGCCGGTGCCCACATTGTCAAGCTGGAAGGCACCGACTGGATGAAGGACACCATTCACGCCCTGAGCGAACGCGGCGTGCCGGTATGCGCCCATCTGGGCCTGACCCCGCAGTTCGTCAACAAGTTTGGCGGCTACAAGGTCCAGGGCCGGGACGAAAAGCACGCCGAGCTTATGATTGAACACGCCTGTGAACTGGTGGCCGCGGGCGCCGATGCCATCCTGCTGGAATGCGTACCTGCGCCGCTGGCAGCCAGGATCACCCAGGCCGTACAAGCGCCGGTGATCGGCATTGGTGCCGGCGCAGACACCGACGGTCAGGTACTGGTGGTCCACGATATGCTGGGCATGGTCACCGGCCGAAAACCACGCTTTGTGAAGGACTTCCTGGCGGAGTCCGGCTCCATCAAAGGTGCCATCGAAGCCTATGTGGCCGCAGTTCGCGACCGCTCATTCCCCGCCGAGGAGCATACGTTCAAGGCATGAGAACCGTACATACGCTTAAAGAACTCCGTGCCATGCTGCGCAGCTATCGCCAGCAAGGGAAACGTATTGGGCTGGTTCCCACCATGGGCAACCTGCATGACGGGCATATTTCATTGGTCAGAAAGGCCCGTGAAGCAGCCGACATCGTCGTGACCAGTATCTTCGTGAACCCGATGCAGTTCGGCGCTACGGAAGACCTGGACACCTATCCCCGCACACTGATTGAAGATCAGGAGCGGCTTGAGGCTGCAGGCAGCACCCTGGTGTTCGCCCCCTCCAATGAAGAAATCTATCCCGAGGGACTGGCCAGGCACACCCGTATTATTGTTCCGGAAGTCAGTGAGGGCCATTGCGGCGCCAGCCGGCCCGGACACTTTGAGGGCGTAGCCACGGTCGTCACCATGCTGTTCAATATGGTTCAGCCGGATATCGCGGTGTTTGGCGAGAAGGATTACCAACAATTGGCAGTCATTCGCAAACTTACCCAGGATCTGATGATACCGGTGGAAGTCATCGGCGGCCCGACCGTTCGCGAAGAGGACGGTCTGGCGAAAAGCTCCCGCAACGGGTTCCTTACCGAGGACGAACGCGCCATTGCACCGACTCTCTATCAGACACTGAAGAACACCGCAGAACAGATTCACGAAGGCCGGACCGATTTCACAGTGCTGTCCCAAGAGGCCAACGATGCCCTCAGTAAAGCGGGGTTACGCCCGGATTACTTCAACATCGCCAACAGCCTGACCCTGAAACCGGCCAGCGCCGACGATACCGAACTGACTCTACTGGTGGCAGCGTTTCTGGGTACCACACGACTGATCGACAACCTGTCGATCACCCGCTAATCCGACATTCACTGACAGAAAGGATTCCACAATGTCCCAGGGCTCTGTACCACTCACCAGCCGGCCCGAGTGGCAGGCACTGAAGACACATCAGGCGGAACTGGAAAGCACCCACATGAGGGAGCTTTTCAGCGACGATCCCGACCGAGCCAGCCGTTTTTTCATTCGCGGCGGCGGCCTGTCGCTGGATTACTCCCGCAACCGCATGACCGATGACACCCTGGCGAAGCTGATGGCATTGGCCAGGAAATGCGGTGTACCGGAGCAAATCGAAGCCATGTTTCGTGGCGACCACATCAACGTCACTGAAAAGCGCCCGGCGCTGCACATCGCCCTGCGGGACACCAGCGGCGCTTCCATCCACGTTGACGGCACGGACATCACTCCGGAAGTGGAAGGCACGCTGAATCGCATGGCGCAGTTCGTAGACGACGTGCTTAGCGAGCGCTGGCAGGGGCATACCGGCAAGGCCTTTACCGATGTGGTCAGTATTGGCATTGGCGGCTCCTTCCTCGGCCCCAAACTGGTATCGGAAGCTCTACGCCCTTACTGGCATGGCCAGTTGAAGGGCCACTACGTCGCCAACATCGACGGCACCCAAATAGCCGAGGTACTGCGCCGGGTCAACCCGGAAACCACCCTCTTCCTGATCCAGTCGAAATCCTTCCGTACCCAGGAAACCCTGGAGAACAGCAAGGTGGCCCGGGACTGGTTCCTGGACAACGGCGGCAGCGAGGATCAGATCGCGAAGCACTTCGTGGCGGTTACTGCCAATACCCCGGAAGCCGTTAAATTCGGCATCTCCGAAGACAACATCTTCCCCATGTGGGACTGGGTGGGCGGACGCTACTCGCTGTGGTCCGCCATCGGCCTGCCCGTGGCATTGACCATCGGCATGGAGAATTTCCGTGCCCTGCTCTCCGGCGCCAATGCCATGGACCAACATTTCCATACTGCGCCACTGGAGCAGAACCTGCCTGTGGTCATAGCCATGCTGGGGGTCTGGTACAACAACTTCTGGGGCGCGGAAACCTACACCATCCTGCCCTACGACCATTACCTCCGCAGCCTGCCCGCGCACCTGCAACAACTGGACATGGAAAGTAACGGCAAGAGCGTGACCCAGGGCGGTGAGCCGCTAACCTACCAAAGCGGCCCGGTGATCTGGGGCGGCGTGGGTGCCAACGGCCAACACGCCTTCCACCAACTACTGCATCAAGGCACACGCCTGATTCCGGCGGACTTCATTATTCCTCTGGAGACCCACAACCCGGTCGCCAGTCACCACGTTACGCTGTTTGCCAACTGCCTGAGCCAGTCACGAGCTCTGATGTCCGGCAAGACCCTGGACGAAGCCAAAGCGGAACTGAAAGCCGAAGGCATGAGCTCTGGAGAGATCGACAAACTGGCGCCTCACAAGGTGATTCCCGGCAACAAACCCAGCAATACCCTGCTGATGGAGAAATCGACGCCGGAAACCGTCGGCGCGCTGATCGCTCTCTATGAACACCGTACCTTTGTGCAGGGCATTATCTGGGATGTGGATTCGTTCGATCAGTGGGGCGTGGAACTGGGGAAACAGATGGGCAAGGGCATACTGGACCGCCTGACCGGCGATACTGCCGAAGGCGACGAGGCCATCGACAGCTCAACGGCCAGCCTGATCCAGATATACCGCTCACATCACGGGGCGTAAAGTCCCTTTATCGGGCAGCGGCCTGCGAGATGCGCCGGCCCCGCCAGGTAAAGTCCACCGGCCACAATTTCTGGTCACGGTCATAGGCCTGCCACAGTGCCTGGTAACGCTCGCCGCAGACCGGATGAACGGCGGTCGGCGCAATTTCCGCCAGTGGCAACAGCACGAAGGCGTTTTTCAGGATCTCGCCCCGGGGCAGCTCGACACCATCGACCCGGCCCACCTCGTGATCGTAGGTGAGAATATCCAGATCCAGTGTTCGGGGGCTGAACTTTGGCACACCCCGCCGTCGACCATTGTCCGCCTCAAGTTGCTTGAAGCGGGCCGACAGCTCGGCCACGCTCAGGTCGGTATCGACGCCCACCACCAGATTGTAGAAGGGCGAGCCATCAAAACCGACCGACTCGCTCTCGTAGACAGATGAGATAAGCGGTTCGTCAAACCAGCCAGCCAGTGCATCCAGCGCCGCAGTGATATAGCGCTCGCGGTCAATGTTGCTACCGATACTGATATACACCCGCGCCATCAGAGGCTCCCCCGTTCAATCCTTACACCCACGGCTGCTGCAGCCGGAACGGCGCCTGGCTTACGAAGGGTCAACCTGACCCAGCGCACGTTGAATTCACTCTGTAGCAAACCGGCAATGCCTTCCGCAGCGGTTTCCAGCAATTGGGGGCGAGCCTCGACAAGGTAGTCTGAGACCCGCTCACTGACCAAAGCGTAGTTCAGAGCATCACTGACATCATCCGACGCCGCCGGTGCCCTGTTATCCCAGGCCATCTCCAGGTCCACCAACAGCCGCTGACTGACTTCCCGCTCCCAGTCGTACACGCCGATGATTGCCTCAACGGCCAGACCTTCGATCAGTACACTATCTGTCAACGGAGGCTCTCCCGGGCTTACACTCTTTGCTGATTGAATAACGCGCAGGCAGCGGATACTGTGTAAAATCTGACCTGCTTCGTCGCGGGGCCGGCATTTTCTCACAAATGACCAGTACGCGTCTTTGCGTCTTTTTCACTTTGCCAATGATCGCCACCGATGAGCTATCTGAGTGACCCGGTACTGACCGTTCTACTGTGCGCCCTGGCCTACTTGGCGGGCTCGATGCTGTTTGCACTGCCGGTCTGTCGCGCCTGGCATCTTCCAGACCCACGCGCCCAGGGCTCTGGGAACCCCGGCGCCACCAACGTCTACCGTACCGGCGGATGGCCGCCAGCGGCACTGACGTTATTCCTGGATGCCGCCAAGGGCTGGCTTCCGGTGTGGTTTGCCCACCAGGCAGACCTGACCATCCTTTCCCAGGCCATGGTGGCGCTGTGCGCGGTGACCGGGCACATGATTCCACTGTTCTATCGATTCAAGGGTGGAAAAGGCGTGGCGACGGCACTGGGCGCCGGGCTTGCGCTGGCTCCAGCGACCACGCTTCTACTGGCCGCCATCTGGGCCCTGGTGATGTGGCGCTGGAAGATCTCGGCGCTCGCCTCGATTGTAGCCATTGTCAGCGGCCCCATCATCAGCGCCCTGATCGAACCCGACACCCTGCCACTGTTCGGCTTGCTGGCCATCCTGATTGTGGTGCGTCACCGCAACAACCTGATCCGCATGGCCCAGGGCCGGGAACCGGGCTTCTAGTCCACCAGCCCATTCGTCCGTGGTTCGCCAACCGGTGGCAGTGTATTCATCGGCCAGCGCGGCACCGCCACAATTCGATCGCCATCCTGCTGGCCTGAGTTCATACGCTGACAACCCGCGTAAGCAATCATGGCGCCATTATCCGTACAGAACTCAGGGCGTGCGTAGAACACGGCGGCACGAAGTTTCTCAGTCATTTTCTCAAGCCCGGCACGCAACCGCTTATTGGCGCTAACGCCGCCGGCAATCACCAAGCGCTTGCAACCGGTCTGCTCCAGGGCACGGCGACATTTGATGGCCAGTGTATCCACCACCGCTGCCTCGAAGGCCAGGGCAATATCGGCGCGGGTCTGGTCATCCAGCCCCCCAGCACGTTCTGCCGCAGTTACCGTATTGAGGGTAAACGTCTTCAAGCCACTAAAACTGAAATCCAGCCCCGGCCGGTCTGTCATCGGGCGCGGGAACCGATACCGGCCAGACGTGCCCGTTTCAGCCAGCGCCGCCACCCTGGGCCCGCCGGGATAATCCAGCCCCAGCATCTTGGCGGTTTTATCGAAGGCCTCGCCGGCGGCATCGTCCACAGACTCACCCAGCATTTCATACTCGCCAATGCCCTTAACCAGCACTAACTGGGTATGGCCGCCGGAAACCAGCAGGGCAACAAAAGGAAACGCCGGGGGATTGTCTTCCAGCATTGGTGCCAACAGATGACCCTCCATGTGATGGACACCCAGCACCGGCACACCCAGAGCAAATCCCAGGGCATGGGCCACAGAACCACCTACCATCAGCGCTCCCACCAGACCGGGACCGGCGGTGTAGGCAATGCCGTCGATATCAGCGCGAACCCGACCGGCATCGGCAAGCACCTGATCACACAGCGGCAGCAGTTTGCGGACATGGTCGCGGGAGGCCAGCTCCGGCACCACACCGCCGTAATCCGCGTGCATATCAATCTGGCTGAACAACGCATGCGCCAGCAGCCCGCGTTCGCTGTCATAGAGGGCAACGCCGGTTTCATCACAGGAGGTTTCAATACCGAGAATCAGCATAAATAAGGGCCACAACTCCAGACTGGTGAACATCAGCGGAGCATTTTAGCAGAAACCCGAAACCCTCCGTCAGTTTCATCGAACAAACATTGACCTCGGCCATGGGCAGGCGCTATCATTGCCGGCCTTAAATACGCACTGGTCGAGTTTTAGCCAATCTGACCAGGTATCGAGTCGATCTGACAGACCGGTCGATCAGACAAAACAGAAACCGAATCAATCAGGTAGGTGATTTTCGAATGCCAGCTGTTAAAGTGAAAGAGAATGAACCGTTTGACGTAGCCCTTCGTCGCTTCAAGCGCTCCTGCGAGAAAGCAGGCGTTCTGTCGGAAGTACGTCGCCGTGAGCACTACGAGAAGCCGACAGCCGTGCGCAAGCGCAAGGCAGCCGCAGCCGTCAAGCGTCATCTCAAGAAGCTTCAGCGGGAACAGCGCAAGTTCGAGCGTCTGTACTAAGCTTTACCGGACGCCGCTTGACTGCAAGCCTATAATCGCCTGTATAGCCGCAGGTTGCACAGAGCGATACCAAAATGCCGCCGAGGCCTGGCTTCGGCGGCATTTTTGGCTGTACTTCCAGGCCCGGCACTTTCCGCGCGACCGGAGACATCATGAGTGGACTGATCCCGCAACGCTTTGTTGAAGACCTGCTCGACCGGATAGACCTGGCGGAGCTGATCGGATCACGTATCACCCTGAAAAAGGCCGGCGGCAACTACAAGGCCCGCTGCCCCTTCCATGATGAGAAAACGCCGTCTTTCAACGTTCGGCCGGACAAGGGCTTTTACCACTGCTTTGGCTGTGGCGCCCATGGCGATGCCATCAGTTTTGTCCGCGAATTCGATGGCCTGGGCTTTACCGACGCGGTAGAGGAACTGGCCCGCCGAGCCGGCATGGAAGTGCCCTACGACCAGAGCGCGCGCCAGGAAATGCAGCAGGCGCGAACACTGACGGACGCCCTGGATTACGCCAGCCGCTTCTATCAGTCCGCTCTGAAGGGCCAGCAAGGCGAATTCGCCCGGGACTACCTCAAACAGAGGGGCCTGGACGACAGCATTATCGAACAGTACCAGCTGGGCTACGCGCCCGGCACCGGCACCGCGTTGTTCGACAGTGCCAGCAAGGATCTGCAGGGGCCGTTGGTTGAAACCGGCACGGTCTCCGACAAGTATGGCCGGCCACGGGATCTGTTCCGCAACCGGGTGATGTTTCCGATCCGCAACAGCCGCGGACGAACCATTGCCTTTGGCGGGCGCACACTGGGTGATGACAAGGCCAAGTACATCAACTCTCCGGAGTCTGATGTGTTCCATAAAAGCCGCGAAATCTACGGCCTTTATGAAGCCAAACAGTCGATCCGCCAACTCGACAGGCTGCTGGTGGTGGAAGGCTACATGGATGTCATTGCGCTCGCGCAGAACGGCATCCACTTTGCCGTGGCCACGCTGGGCACAGCCACGAACCAGGACAGCCTGTCGGCACTGCTGAAGCAGGTACGGCATCTGGTGTTCTGTTTTGACGGCGACCAGGCCGGTTACCGGGCGGCCGACAAGGCCCTGGAGAATGCTCTGGAATTGCTGACCGACGGCCTTCATCTGCAATTCCTGATGATGCCGGACGGTGAAGACCCGGACACACTGGTGCGCAAGGAGGGCCCCGACGCGTTCCAGGAACGCATCAACGGCGCCACGCCCCTGTCTCGCTACCTGTTCAACCGGCAAAGCGAGGGACTGGACCTGACGCTGCCGGAAGACCGGGGTGAGCTGAAGGCACGGGTAGAACCGCTGCTGAAGAAAATGCCCAGGAGCACCCTCAGGGATGCCATGTGGCATGAAATGCTGCGACTGTGCGGCAACAACCGGGGCGACTGGCAGAACCGCCGCCAGCCAAACGGCAAGGGCGGATACGGCGAACGCCGGGTGCAGGAACAACGGATTGACGTAAAACTCAGCAAGGATACCCAGCTTTGTCTGGCCCTGCTTGAAGCGCCGGACATGGCCAGCGAAATTGCTGAACTTTGCCGCAGCAGCCGCCAATACCGGCAGGCAAGCCAGTTCGCCGGCTGGATCCTGGAGCACGCCATCAAAGACCGGCGCTCCCTGGTCCGCGAACTGGCAACGGATAACCGCGCCAGAGAACAGTTTTACAGCCTGTTCGATGGCATTGAACACATCCCCGCACGGGAACAGACCCTGGCTGGCGCCAGGGAAATGCTAAACCCGAACCGGGAAGTGGCGCGCAAGCAGCGGCTGGCGTCTCTGCTATCGGAAAAACGTAGCCTGGCAGACCTTAGCGCTGAAGAGCGGCAGGAGCTGAAGGCACTGACCGGACAGAACGACGACTGACCAGCGCCAGAAAACAGAGCCGGCGGGCCAAAAAACGCAATAACTGCCGCCGGAAACGGCACTGCACTTGAAACTTGCAGTATTGATCACCATCTAACCATCCGGTGGCAGAGCAACCGCGCGACAGCTATAATGGCTGTTTCACTTTTTTCCTTTTACCAGCGAGTTCACAGGGTGTCTATGTCAGGCAATTCGCAGAAATCACGTCTTAAAGACCTCATTGCACGAGGCAAGGAACAAGGTTACCTGACTTACGCCGAGGTAAACGACCACCTCCCGGAAGACATTGCTGACCCGGACCAGGTCGAAGACATCATTCGCATGATCAACGACATGGGCATCCAGGTGTCTGAAGTGGCGCCGGACGCGGACACGCTGCTGATGACTGACGGTGACTCCACCGCTGACGAAGCTGCGGCCGCTGAAGCCGCTGCGGCACTTGCAGCCGTGGAATCCGACGCTGGCCGCACCACGGACCCGGTCCGCATGTACATGCGCGAAATGGGCACCGTGGAGCTGCTGACCCGCGAAGGCGAAATTGTCATTGCCAAGCGCATCGAGGAAGGTATCCGTGATGTCATGGCCGCCGTGGCCCACTTTCCCGGCATCACCGGTACCGTTATCCAGGCCTACGACCGCATCATCGAGAACGAAGGCCGCCTCAGCGACATCGTCTCCGGCTTCCTCGACCCCGACGGCGCCGAGCCGTTCATGGAGGAAGACACTACCCCGGACACGTCCAGCACCTCGGACGATTCATCCGACGACGATGATGACGATGACGACAGCGAAGAAGAAACCGAAAGCGGTCCGGATCCGGAAGAAACCCGTCTGCGTTTTGAGCTGCTGAAAGAAAAGCTCGATGCCGCCGACGCAAGCCTGGCCAAACACGGCCGCGGCCACAAGAAAACCCAGGAAGCCCTGAACGAACTGGGCCAGGTATTCGCCCCGTTCAAGCTGGGCAACAAGGCGTTTGACGAACTGGTGAACGTCGTTCGCTCCACCAACGATCTGGTGCGGGAGAACGAGCGGGCGATCATGAAAATCTGCGTACGCGAGTGCAAGATGCCGCGTAAGGATTTCATCAAGTCGTTCCCCGGTAACGAAACCAGCCTGGACTGGGCCGAGAAGATGTCCAAGGGCAAGAAGCCCTATGCACCGCTGATTGCTGAGCGCATCGACGAAATTGTCCGCCTGCAGAAGCGCATTGCCAATATCCAGACCGAAGTGGACCTGGACGTTTCCGACATCAAGGAAATCAACCGCCGCGTTTCCATCGGCGAAGCCAAGGCCCGCCGTGCCAAGAAGGAAATGGTGGAAGCCAACCTGCGTCTGGTTATCTCCATTGCCAAGAAGTACACCAACCGCGGCCTGCAGTTCCTCGATCTGATTCAGGAAGGCAACATCGGCCTGATGAAGGCGGTCGACAAATTCGAGTATCGCCGTGGCTACAAGTTCTCCACCTACGCCACATGGTGGATTCGTCAGGCCATCACCCGCTCCATCGCGGACCAGGCCCGCACCATCCGTATTCCGGTGCACATGATCGAAACCATCAACAAACTCAACCGCATCTCCCGTCAGATGCTGCAGGAGATGGGCCGCGAGCCCACGCCGGAAGAGTTGGGCGAGCGCATGGAAATGCCCGAGGACAAGATCCGCAAGGTACTGAAGATCGCCAAGGAACCGATCTCCATGGAAACCCCGATCGGTGATGACGAAGACAGCCACCTGGGCGACTTCATTGAAGATATCCAGGCCCTGTCACCTGTTGACTCCGCTACCGCTGAAGGCCTGCGCGAAGCTACCCGCTCCGTGCTCTCCGGCCTGACCGCGCGCGAGTCCAAGGTGCTGCGCATGCGCTTCGGTATCGAAATGAACACCGACCACACCCTGGAAGAAGTGGGCAAGCAGTTTGACGTAACCCGCGAGCGAATCCGCCAGATCGAAGCCAAGGCCCTGCGCAAACTGCGCCATCCTTCCCGCTCCGATCACCTGCGCGGCTTCATTGACGATCAGGGCAACGGATAACACCACAACAGTAGCGGGCGCCATCCCTCACCGGTATAATGGCGCCCGCTTTGTTGCTCCCGCCCGGAAGCGACACCCCAAAAGCAAACCTTTAAGCAGCATCCGCTGAAAAAGGGCCTATAGCTCAGTTGGTTAGAGCAGAGGACTCATAATCCTTTGGTCCCTGGTTCGAGTCCAGGTGGGCCCACCATTTCCCCAGTTTTACCTTCAGATAAGCCTCTGCCCATTACTCACCTTGTGATCCGTGCTTACCAGGGTTATCGCCCCCTCATCATTCTTGATCCCAGTCACCAGGCACTCGGACATAAATTTGCCAATCTGTTTTGGCGGGAAGTTTGTTACGGCGAGCACCTGTTTACCCAATAACGTCTCAGGATCGTACAGGTCGGTAATCTGCGCACTGGATTTTCGGATGCCCACTTCCGGACCGAAATCGACTTTCAACTTGTACGCCGGCCTGCGGGCTTCCGGAAATTCGTTTACCTCGATGATGGTGCCGATGCGCAGCTCTACGCTCTCAAAGTCTTCCCAACTGATCATGCCTGGTGAGTCCTCTGTCTGTTAAAGAAAGTGGCTATTGTCTGTGGTCCGCGAGCAAGGTGCCGACGGTGAACGCGATGTCCTCGTGTTCGGTGTCTCGCCACGGTTCCGCGAGGGATTCGGCTTCCCACTGCTGCATACTGCCTAACGCCAGAACCCTCTCAACGTAGGCAGCGGCGCCTTCGCTCAGGTCCAGCCCGTAGGTGCGTACCCGATAGACGACAGGGGCAAAGAAGGCATCCACAGCGCTAAAGCGGTCACCGGCGAGGAACGGGCCACCGAACTGCTGCAGGCCATGGGACCACAGGCTGTCGATGCGGTCGACATCCTTTTGCAGGCCCTCACTGACCGTGTTCATGCGGATACGCAGGCCCACGTTCATGCTGCAGATATCCCGTAGCGACTGGAACCCGGAATGCATTTCAGCAGCAGCACAGCGAGCCCAGGCGCGGGCCTTTACGTTTTTGGGCCAGACGCCCTCGTGACGCTCGGCCAGATACTCAATGATGGCCAGCGAGTCCCATACGGTTGTGCTTTCATCCGTGAGGCAGGGTACCTTGCCGCTGGGGCTCAGGCGCCTGTAAGCCTGCCAGGTGGGCTCATCACCAAACACAATGAGCTGCTCATTAAACTCAATGCCCAGCTCCTTCATCAGGACCCAAGGGCGTAACGACCATGACGAGTAGTTCTTGTTCGCAATATGAAGGGTGTACATCCCTGTCTCCATCCAGGTGGGGTGGTTTATCCGGAAATCAGTTTTGCCGAATACCGTGGCTTCGTATACAACTACACTAAGACCATTAAAAATAACACAAGGAACGCACCATGCCTTTCTCTTCCGACCACATTGATGAACTCAACCTGCTGGCGATGTTCGATCTGTCTTCCGCGCAGGAGGGCATCAAGGTTCACCAGCATTCAGCTGCACCGGAGATGGTGACCGCGGCTGAACGCCTACACCAGAAGGGGCTGATCACTCAGAAGGATGGCGGTTACCTGACAAGTCTGGGCAGTGAAATGGCGGAGCATGCGCAGAAGGTGCTATCGGTGCTGACCAGTTGACACTGGCATCGTGACTCCGGGAATGTCAGCTTTTCTTACACTATCAAACCGAGTCGGAAACTGCGCTTTGCCTATGTATCGGTAACAACGATGATTTTGGACTGTGGCACCTTTAATGCTGTGATTCTCCCGTAGTAAGGAATATCACCGGGAGTAGCAAAAATGAACACGAGAACTAAGTTTTGGCCACTGGTGGCTGGAACGCTGACATCCGCATTACTGATGTCAGGTTATGCTGTCGCGGCACCCATCAAATGTGATGATGCCTATAACTATATGCAGATGGACGATTCGCAGGCCACAGCATGCCTGGCGTCCGGCAAGAACAACCCGAGCTTTACCGGCAACCCTGCCAATGACATTTTTCTTAACAACGCCGCAGGAACGGGTTATCAGTTTGTGGAGAAATCTGAAAACGCAGGGAACCCCACAGCACTTTACAATCTGGAGTACGGACAGACCGACAGCACCGGCACCTGGGAATTCGATAGCAGCCTTTGGGACTCATACAGCACTATTGCAATCGGCTTCAAATTTGGTGGCGGAAACAAGGCTGACAACTGGTTCGTTTATGAACTTAACTCCCTCGTCTCCTCTGGAGACTGGGCGTACTTCGGCAAGGGTAATGGCCTGTCTCACGTGAGCCTTTACGGCAAGGGCTCTGTTACCGTGCCCGAACCTGGCTCACTGGCGCTGCTGGGCATTGGCATCATCGGCCTGACACTGGTTGGTCGAAAACGCCGCGCGAACTGAAACGTCGAGTTTCAATACACATTAGCGCAGTATTCAAAGGCTCCCGGAAGGGAGCCTTTTTTATGCCCGCAGAAAACCTGCAACAGTTCACAACTCTTCGTTACAGAAATAAACACCTTCCGGCCTGATAAGACTCTGTATTTCCTTCATTTTTAAACCATCTTTAACTAGAGGGTGGTCGTTTCGACACCAAAAGCTGTCAAAGAAGCCAACGTCCCGATAAGACAAGAGCACTACACTGCTTTTCGAACAAATGTACCAACAATAATTGCCAGCCCTGTTACCCGACTCCGGGGGCACGGCAAAGGTCCATAACAAAGACAAACAAATGGAGTGTGTTTCATGGTTTCAACCTCCCGCTTTTCCCTGCGTGCGATGACACTCGCCGTTGCAGCCGCCTCGGCCGGTTTTTCATTGAATGCCTCTGCCAGTATGGGCAATATCGGTACAACCTATGGCGTGATGCCCGTGGACGTGGCTACCGCACAGTCCCTGTCGATGTTCAACGAGCATGTGTCAGCCACCTATTACAATCCGTCCTATCTGACCAGTGACGAGCGTGGCGAGCTGACCGGCGGCATCCTTCACGCGGAGCAGGAATTGCGCTCCAGCCGTTCCGATGCAGACGGCGATATCATTTCGGATTCGCCGAGCCAGCACGTCCTGATCGGTATGAAAACCAACCTGGCGTCCCTGACCCGCTTCGATCACCCGATTTACCTGGGCTTCATCGCAGGCGTTGAGAAGTATGGTAAGGAAATGCTGGCATTCTCCTCGGAAACCTCCGAAACCGGGCAGTACCTGCAATATGGCAAGGAACCCCTATTCCTGAACATTGGTGGTGCCACCCCCCTCTGGCGGGGCATCTCAGGCGGTTTTTCGGTGCGTGTCACTCTGGAAGCAGCCGCTCAACTGGATGCCGTTTCAACACTTGGCGGTGAAACCAGCCGCGAGCGACTGGCGGTTAACGCCGAGCCCTCGCTGAAGTCCATCCTTGGCACCACCATCAAGTGGGGCGATACTTTCTGTCCGGACAGTGACTGTTTCCTCGACGGCTGGGAAAGCGCGATCACCTATCGCACCAAGTCATCCGCTTCGACGTCTGTAGACTCCAACATTATCGTTACACAGACCATCCCCGACCCGGGCCTGAGCCTCGCGGTGGCTACTATCGATTCCTTCCAACCGGAAACCTTTGCCATCGGCACCCAGTACAAGGGTGACGGCTGGCGCATCGGCGGCAGCATTGAGCAGCAGAACTGGTCTGAGCTGGAAGACGAGTTCGCCGGCGATACAATCAAGGATCAGGAGAATGTCAGCGCAGCCAATCGCATCCGTTTTGATGACATCCTGGTGCCTCGCATCGGCGCTGAATACCAGCTCAGCCGTCATTTTGCCGTCCGGGGCGGGCTGGCGTATGAGGAGTCTCCCCTCAAAACCACCCGCAACCCGGAGCTGAACTATCTGGACACCGACAAGATCGTGGCCGGGCTAGGCATCAGTGCAACCTATGAACGCACCCGTGTGCTGGCCTACCCGGTACGGTTGGATATCGGTTACCAATATCAGCAGCTGCAGGACCGGGATTTCACCATCGTCGACTATGACGGTAACGAACAGCAGGCAACCGCCGACGGTGACGTTCACGTTATCAGCGGCTCCATCACCCTGAAGTTCTGAGGAGAGGTTTGCCATGAAACACAACAATACATTGGCACTGATTCCCGCGATGTTCCTGGCAGCATGCGGCGGGGGTGATGATCAGACCATCGACGAGCCCACAACTCCGGGAGAAGTGGTTTACTCCTACCCGGCGGATGGCCAGAGCAACGTTAGCCCCAAGGCCGACATGGTGCTGCGCTTCTCCCATGCGCTGTCTGACAACGATGTTGCCAGCAAAATCCGCATCACCGATGGTAGCACCGACCTGAGCTTCACGGCCGAAAGCGTGGATGGTGGGCGCAGTCTGACATTGTCGCCACAGGGCGAACTCAGCCCGGGCGCCGACTACACCATTGAGTTTACCGAGGTATTGCAGGCAGAAGGCGGCCGTACGATTCCGACCCCCAATGCTTTTGGCCCGGAGGGCGTGCAGTTTTCAACACGGGGTGCATTCAGCGGCATCGCCGGGCTGGACAACCTGAGCCCCGAGTTCACAGTTGCGGAAATGATTCCCTCCGGGGGCAATGTATTCCAGCCCATGAACTTCTCAACGTTCCGACTGCAAATGACCCAGACCGTACACCCGGACTGGAAGGCACTCGGTGGTGTCATTGAAATCACTGACAGCAACGCGAACGTGGTGCCGGCCACCGTTCTTGTGAAAGGCCGGGACATCACCATCGACCCCTGCCTTGCAGACTCGAAAGAGCGCTGTGGCCGCGAGGAGGACATACTCACCTCGGGCAAGACCTACACCGTGTCAGTCCACAACCTGCCGAGTCTCCATGGCGGCACGCTGGACGACTTCAGCGAAACTATCACCCCACGCGACACCGGCCCAACCGTTGTTCTGTCCCAGCAAGTGGTGGATTCCGGTCTGAACGCCGGCGAGAGTGCTGAGAACACCCGCAAGTCTCGGCTAAACGGGCAAATCATCAACGGAATTACTCTGAACTCCGTACTGCAGGGCAATGCCGGGCCGTCCCAGCAAACCGGCGATCTGTTTGCAGAGCTCGCTTACGCACCGGCATTTACGGCGGATGAGCCCCTGCCACTGCGAGTTCCGAAAGGCAGCGTGCTGACCAGCAGCAGCCTGGATGTCCGTGTCAACGGTGAGGTACCGGTTATAGATCCGGCAACCGGAAACATCCAGAAAACCGGTGACATCAAGGTGACCATGTTGTCGGACGCCACCGGTTACCTGATGCCAAACCCCTACACGGATAACATGAACGCGCCGCGCCACGTCAAACTGTTCATGGATGTTGCCATGAACACGGAAGAGGCGCAGCCCAATGCTTCGTTATCCCAGGACCTGCTTGGGGTGGAGCTGACCGGCATCGCGATCGTGGAAGACGGCGTTCTGACCATCGACGCCATCGGCATGGTGGAACCCAACCTGCTGGGCCAGGAATTCACCGATGCCACCATTGCGTTTCGCATCGAAGCCGCGACGGATTCCGAGTCCGCACTGGATGCCGCCGAACAACGGGACGAAGAACTGGCGGACAACACCGGCCCACAGTTAGTGAGCTGGATGCCAGGACCGGACGATGCCTTCCCGGGTGATCGTGATCAGATGCAGCGCCCTGGCGACCCGATCGTACTGAATTTTGACGAACCGCTGGACGCCGATACCATCGCCGATGGCATTGTGCTGGACGCGGCAGGCACACCGCTGACGGTTGGCGACAACACACTGGACGCCAAACTCGACGGAACCGCCCTGGTACTGAACCCGGTCGGAGGCCTGGAGCATGGTGTTGATTACACCGTGCAGATTGGCAACGCGTTGACCGACCTTGCAGGCAATGGTGTCACACCGCAGAACCTCAGCTTCGCCCTCCCTGACATTGGCGGCGGTTCAGTCCCACAGAGGTCACCTCTGGCGCTGACAACCTATCCCGGTTACCCATGCGTCACCACCGGGGTCAACCTAAGCCAAGATAGCCATGGGCAGTGTGTGGATAACGCACCTAATGGTCCTCGCGGGGACGAGTTGCCGGTAACTACCATGCCTACGGACCGCCCCATCGTGGTCGTGTTCTCCCAGTCCATGGATCTGGACTCCATCCGCAGCGGCGAGACGTTTGTGGTTGAGAGAGTGGACGAGAGCGGCGCTGCAATTGAAGCGGTATCCGGCCGGCTGGAGAAGAACAATCAACGGATTCGGTTTTACCCGGACGAGCCCTGGGAAATCGATAGCCTGTATCGTTATCGCATGAAATCCACTTCCGGAGGCCAATGCCAGACCGGAACCGAGGATTTCATCTGCGGTGCCAACGGCCTTGCCCTGCAAACCGATCTCCTGGTAAACCCTGAAGATGTTGGCGGGCCAAATATGGACATTTACTTCCGAGGTGGTGAAGCGCTAGATACAGTATTCACTCCCTTACGGAACCTGCCGATTCGGGATACAAACTCGAACTATGTGGTTGACTGCGACGCGCTGGGTTCCCAGGACTGCCTGGAGCCATTCGATCATGAAGTGGATCCAAACGATGCCAGCGAGTTCCTGCCGTCCGCCAATGCCGCAAAACTGAAATCAGCAGGCAACGCAACAATACTGCTAATGTCCACTCCGGCAAGAGTCGGGTGCCCGACCAACGGTGATGAATGCCCAGAGAATAAATTCATCTATCAGACCTATGGACTGAATACAGAGGTTATCGGCCCCTACATCGATCCGGACTCAGGAGAGCAGACCGGTGTAAGGGTACTCTTATACCCAACCATGCTCGCGACAACCTCTACCTCGGTTTACCTGCGGATTATCGGCTTAATCACGCTGGAAGAACCGACAGGCCCACAGATCCTTCGGATGCGATACAACACGGAAACTTCCGAGGACAATCCACAAGGCTTGGTGGAAGGCGTTATTGTCGAGAATGATGATGGCCAGACCGAGTTCAGAACCGAAGCCCGCCTTCAGCTCGACGCCCCGCTGCTGGAACCACCCATTGGCGGACCACACGACCTGTACAGCAAACCGTTCACTCTTGAACTGAAAGGCGACATCAATTTCTTTGATGATGGCAGGATGCAAATAGAGCAAAGAAACACCAATCGTGTGCCGCTGACAGTCAACATAGAAAGCTTGGGGAACATTCCTCTGGAAATTCCAGCTGGCGGCGTTTACCTGAACTTCCTGTCCAACCCCATCAAGGAAATTCCAGCAGAGTACTAACTTCAGGCTCCGCTACTTATGGCCAGCCCTCGGGCTGGCCTTTTTTGTGGCCGGAAAGGCCATAAACCGGTTTTCCACTCTCCTGCGTTTCCTGCTAATCTGGTTGCCTGTTGAAACCAACTCCGAAGTCCGGGGCCAAGCGGGGACGGTGTTCCGAAACCGTGCGGAGCCATGGATGGCGGAGCCCGAGCGTTACAGGGACGTATTCAAAGCGTGTTTCGGAATACCGTCCCTGCTTGGCCATGCTCAGAACAATAACAACCAGTTTGGAGAGACCCCATGGAAAACGGCACCCACTACCGTACCTGCCATCTGTGTGAAGCCATGTGCGGCGTGGCCATCGAGGTCAGGGATGGCCACGTCGCCTCCATCAAGGGCGACGAGGACGATCCGCTGAGCCATGGCCACATCTGCCCCAAGGCCGTCGCCCTCCAGGACCTCCACGAAGACCCGGAGCGCCTGCGCAAACCGGTACGGCGCACCACCGACGGCTGGCAGGAAATGGAGTGGGACGAAGCCTTTGACCTGGTGGCCAGCCGACTGCACCGGGTACGCAAAGAGCACGGCCGCAACAGTATTGGCGCTTACCTCGGCAACCCCAACGTACACAATCACGGCTCGCTGGTGGCTACCATGCCATTCCTCCGGGCCCTGGGTACCCAGAACCGGTTCTCCGCCACCTCCAACGACCAATTGCCCCACATGCTGGCCAGCCTGGAAATGTTCGGGCACCAGATTCTCTTCCCGATACCGGACATCGACCGCACCGACCTGTTCATCTGCATTGGCGCCAATCCGATGGCCTCCAACGGCAGCCTGATGACCGTGCCGGACTTCCGTGGGCGACTCAAGGCACTCAAGGGCCGTGGCGGCAGGATGGTGGTCGTGGACCCACGCCGCACAGAGACCGGCAAACTGGCCGACGAGTTCCACTTCATTCGCCCTGGCACCGATGCCCTGCTGTTAATGGCCATGGTGCACACCCTGTTTGAAGAAGACCTGGTGAACCTCGGCCATGCAGAACAATGGACGAAAGACGTAGACTTGGTCCGGCTGGCCGCAATGGGCTTCACCCCCGAAGCCGTCAGCGAACAGACGGGCATGCCGGCTGCTGATATCCGCAACCTCGCGCGGCAACTGGCCACAACACCGAGGGCTGCGCTGTACACTCGCATGGGCACCAGTACCCAGGCCTTTGGCGGCGTTGCGACCTGGCTTGCCTACGTGCTCAATATCCTGACCGGGAAGCTGGACAGCACTGGCGGCATGATGTTCACGCAACCCGCGATTGATCTGATCGCACTCGGTGGCATGTCCGGCCAGAAGGGCCATTTCGGCAAGCGGTTCAGCCGGGTGAAAAAACTGCCTGAGTTTGCCGGCGAATACCCTTCAAGCACCATTGCCGATGAGATTCTCACGCCGGGCGAGGGCCAGATACGGGCATTCGTGACGGTGGCGGGCAACCCGGTGCTTTCAAGCCCCAACGGTGGACGGCTCGACGAGGCCTTCGGCGGCCTCGATTTCATGGTGTCGGTGGATTACTACCTCAATGAAACCACCCGTCATGCGGACGTCATACTGCCTCCCACCGCCGGGCTTGAACGCAGCCACTACGACCTGATCTTCAACATGTTTGCCGTTCGCAACACCGCCAAATACAGCCCTGCCCTGTTCGATGCGGGCAAAGACGCCCGCCACGACTGGCAGATACTGCTGGAACTGGCCCACCGTCTGGAGAAGAAGCGAAAAGGTGGCCGCCTGCCCCTGCGTTCCGAGATGGGTTGGCGTGCGTTCAAACAGATCGGGCCGGACCCGATCCTTGATCTTATGTTGCGGGCCGGGCCCTACGGAACCGACATCGGTCCTGCACGCGGCCTGGTCCAGCCCGCCATCGACCTGGTGATGGATATACTTCCGGAGCGCCATCCCCTGCGGGGTCTGGCAAAAATGAGCCCACTGAACCGCCACTGGCAGGACCTGCCCAAGGGGCTGTCCATCAGCGCCCTTAAGGAACTACCCAACGGTGTGGATCTCGGGCCACTTCGCCCATGCATGCCCGGCAGGTTGTTTACCCGCGACGGCAAGGTAAACCTCGCCCCACGCCGCTACTTACAGGATCTGGGGCGGCTCCATGCCTTACTCACGGCACCGGCCTCCGACGGTCTGCTACTGATCGGGCGCCGGCACGTTCGCAGCAATAATTCCTGGATGCACAACAGCCAGCGGTTGGTGAAAGGCAAAGACCGCTGTACCCTGATGATCCATCCGAAAGATGCTGCTCGCTGTGGCCTTCAGGCTGGTGATTCCGCCGAGATTGGCTCCACCTCCGGGCAGATCGTATTGCCGGTGGAGATCACCGAGGATGTGATGGCGGGCGTGGTTTCAGTACCCCATGGCTGGGGCCACCATCGGAAGGGTACCGGGCAGAGTGTGGCGGTTGCCCACGCTGGCGCCAGCATAAACGACGTGTTGAGCGATCAGGAGATTGATCCGCTTGTTGGCACGTCCGTACTTAATGGGCAGACCGTGTCTGTAAAAGTCTGGCGTGCGGACCGCCAGCGTAAACAGGCCTGACATTCTCAAGGGAGACTTCTATGCCGCCGTGGCTTCAATGGACACTGATTATTGCCGGCCTGCTGGCCATCGCGCTGCTTGTCGCGTTTATCGGCCGCCAGTCCCGTGCCCTGCAGGACAGCAGGAGGCGGCAGGAGAAAGCAGAGTCTTTCCAGAAGGAACGCCGCGACAGCATGATTGAAAGTATCCGGGTATTGGCCATGGCGGTGGAAGAGAATCAGGTTGAATACTCCGAAGCCTGTCTGCGAATCAAGGGCCTATTGGACCACGTGGCACCGGAGTTGCTGGACCAGTCTCCTTTCCGGGTGTTCCAGGAAGTGCATGAGCAGATCCAGCACATGCCGACCCATCGCGCCCGCCAGGAAACAGATGCCCGCTTCGTGGAAAAGATGGACCGCGAGCGCCTGGCAGTCGAAAAGGAGCACGCCGACGCCATTCGCCGCGCCGCAACGGCCATTCGACACCATCCGTTCCAGGCCTGACCCTTACCAATATGAGTCTGACGCTCCAGTATTTTGTAACAGTTTGTAATCGAATTTCATCACTGAAGGTTTGATTAGCTTTACAAATCAATCTCTTCAGATGTCACGAAATTATGACGCCCGGCTCATTCACCAAACACCAACGTAGCCAGCTTTTATTTCACTCCATATTGGCTAAGTTTAAAAAAGCACGTTGCCACTACCGACCCTGCAACTGCTCACGTTGTTTTCTCCTGAACACGTTTGGTTTGATCTGCAACAAGCGGGTGAGCTTGCCGGCCTTCGGGCCGGCTTTTTTGCGGGGCTAAACTAGAGAGGTTTGGCGGTAGAGAGGACCTACTGATTCATCATCCCCGCCATCGCCATAATGCTGTCCTTGTTTCCTACCAGTTCATCAAACTGCGCTTCCACCTTTTCCCTGTTCAGACCGAGCGATTCGTAGAACGCGTCCGACACCTCTTCCCCCGCACCCAACGCAACACCGCGCTTGGTCAGCAGTTGCCGACTCAGCCAGAGCAGTTTGCTGTATACCGCGTGAGGGCCGTCGTAACCAGGATTCTTCTGGTTTCGGATTGCCAGACAGACCTCGTCGGGCATACCCCAGTTCTGCATCAGTTCCGCCGCAATCTGCTCCCGGGTCACGCCCAGCAGATAATGCTCAATCATTGAGGAGTCGAGATGGGGGTTGGCTTCCAGCGACCGGCACACCAACTTGAAATGGGGAGGAAACACCTGTGCCAGCACCAGGTAGCCAAAGTTGTGCAACAACCCCCCCAGGTACGCAAGACCAAAGATAGGACGTTCGCCACGAGGCATCATGCTGGCCAGGATACCGGCCGACTGAGCCTGCCATATCGCCTGTTGCCAGTAATCCACATAGCCTTCCGGATGATCCTGGGGCTGCTTCAGGGCACGCCCCAGAGACAGGCCCATGGCTAGGTTCATCACCAGGTCGAAGCCCAGAATCCGAGAGACCGCGTCGTGCACAGAACGCACCTGCCCCGCCGCCGCATAAAAGGACGAGGACGCCCAACTGACCACCTGAGCCGCCAGGCTGGGGTCACTTTCCACGACATCCACCAGATCCCCCATCACAGCATTGGGGTTCACCCGCAGGTGAATAATGCGCTGGGCGGTCTCGGGTAGAGGAGGCAACTCAAGAGTGTCTTCCAGGCGCTGCTGAATGCGCAGCGAGGTAAACCGTCGAATGGCGGAATGCAGCTGGTCCCGGTCTTTTTCCGGGCTGTTGAGATTCACGGCAATGGTATCCCGCGCCACCGAAAACGAATGGCGGTCGGCCGCGACGGTGATTCCCCGGAACTCGTCGCCGGGCATGACCATACAAAGATTCTGCTCGCCCAGGACCAATGCCACGGACGCCAACTCATCCACCCGCGCGTCCACAATCGTGGGCCAGCCGGTCAGAGACGGTAAGGCGGGCAGCTCGGTCAGGCCAGAGCGCTCACGAACCCGGACCTGCTCCCGTCGCTTCATCACCCGCAGATCTCGCCCCAATTGTTTGTTCAGGGCACTGATATCGAGCAGGTCACCCTCGCGGCAAATGGCCTGGAGATTCCCCTCCTCATCCGTGAGCAACACCATTCGCAACAGTTCGTCGTCCCGGGCCTGGCTCACATCCCTAAGGGAAACGCCGGCAGCAGACTCACCCAACGCCTGCCTGACTACGACAGGTAGCTCCATAAGTTTCTCCCAAAATGTAGACGGTGCCCCGTTGGACACATTGGTTTCACTCAGTATAGGGCACAAACAGCGACCCAACTTTGACATCAGGTGGGTTTTCACACGATTTTTTCTACCGGCGCGGCGCAGTTACACGTCGCCGTAACGAATTCGTTCCCCCAACCAACGGCGAATCAAACCGTTCACCAACGCCGGCTGCTTCATCAGCGGCGGCGCCATTTCACGGATTGGCTCGATCCAGCCCTTGTCCCGTTCAAAGTCTGCCAGCCGGAACTGCATCATACCGGTCTGGCGGGTGCCTAACACTTCTCCTGGCCCGCGTATTTCCAGGTCTTTCTCGGCAATCACAAAACCGTCCTGACTGTCGCGCAGGGCCTGCAAACGCGCCTTGCCATTCAGCGATAATGGTGGATGGTACATCAACACGCAAAAACTGGCCTCTTCGCCCCGGCCAACCCTGCCCCGCAACTGGTGCAACTGCGCCAGGCCCAGGCGCTCCGGATTCTCGATGATAATCAGCGAGGCATTGGGCACATCCACCCCCACTTCAATTACGGTGGTCGCGACCAGAAGGTCGAGCTCGCCGTTCTTGAACTGTTCCATGACCGCTGCTTTTTCGGCCGCCTTGAGGCGACCATGAACAAGCCCCACCTTCAGATCTGGCAGACGTTCCGCCAGCTCCTGCGCAGTCACTTCCGCCGCCTGGCACTGCAGCGCTTCTGACTCCTCAATCAGCGTGCACACCCAGTATGCCTGCCGGCCTTCCTTGCAGGCCTTTCGTACCCTATCGGTCACATCGTCACGCCGGCTGTCGGGAATGGCGATGGTTTCGATAGGCTTGCGGCCGGGGGGCAGCTCATCAATCACCGACGTATCCAGGTCCGCATAGGCGCTCATGGCCAGCGTACGCGGAATCGGGGTCGCTGTCATAATCAACTGGTGTGGCGCCATGGTGCCGCCGACGCCCTTCTCCCGCAGGGCCAGCCGCTGATGCACGCCAAAACGGTGTTGTTCGTCCACAATCACCAGTGCCAGGCGACTGAACGCAACATCTTCCTGGAACAGGGCATGGGTACCTATCACCACGGTGGCTTCGCCACTGCCAACGGCCTCCAGAGTTTCCTTTCGTGCCTTGCCCTTAATCTTTCCCGACAGCCACGCCAACTGGATGCCAAGCGGCTCCAGCCAGCCGCGGAAATTCTGGTAGTGCTGTTCCGCCAGTATTTCCGTGGGCGCCATCAGCGCCACCTGGGCGCCAGCACCAATGGTCTGCAGTGCTGCCAGCGCCGCCACCACGGTTTTACCAGACCCCACGTCTCCCTGCACCAACCGCAACATGGGTACCGGCTGGCTGAGATCCTGGCGGATCTCGGTCATAACCTGTCGCTGTGCCCCGGTAAGGCTGAACGGAAGCAGATCAAGAAAACGTTCCGGCAGATCACCGGTTGGCAGTAACGGCAGCGCTTCCCGGGCCTGAACCTGTTGCCGTACCTGCAAAAGGCTTAGCTGGTGGGCCAGCAGCTCTTCCATAACCAGTCGCTGTTGGGCCGGGTGCCGCCCCTCCATCAACAGATGAACCGGCGCATTGGCCGGCGGCGAATGCACCAGCTCGACCGCTTCGGTGATACCCGGCAACTGGTAACTGGCGAGCAGTTCTTCCGGCAACCAGTCACGGATCGGGTAACGTTTGAGGTAGCCCAGCGCCTGCTGGCACAGAGCGCGCACTCGCGGCTGCTGAATGCCTTCTGTCAGGGGATAAACGGGCGTTAGCGTGGCCTCACCCTGCGCGGGCATCGGCGGCGGATTGACCTGGTATTCAGGGTGGTAGAATTCGTAACCGGCCCGCCCCGGCCGAACTTCGCCGAAACAACGCACCCTCGCGCCTTCCGTGAGTTGGTTCTTCTGGGCGGCATTGAAATGGAAGAAACGCATGACCACGAAGCCACTGTGATCCTTCAGGGTCACCTGCAGGCTTCGGCGCCGGCCCATCACCAGATCGGTTTTCATCACCTCGCCTTCCACCACCCCGACGTCGCCAATGCGCAGGTTGCCCATGGAGACAATGCGTGTGCGATCCTCGTATCGATGGGGAAGATGGAACAGCAAATCCTGCAGCGAACGGATGCCCAGCTTCGACAGCTTGTCGGCCAGGGCATTACCGACGCCCTTCAGGGTGGTAACGGCAATGTCGTCCAGTGACATCATGGCCTGGCTCAGGCGGTTGCGGCCGCAGCCGGGGTTTCAATCTTCGCTTTCTCAATTACCCGACACTGGCTGGCCGCCAGCGACAGCACATCAATCGCCTTTGGTCGTGGGAAAGTGACCCGCCAGGCCAACGCCACCGTGCGATAGGGTACTGGCGCCGCAAAAGGCCTGACCGCAAGTATGCTCTCGTCATACTGCATCGCCGTTGCAGCGGACAAAGGCAAAACGGTGATACCCAAACCAGAGGCGACCATGTGACGTATGGTCTCCAGAGAGCTGCCTTCAGTCACCAGTGACGGCGCCGCAGCACTCGGATTACGGGTGACCGCATCCACCAACGGCGGGCAGGATTCCAGCACCTGGTCACGGAAACAGTGGCCGGGGCCAAGCAGCAGCAACTGTTCCTTCGCCAACTCCTCGGCGGTCAGGCTGTCACGCTTGGTCAGTGGATGACCTCCCGGCAGCAGCACCACGAAAGGCTCGTCGTAGAGCGGCAGGGTAACGACCTCCGGCTCTTCAAACGGCAGTGCGATGATGATGGCGTCCAGTTCTGACTGGCGCAGTTTCTGCCGCAGTGTGGCGGTGTAGTTTTCCTCAATGTAGAGCGGCATGTCAGGCGCCGCGCGGCGCAGCTCCGGCAGCAGGTGTGGGAACAGGTAGGGGCCGATGGTGTAGATGGCACCCACCTTAAGGGGGGCATTGAGCTGGTTCTTGCCATCCTGAGCCATGTCACGGATAACACCCACCTGATCCAGGACCCGTTGGGCCTGGTCGATGATACGCTTGCCCGTTTCGGTGACCCGGATACTGTTTTTGCTACGCTCAAACAAGGGTATACCGAGTTCGTCCTCCAGTTTCTTGACGGCCACACTCAAGGTCGGCTGACTGACATGACAGCGCTCGGCGGCACGGCCAAAATGCCTTTCCCGGGCAAGGGTAACAACGTATCTTAACTCGGTCAGAGTCATGGCGGGCTCCGGTCAGAATTCGTCCAGGTCAGGGATCGTACAAACGTTCCGTTAATTTATTAGCCAAAGCATAAGGATTGATATTGTCTATGGCAATCACTGAGCACCAACAAACGCCAAGAATACTGGTTGCGGGCTGTGGCAAGCTCGGTGGCGCCATTGCCTCTCAGCTTACCGGAACGGCGCAGGTATACGGCCTACGGCGCAGTCCGGACAAGGTCCCGGAGGGCATCCAGGCGCTGGGGGCGGACCTCATGGTGCCGGAGCAGGTGCGTTCAGTACTGCCGGACAACCTCGACATTGTGGTTTATTGCCTCACGCCAGCAAGCTACGACAACGAGGGCTATCACAATGCCTACGTAAAGGGCCTGCGGAACCTGATCGACGCACTGGACGGGCGCCAGCTCACGCGGCTGGTGTTTATCGGTAGCAGCAGTGTCTACGCTCAGGACGACGATTCCTGGGTGGATGAGACCAGCCCAACCGACCCCACCCGATACAGTGGCCAGGCGATACTCGCGGGTGAGAGGGTCGCCCTGGAGAGCGGTAGTCCGGCAACCGTAATCCGTTTCAGTGGCATCTACGGCCCGTCGCGGGCGCGCTTCCTCGATGCCGTGATGAACGGCAACATGAACCCGACCTCTCCCGGCCCCTACAGCAATCGTATCCACGAAGCGGATGCGGCCGCGGCCACCTGCCATATCGTGGAGCGGGCACTCGCCGGCCAACCACTTGAAGACTGCTACCTTGCCAGTGATTGCGAGCCTGTGCGACTGGATGAGGTGGTGGCGTGGGTGCGTGAACAACTACCCTGTGCCAAGCCTGGCCCCGACGCCCGCCAGGGTGGTCGCGCAGGGAGCAAACGCTGCAACAACCAGCGGCTGCTGGACTCTGGTTTCCATTTCCGCTATCCGGACTTCCGGGTGGGCTACCAGGAGATGATTACCGAAAAAACCCGGTAGTCCTGGCGAGCCCCCTACCAACGAAAAAGGCGGCCCATGGGCCGCCTTCGGTGTTTGCTTGAACGAGTATCAGCTCAGCACCATCACCGCTTCCATCTCAACCGGGACACCCTTGGGCAACGCCGCGACACCCACGGCGGCACGCGCCGGGTACGGCTCCTGAAAATAGGTGGCCATGATTTCGTTCACCGTCGCAAAGTTGCTCAGATCCGTCATGTAGATGTTGAGCTTAACGATATCCTTGAGCTCGCCGCCACTGGCCTCGCAGACGGCTTTAAGGTTTTCGAACACCTGGCGGGTCTTGGCGGCGAAATCACCCGCGACCACTTCCATGGTTTCCGGCACCAGCGGAATCTGCCCCGACAGGTACACGGTGTCCCCGGCTTTCACTGCCTGGGAGTATGTGCCGATGGCCTGTGGCGCGTTATCAGTCTGTATTATGGATTTGTTGGTCATGACCTTGGGGTCCTCTTTATCAAAACGCCAATCCTCACCTTTGGGTGGCAGGCGTGTCAACAGGCCAAACGTCGCGGCTCTGGCCCGTTGCACCACGGTTGCGTCAGTGCCTTACCCGGTTGATGTGGGTAACAGCGCGAATATTCCTGATCCGCCGCATCACCCTGGCAAGATGCCGGCGACCGTTCACATGCACCACAAGGCTGACAATGCCCAGCTTGGCGTTCTGCTCTTCCACGTTGATGCGCTCGATATTGCCATCCGCCATGGCAACCGCGTTGGCAAGCTCTGCAATGACCCCACGCTGGCGCTCAAGCTCCACTCGAAGTTCAACGGAGAACTCGTTGGCAATGTCCTTGGCCCACTTCAAATGAGTGAGGCGCGCCCTGCCTTCATCGTCCTCTGGCAACCGTGAGCAGGTATCCGAGTGGATCACCATGCCATTGCCCGAGTCCATGGCACCGACCACCGGGTCACCTGGAATCGGCTTGCAACAGCTGGCAAACCGAACCAGCAAGCCTTCGGTGCCACGAATGGTAACCGGGCTGTTATCGGCCTTGTCCATGATTGTCGCGGATGCCACGTCCGATGCCTCATCGTCTGTACTGCCGCTGACCAACTGGCGCGCCACGAGATAAGCCATGCGATTGCCCAGACCAATATCGCTGACCAGATCCTCGAAACTGTCCACCTGGTTGTGGCGGACCACCGCCTGGATCTGATGCTCGTTGATCTCGGACAGGCTGGTACCAAACCCTTTGAGGGATTTCTTCAACAGGGTTTTGCCCAGGTCCAGGGATTCGGCACGCTTCTGGTTCTTGAGCACATGACGAATACTGCTGCGAGCCTTACCGGTTACCACGAAACTGAGCCAGGCGGGATTAGGCCGTGCTCCGGGTGCGGTAATGATTTCAACGGTCTGGCCACTTTGCAGCGGCTGGCTCAGGGATCCGAGGTTGCGGTTGATACGGCAGGCCACGCAGGCATTACCGATGTCCGTATGGATGGCGTAAGCAAAGTCGACGGGGGTCGCTCCGCTGGGCAATTCCATGATTTTGCCCTTGGGCGTGAACACGTAGATCTCGTCCGGGAACAGGTCGACTTTCACGTGTTCGATGAATTCCAGGGAGTCGTCCGCGCGCTCACGCATCTCCATCAGGCCCTTCACCCAACGGTCCACCCGTGTCTGGTTGACGCTGGTCACACTGGAGGGCTCGTTCTTGTACATCCAGTGGGCCGCAATACCGTTGTTGGCGATGTGCTCCATTTCCTCGGTGCGGATCTGGATTTCAATATTCACATGCATGCCGAACAGAGTGGTGTGCAGGGACTGATAGCCATTGGCCTTGGGCATGGCAATGTAGTCCTTGAAACGGCCCGGCAGCGGCTTGTAGAGGCTGTGTACGGCGCCGAGGATGCGATAGCAGTCGTCCTCGGTGTCGGTGATGATGCGGAACGCGTACACATCCATGATTTCGTGGAAGGATTTCTGCTTGAACTTCATCTTGTTGTAGATGCTGTTCAAATGCTTTTCCCGGCCCAGGATGCGGCCGGGCAGGCTTCGCTCTTCCAGTTTCTCCTGCAATTTGCCACGGATATCGTCAATGATTTCCCGGTGGCTGCCCCGAAGCTTTGCGACCGCCTTGGAAATGTACTTTGACCGCATCGGGTACAGTGAAGAGAACCCCAGATCTTCCAGTTCGGTGCAAATGGAGTGCATACCCAGGCGATTGGCAATCGGGGCGTAGATATCCAGGGTTTCGTTGGCGATGCGCTGACGCTTCTCATAAGGCATCGGGCCCAGGGTGCGCATGTTGTGCAGGCGATCCGCCAGTTTGACCAGGATCACGCGGATATCCCGTGCCATGGCAAGCGTCATTTTCTGGAAGTTTTCGGCCTGGGCCTCGGCGCGGGAACGGAACTCAATCTGAGTGAGCTTGCTGACGCCGTCTACGAGTTCAGCCACATCCTCGCCAAACTGCTCCGACAGCGCATCCTTGGGGATGCCGGTATCTTCGATGACATCGTGGAGCATGGCCGCCATCAGGCTCTGGTGATCCAGTTTCAGGCCAGCAAGGATTCGAGCAACCGCCAGGGGATGGGTAATATAGCGATCGCCGCTTTTGCGCATCTGCCCTTCGTGGGCCTGTTCGGCATAATAGTAGGCTCTTCGCACCTGATTGATGCGATTGGTATCAAGATACGTGCTGAGTTCATTGGCCAGCACATCAACCGTTGCCTCTGCCGACACCGCGCCTCCGTGGGGATCATAAATGCCAGGGATAAAAAAACCCGAATGCAAGCATTCGGGTCCTTCCGACGTTCTTCCAGTCATGCCTATAGATACACTATAAAACCGCAAGAACAGATTTCAATGCTTTGGACGGGTAACCAGAAAATATTCCCGTCTTCGGCCACATTCAACCTTATTCGTCGTCATCCTCAGTGAGGAGATCGCGGGAGATCTTGCCTTCCGCGATTTCACGCAGGGCGATAACGGTAGGCTTGTCGTTCTCTTCGGCGACCAGCGGCTCGAAACCTTTGGTTGCGATCTGGCGGGCACGCTTGGTGGCCAGCATAACCAGCTGGAAGCGGTTATCAACGTGTTCAAGGCAATCTTCAACGGTAACTCGTGCCATAACTTCCCCGACAATAGCAAAATGACTGATTTCAGCAGACCGCGTAGTTTACTGCGGCCGGTTCAATTTGTATACAGGCAATGTGCGCCGATCAATGGCGCTCGGACAGCCTGACCAACAGCCCGGAATGCCTGACCTGCTGGGCCTGCATGCGCAGACGATGGCAACGAACAATCGCCAGCAGGTCGTCCAGCGCAGTGTCGAAATCATCGTTAACCACCAGATAATCGAATTCCACCGCGTGGCTGCATTCATCCGCCGCCTCATTGAGGCGACGCGCCACCACCTCCGGTGCGTCTGTGCCCCGGCCAGTCAGGCGGTCTTTCAAGGCCTCCGGAGACGGTGGCACGATGAAGATGCTGACACAGTCTGGCATCAGGTGGCGGACCTGCTCCGCACCCTGCCAATCAATTTCCAGGATTACATCCTGACCCGTGGCCAGTGTTTGCTTCACCCAGACCTGGGAGGTGCCGTAGTAGTTCCCGAAGACATCCGCATGCTCCAGGAAGTCGCCCCGGCTGATCATCGCCTCGAAGGCCTCCCGGGTGACAAAGTGATAGTTGACGCCATCCTGCTCCCCCTTCCGCATAGGCCGGGTTGTATGGGACACGGAAACACCCAGCTTTTCGTCCTGCTTCAGCATTTGAGCCACCAGGCTGGTCTTACCGGCTCCCGAGGGGGCGGAAATCACATACAGCGTGCCTTGTTCTGATTCCTGGCTCATGGGACTAACAACTCCGGGCATTGACGGGCTTTCAGTTGGCGCGGAACAACCCCGGCGCCACCACAATAACGAGGGCGGAATTATACGGCGTTTGCGCCGCCCCCGCATCCAAGTGAGGTTACTCCAGGTTCTGGACCTGCTCCCGCATTTGCTCTATCAACACTTTCAGGTCAACCGCTGCCCTTGTCACCCGGGCATCGATGCTTTTGCTGCTGAGCGTATTGGCCTCGCGGTTGAGCTCCTGCATCAGGAAATCCAAACGGCGACCGATGGCATCGTCGGACTGCAGAGTGTCCGACACCTCGGTGATATGGGCTTCCAAGCGATCCAGCTCTTCGGCGACATCGCTTTTCTGGGCCAGCATCACCATTTCCTGGGCCACGCGATCCGGGTCAAGCTCCACCTTCGCCTGCTCAAAGCGGTTTTTCAGATGCTCTTCCTGGGCACGAATCAGTTCCGGCATTCGCTCCCGAACCTCAGTCACCCGCTCACCCATGGTGGTGAGCCTGTCTTCAAACAGCGGCCGCAGGCGTTCACCTTCCCGCTCCCTGACCGTCACCAATTCACTCACAGTACGCTCGAATAGTTCGCCAGCCGCTTTCCTGGCGGGGCCAAAATCCTGTTCAGTGGAGGCCAGCACTCCCGGCCAACGGAGTATATCCAGTGCGCTAATGTGGGCCGGGTTGTCCAGCATCCTGTTGATGTGGTTGGCCGCCTCATTGACAGCGTTTGCCACATCTTCGTCGATCTCGAAGCCCTGGGTTGCCGATTCATTGGCCTGAAGACGAATGGCCACGTCTACCTTGCCGCGCCGCAATTGCTTGCGCAGTTGCTCACGGAAACTGTTCTCCAGCTCCCGGAGCGCTTCGGGCAAGCGAAAGGACGGCTCCAGGTACCGGTGGTTAACCGTGCGAATTTCACAGGTGAGCGTTCCCCAGTCTTCCTGGGTATCCTGGCGGGCGAAGGCCGTCATACTTCTGATCATGGTGACTCCACGTTTGCGAAGAAGCAGATTTCAAGTTTAGCAGGCTGGCCGCTCCAACATCGAACAGACGCCACAGACTGCGTGTTATACTCCGCAATCTTTCGACTTTGCAATCGACCGGGGATTCACCCCGGACACTCACCACTGATACCAGGAACAATTATGAGACCGAGCGGAAGAACGCCGGAACAATCCCGAGACATTCGCATCACCCGTCACTACACCCGCCACGCTGAGGGCTCCGTGCTGGTGGAATTTGGCGACACCAAGGTGATCTGCACCGCCTCTGTTGAAAACAAGGTCCCCCCTTTCCTGCGGGGCGAAGGCAAAGGCTGGATAACCGCCGAGTATGGCATGCTGCCCCGCTCTACCGGCAGCCGTATGGGGCGGGAAGCTGCTCGCGGCAAGCAGGGCGGCCGCACCGTGGAAATCCAGCGACTGATCGGCCGTTCATTGCGTGCAGCGGTTGATCTGAGCGCTCTTGGCGAGCATTCCATCACCATCGACTGTGACGTCATCCAGGCCGACGGTGGCACCCGCACCGCTGCGATTACCGGTGGCTGCGTGGCGCTTGTGGATGCGCTGAACCATCTGGTGAAAGAAGGCCGGCTGAAAAAATCGCCGCTGAAGCAGATGATTGCGGCGTTTTCCGTGGGCGTCTACAAGGGCACACCGGTATTGGACCTGGATTACCCGGAGGATTCCGAAGCCGAAACCGACATGAATGTGATCATGACGGATCAAGGTGGTTTCATTGAAATTCAGGGAACTGCCGAGGGTGCGCCGTTTGAACAGGAAGAACTGGACGGCATGTTGAAGCTGGCGAAACTGGGCATTGGACAGTTGTTTGAGGCGCAGAAAGCGGCTTTGGCTCAGTAGCCGTTAACTCCGAGGTTCGGCGGGCTTGGGAAGATGGGCCTTCCCGGACCGTCTCCGGCCAGGGACGGCCGGAGTCGAGCGCACAGGGATGTGCTTGTAGCGTGTCCGGGAAGGCCCATCTTCCCGAGACCGCTTACTCCAATCCTAGAAACCGATTCCGATGTCGTAATCCATGATCACCGGCGCGTGATCGGAGAAACGGGTACTGTCGTCAATCCAGCCATCCTGAATGGTCTTGCGGATACCCGGCGTCAGTAGCTGATAGTCCACCCGGATACCTGCGCTCTTACGGGAACCCTCTGCCTGCTCGGGCCACCAGGTATACTGGTTGCTCTGCTTGTTGATATCGCGGAATGCATCAACACAGCCCATTTCATCAAACAAACGGTCCAGCCATGCCCGCTCATGGGGCAGGAAGCCGGAAAAATCCAGTTTGTGGTACAGCGGGCTGGCGTCAGTTACGTGATGGGCGGTTTGCAGGTTGGCGCAGAAAATAAACTGACGGCGCTTGCGCAGGGTTTTCTGCATATGGAGGCCAAAGGCTTCCATGAAGTCGTCCTTGTGATCCAGAACCGTCAGGTCGTCCTCGCCAATCAATTCTTCTTCGCGGCCAAGTGCGCAGGGAGAGAGAACGCAGGCGACAGATACCTTGTCAAAATCCGCCTGAATGAAACGGCCTTCGCGATCTGCCTGCTCATTGGCGAAACCGTACATAATGGCCTTCGGGAAATGGCGGGTATAGATACCAACGCCCCCATCCTCGTTACGCTCGCCATCAATAAAGTAGGCCTCATAGCCGTCCGGGATCAGGTTGAAATCCTCGACCTCGTAAGCCCGCATGCGGTGGTCCTGAACGCAAACCACGTCAGCGTCCTGCCTGGCTAGCCATTCAAAGAAACCTTTTTCAACAGCCTGGGCCAGACCGTTGACGCTGATTGTAACTACCCGCATACGTGTTCCCTGATTCGGTTTGTGTGTATGATACCGGTTTTACGCGTTAATTAAAGATCCAAACCCGCCAGAAGCCCTGTCATGCACGACTATCAGCAACAGTTCATTGAGTTCGCCATCCGCCGTAACGTACTCCGTTTCGGAGAATTTACGCTTAAATCCGGCCGCACCAGCCCCTATTTCTTCAATGCGGGGTTGTTCAATACCGGGGAGGATCTGCTTGAGTTAAGCAAGGCCTATGCCGCAGCACTCCAGCGTAGTGGGCTGGATTATGACATTATTTTCGGGCCTGCCTATAAGGGCATACCGTTGGCGACGGTCACCGCCATGGCCCTGGCCGCCGAGGGTAACAACAAACCATTCGCCTTCAACCGAAAAGAAAAGAAGGATCACGGCGAGGGTGGCAATATCGTGGGCGCCCCCCTGGAAGGCAAGGTTCTGATTGTTGATGACGTTATTACCGCTGGCACGGCTATCCGGGAATCCATGGAGCTGATCCGCACCTCAGGGGCGGAGCCTGCAGGCGTACTCATTGCCCTGGATCGCCAGGAGCGAGGCGCTGGCGAACTCTCCGCCATCCAGGAAGTCAAAGAGGAGTTCGGCATTCCTGTGGTCAGTATTATCAAGCTTGAGCAGGTGCTTGCCTACCTGCAAAGCAGGCCCGGCTTTTCAGAACATGCTGACAAAGTCGCCGCATATCGGGACGAGTACGGAGTCTGAATCCGGGCATGGTTTATCGTTCAGCTTTTGGTATGCTTCCTGACATACATTGTTTCAAGCGGAGCGCCAGTCTCTCACCATGAATCGTCTGACCAGGTTTTCAATCGCTGTATCTGCTGCGGCTGCGCTGATGTCTGCCTCTATCGTAGAGGCAAGGATGTATCGTTATACCGATGAAAACGGTCAGATTGTCATCAGCAGTACCATCCCCCAGGAAGCATCCAGACGGGGCTACGACATTCTCAGCAAGAACGGTCGGGTAATTGAAACGATCGATCCGGAACCCACCGAAGAGGAAATTGCCGCCAGGGAAGCCGAGGAAAAACGCCAGGCCGAAGCGGAACGACAGCGGGAGCTCGATCGCAAGCTTCTGGAGCGCTACAGCCACCCAGACGAAGCCGTGCGCGCCATGCACCGCAAGATACGTGAGCTGCAGGGGCTGAATCAGCTCAAGCGAGGCAACATTTCGGTGATCGTCAGCCAACTGGACAGCGAACAGAGCCGGGCTGCAGACCTGGAGCGATCCGGTCGCGACATCCCCGAAGCGACACTGGAAAAAATACGGCGACTGGAAGCCCAGATTCGTGACATCGAACGGGAAATCAACTCGCAGAACGCCAATATAAAAGCCCTGCGGGAACGTTTCGAAGCCGATATCGAACGGCTGGAAGAGATTACAGGCGAGGAAAGAACGCTTCCGCTGGACCCGGACGACCTGGAAGAATAATAAACCACACGACTCGAACAATCAGGCACAAAAAAGGTCACCTCACGGTGACCTTTTTTATGCTTCAAAGAACTCCGGTTGCCGCTCAGGCAGTAGCGGGGCTCTTCTTGGCAGTGCTGGTGCTTTTGCGAGCTGTGGTTTTGCGTGCAGCCGGCTTCTTGGCCTGCGCAGTAGCCTTGGTTGACTGGGCGACGCTGGTCACTTCGTCCGCTGCGTCGGCAACGGTATCTGCACCTTCAGCCGCTTCTTTTTCCAGCTTGGCAACCAGGTCAGCCGCAAAGCTGCCGAAACGGGTGTTCAGGCTGCGCAGTTGCTCGAACAGGTTTTCACTGTAGCCATAGTAACGAGTGCGCAGGGTCTTTACGCTGTACTCGCGGGCTTCGGTTTCCAGCTTTTCAGCGTACTCGAACGGCTTGGAAGCCAGCTTCTTCTGCTGCTCTTCAGCTGCGTTGATGCCCTTCTCTACGATGTCCTGAAGCTGTTCCTGATAGGTCTTGAGTTTACCCATGATGAATCTCCTAAGATTGTGGATGCGTGGTTTGAAAATCTGCATCGTTATCGCCGGCAAACCGATGCCGACTTCTGATCACATGTCGAAGGTTACGGTCAAAAATTAGAATGTTCATACTAAAACCACCCCCTATTCGCCATCTGTCAACGGGGGAACAGGATAGTCTCGGAATTTACGGATAGTTCACTTGATGATTTTTTAAAGATTCGGCATGCTCTGCGCCTTGAAATGAGAAAGCCCGTCTCCCCGTTTTATTCAGGCCTCGCTTCTGACGTATCCCATTACAGTAACAACAGCACCAATAACGCGCTGACAAACGGATTGCGAGAAACACCATGCCAGGTATAAGACTCAGCCAGAACGCTGCGGGCCATCGGCAGCTTTGGAAAATGGTCGTTGCCGGAATGGCACTGGCCATCATGGCCGGATGCCAGGAAGACTCCGGGGCATCAAGGGCCGCTTCAAGCCAAGCCAACGAAGCATCTGAACAAAGGCTGGGAGATGCCGTTTCGTCCATTCGGGACACCCTCGGGCAGCCTGAACCGGTACAGGAAGAGACATCCAACACTGGAGTTCCGGCCGACGAGGAGTCGATCACCCCTCCCACACTACGCTGGGACGCTCCGCTCACCCGGGAAGACGGCTCACGCCTCTATGCCAGCGACATCAGCGGCTATCGCATTTATTATCGCCTGCGGCACAGAGACAGTTTCGAGGTCATATCACTTTCCGGTGACGAAGACACTCGCTACCAGCTTGAGGATTTTCCGCCGGGTGCCTATGAATTCAGCATTACCGCCCTCGACGACAGCGGGCTGGAAAGCAAGCGCTCCGACGCAGTTACCGTCGACCTGATCTGAGTAGCATCCGAGAAATTTACCACCTGAAGATGACCCAACTGGGCACCAGCATGTCGGTCTCGCTCTCACGAATCCAGCCACCACCATCTGCTGGCACGAGGTAGTATTCGGGACCGACTTCCGGCACTACTTTGATCTCCACCAATTGACCATTCACCCGGTATTCGTAGAACACCTCGTTCTCACCCGGGCGAATCACGATCTGCGCCCCGTCAGCGGATGGCTGATAATCAGACACCACCAGGGGCTCCCTGGGTGTCTGTACAACATCGACATCCTCCTGGGCCATTGAAGGCCCGCAGAGCACACCCAACACAAGACCCGAGCAAGCGATACGTTTCATTTTCATGGTACTCTTCGGTTCTGTTTAGAGACGTGCATAATCACGCTGACACACGGGAAATGCACCCCGTTTATGTCAGAGTTGCACAAGCCTATCAACGCTTCAATCAGAATCCGGATCCGTTTTGATATGACACAGCAGCAGACTCCGCCGGTAGTTCTTGTAGATGGCTCTTCCTACCTCTTCCGCGCCTATCATGCCCTGCCGCCACTGATGACCAGCAAGAGCCACCCCACGGGCGCCATAAAGGG
This sequence comes from Marinobacter sp. G5_S1_61_S3, assembly GCF_054968585.1. Classification (NCBI taxonomy): domain Bacteria; kingdom Pseudomonadati; phylum Pseudomonadota; class Gammaproteobacteria; order Pseudomonadales; family Marinobacteraceae; genus Marinobacter; species Marinobacter sp. G5_S1_61_S3. The sequence goes on along the minus strand of NZ_JBQKUK010000011.1, from coordinate 115,467 downwards.
CGTTATCAGCATGATCCGGAAGCTGGAACAGGATTTTCCAGGCTCAAAAATGGTGGTGGTGTTCGACGCCAAGGGTAAGACCTTTCGCAACGACCTGTACGAAGACTACAAGGCCACCCGCCCGCCTATGCCGGACGACCTGGCCATGCAGATCCAGCCAATCCACGACATGGTTCGGGCCATGGGCCTGCCCTTGTTGATCGTCAGTGGCGTGGAAGCCGACGATGTCATCGGCACCCTGGCCCATGAAGCCACCAGCAAGGGCATTGATGTGGTGGTGTCGACCGGCGACAAGGACATGGCGCAGCTGGTGAGCGATCACGTCACCCTGATTAACACCATGACGGATACCCGCATGGACCGCGACGGCGTGGTCGAGAAATTCGGCATTGGCCCGGAGCAGATCGTGGACTACCTGGCGCTGGTGGGCGACAAGGTGGACAACATTCCCGGAGTCAACAAGTGCGGCCCGAAAACCGCCGTTAAATGGCTACAGGCGTGGGACAACCTGGATAACATCATCGAGCACTCGGATGAGGTCAAAGGCAAAATTGGCGAATACCTTCGGGAAGCCATCGAAACCCTGCCGCTCAGTCGCCAACTGGCCACCATCAAAACCGACGTGGATCTTGAGTTCGGGCTGGAAGACCTCAAGCTGAGGACCCAGGACGACGGTCAGTTGCTGGAACTGTTCCGGGAATATGAGCTTCGATCCTGGATTGCCGAGCTCGAAAACGGCGACTCAGCCGATGAAAAAAGCGCGGACGATGCCGTCGACAACAGCGCCAATCCGGCCAGCAAAGAGAAAACATACACAATAGTGACCGATCAGGCAGAGCTGGATACCTGGATTGATCGCCTCAACAAGGCACCGCTGTTCGCCTTTGATACCGAGACCACCAGCCTGCGTTATATGGACGCCGATGTCGTTGGTGTGTCCTTTGCCATTGAGCCCGGCGAGGCTGCCTACGTGCCATTTGGCCACGATTATATGGGCGCCCCGGAACAACTGGACCGGGAAACAGTGCTGAACCAGTTGAAACCACTGCTGGAAGACCCGAAGAAAGCTAAGCTCGGCCAGAACCTCAAATACGACAAGAACGTGCTGGCCAACCACGGCATCCACCTGGAAGGCATTGCGGAAGACACCATGCTGGAGTCCTACGTACTCAATTCCGTAGGGTCTCGTCACGACATGGACTCGCTGGCCAGGCAATACCTGGGCGAGCAGACCATCACTTTCGAATCCATCGCCGGCAAAGGCGCCAAGCAACTGACCTTCAACCAGATTGATCTGGAGCAGGCTGGCCCCTACGCGGCAGAAGACGCCGATATCACCCTTCGACTGCACCAGGCGCTGCGACCGCAACTGGAGAAAACCGGCCGGCTGCGGGACGTCTATGAAAACATCGACCTGCCACTGGTGCCCGTACTGTCCCGTATGGAGCAACGAGGTGCGATGATCAGCGCCAGCACGCTGCGCAAGCACAGCCAGGAACTGGCAGAGCGTATGGCGGAGCTTGAGAAGGAAGCCCACGAGGAAGCCGGCGAAAGCTTCAATCTGGGCTCTCCCAAGCAACTACAGGCCATTTTCTACGACAAGATGGGGCTGCCGGTGGTAAAGAAAACCCCGAAAGGCGCGCCCTCCACGGCGGAACCGGTGCTGCAGGAACTGGCCCACGAGCATACCCTGCCCCGATTGATCCTTGAGCACCGCAGCCTGAGCAAGCTGAAATCCACCTACACCGACACCTTGCCGGAATTGATTCACCATCGCACTGGCCGGATTCACACCTCCTATCACCAGGCGGTAACGGCCACCGGCCGGCTGTCGTCCTCGGAGCCGAACCTGCAGAACATTCCCATCCGCAGCGAACAGGGCCGGCGCATTCGCCAGGCTTTCGTGGCCCCGGAGGGCTACAAGCTGATGGCGGCGGACTACTCCCAGATTGAGCTGCGCATCATGGCGCACCTGTCGGGCGACAAGGGACTGCTCAAGGCATTCGAAAAGGGCGAGGACATTCACCGGGCGACGGCTGCCGAAGTCTTTGGCGTGGCCGTCGACGACGTCTCCGGCGACCAGCGCCGCAGCGCCAAGGCCATCAACTTCGGACTCATTTATGGCATGTCCGCCTTTGGCCTTGGACGCCAGTTGGATGTGGGCCGCAACCAAGCACAGGAGTATATTGACCGCTATTTCGAGCGCTATCCCGGCGTGCTGAAATACATGGACAGAATTCGCAAACAGGCCCACGACGACGGATACGTGGAAACGCTCTACGGCCGTCGCCTGTACCTGCCGGAAATCAACGCCCGCAACAAGCAGCTTCAACAGGCCGCCGAGCGTACGGCCATCAATGCCCCCATGCAGGGGACTGCCGCGGACATTATCAAACGGGCCATGGTCAGCGTTGAGGACTGGCTACAGGAACATCACCAGGACGATGCCCGAATGATCCTGCAGGTTCACGACGAACTGATTCTGGAAGTGCGTGAATCCGCCGTGGACAAGATTCGCGAAGGCCTTGAGAAGCGGATGTCTGCTGCAGCATCGCTGGATGTACCCTTACTGGTGGAGGCCGGCGTCGGTAATAACTGGGACGAAGCCCACTGAACCCTCTCGCCCAGGTTCCGTTTTGGGGCGAACAAGGTGGTTTCGCCCCAAAACACACCATTCTTTTTGCAGTCTCACCAGTATGCTCCCAGCAACGACGGCGCTGGGCTCGACAGCCGAAAACGGCACGAAATTCGCAAGCCTTGTGAGGGTCGGCCCCGCATTCGCATGAGTGAATACCGGGGCCATGTTGTGACACTTTTCTACCCGAGGCACTCACCATGACTTTTCTGGCTTCCGAGCGCAGTTGGCTTATGAACCCTGGCTTACTGAAACTGGTTCACCAGTGTCGCCGCTTAATTCAGTCTGAGTTCGGGGTAAAGCTGCACCTCACGGAAGAGCACCTGGAACGGCATCTAGCGGACTACGCCAGCAAAACCCGCTCAGCCCACCTCATCCACACCTGGGAAATACTCAGACCCCAGATCCCTCACTTGGACCTGCACGACGATACCGACAATGCGAAGCGAATGTATCGCGGACAGGAAATTGCCGAGGAAACGTCTAGGGGCGACAGTAGTGCTTCCGAAACGGAAGCAGAAAGGGCGAGAAAGAAGAAGGTTATCTATCGTGGGCAGGTTATTGATTGAGGGGCGCCGTACGCCCCTCAAGGTATCACTTAAAACTGCTTGCTGACCTGTACCCCCGCACTCCAGGCATCAAGCTCGTAGGTACCACGGTAGCGAGCCGCCCCGGGCATGGGCTCGTCGTTGACGTCATAGTTCTGTTCGTTCACCTCTTCGTCGTCGAACAGCAACACCCCGGCGGCCACGTCTACCGTCCAGCCTGAACGGGCGTCGGCGTACTGTGCGCCCAGCGTGACCCAATCGCGATCCCCTGACGGGATTCGAGCCGTACGGAAATCGTCGTTCACCGGCGACTCATCCCAGGCATAGCCAGCCTTGAATGCCCACTCCGGGGTCGCCTGCCAGATGGCGCCGACATTGGCCTGCCAGGTGTCTTTCCAGTTTTCCGAAACGTGCGTCACCAGGCGCTCATCACCAAGACCGGGCCCTGCCTGAGAAGAAATTGGGCCATTGTCCTCACGGCTGACCACATCCAATGCCTCAAACCGGCTCCACTTGGCCCAGGTCGCACCTGCCAGCAGTGTTACGGTATCGGTCAATTGGTGACGGGCACCGAAGGTAATGCTCTCGGGAATATCCAGCGGGACAGTCACCCGTTCAGTGACCGTGGACTGGCTGAACGTCAGGCCACCACCGCTAAGGCTACCCTGCGGATAGTTACGAACTTCCGCGTCGCCATCCAGCTCCAGTTCTGTTCCGGTCTGGGCGGATATACCAAACTGTGTTCGCTCCGACATTTCCCAAAGCAAGCCAAAGGCGAAGGTGAGCGCCACGTCACTGCCTTCGATATCCGCGTAACCGTCTTCCAGGGTCCCCGGGGGCAACCCGAAGCGGGCTTCCGTACCACTGTAGTCCTGGAACTTGGTCAGCCGGCCTTCGGCGTAGATCACATTGACGCCAGCACCCATGGAGAATCCATTACCGTCGTTAACGGCAATGGACGGGCTGAATGCAATGGCGGTCAGCTCGGTCTTGTCCGCGAAAAAGCGCCCCTTGAAGTCATCCTCGTAATCCGCCGCAAGGCCATAGGGGGCGTGCAGACCGAAGCCCACGTCCAGCCAGTCGTTGATTTCGTGGGTCATGTAAAAATTGGGAAGGACGGCCGGGTCGGCGATATCACCACCGTTTCCACCGGCGACGGGACGGCCGTCATCGCGAACGGCACTGCCAGTGCCTTCCTTGAGCTCGGCATCAATATCCAGAACGGCGGCACCAAACGACATATTGGTGCCGGAAAGCTGGCTCATGCCGGCCGGATTGAAGAAAACCGTAGTGGCATTTTCCGGATTGGCTGCGGTGCCGGCGTTAGCAACGCCCATGGCACTGGCACTTTGCTCATTGAGTGAAAAACCACCGGCCAGCGCTGCGGCGGGTGCCACCAACGCCGATACCGTCGCGATTCGGATAACAGAGCCGGGCAATACTTTGTTTTTGCGCATAAATCCCCCTGGATGATCGTCGGAGCGGAGTATACGCATCACGGGCCAATGGCCTCAAATGCCATCCCTACTGATTCAGAACCCTAATTGTTTACTACTTTAGTCTAATCCTCGATCAATCGTCCTGGATCGACAACTTGTCGACACTGGAAGCCAGCTTGTCAGCGCCCTGGGAATCGGCACCCAGCTTGATCATCAGGCGCAGGTCGTTGGCTGAATCCGCGTGCGCGAGGGCATCCTCATAAGTGATGGAGCCTTCGGCATAGAGTTCATAAAGCGCCTGATCAAAGGTGCGCATGCCGCTCTCGTTGGACTTGGACATCAGTTCCTTAAGTCGGTGCACTTCGCCTTTTCGAATCAGGTCCGCGACCAACGGTGTGTTGATCAACACTTCAATGACGGCTTTGCGGCCCTGCCCGTCCGGCGTCGGGATCAACTGTTGAGCGACGATGGCCTTGAGGTTCAGGGACAGGTCCATCCAGATCTGGTTGTGCTGTTCCGGCGGGAAGAACTGGATAATCCGGTCCAGCGCCTGGTTGGCGTTGTTGGCGTGCAGGGTAGCGAGGCACAGGTGGCCGGTTTCAGCAAACTGCACAGAGTATTCCATGGTCTGGCGGGTACGCACCTCACCGATGAGGATCACGTCCGGTGCCTGGCGCAGGGTGTTCTTCAGAGCCACTTCAAAGCTATCGGTATCGATGCCCACCTCTCGCTGGGTCACGATACAGCCCTGGTGCTGGTGCACGAATTCGATGGGGTCTTCGATGGAGATAATGTGGCCCCGGCTGTTGCGGTTACGATGCCCGAGCATAGCCGCCAGCGAGGTGGACTTACCGGTACCGGTGGCACCCACGAACATGATCAGGCCACGCTTGGTCATGGCCAGATCCTTGATGATTTCCGGCAGTGCCAGGTCATCAATCTGCGGGATTTTCACCTCGATCCGCCGCAGGACCATGCCGCAGAGGTTGCGCTGGAAGAAGGCGCTGACACGGAAGCGACCGATGCCTCGGGCACTGATGGCGAAGTTACACTCGTGGCTTTCTTCGAATTCGACCCGCTGTTTGTCGTTCATGGCACCATAGACGAACTCCCTCGTCTGCTCAGGCGTCAATGCATTCTTGGTGACAGGCAGGACCTTGCCGTTGACCTTCATGGAGGGTGGCACACCGGCGGTTATGAAAAGATCGGAACCGCCTTTTTCCACCATCAAACGGAGCAGTTTTTCGAATTCCATGACTTTCTACCTATTTTTCTGACTTTCGGTGTCCGGGTGTCGGGTAGGGCCCGTTCCAGGGCACGCTGTTAATACGTCCATGTACGCTCGACAAAAACATCCCTGCTTTTTGACGTCCCTGGAACGGGCCCTACCCGACACCTCCCGAATTATGTGCCAAGCCCGCTACCAAGCTTAGAAATTATCCGGCATTTTTGCCTTCATTCTCGCGGCTTCGCGGGAAATCAGGCCTTTCTTCAAGAGCTTTTCCAGACACTGATCCAGGGTTGTCATGCCCAGGGAGCCACCGGTCTGGATTGCCGAGTACATCTGAGCAATCTTGTCCTCGCGGATCAGGTTACGGATCGCCGAGGTGCCAATCATGATCTCGTGAGCCGCAATCCGGCCACCGCCCATCTTCTTCATCAGGGTCTGGGAGATAACCGCCTGCAACGACTCTGACAACATCGAACGAACCATGGATTTCTCTTCCGCCGGGAACACGTCCACCACACGGTCGATGGTTTTGGCCGCCGAGGTGGTGTGCAGGGTGCCGAACACCAGGTGACCGGTTTCCGCCGCCGTCAGGGCCAGGCGGATGGTTTCCAGGTCCCGCAGCTCGCCGACCAGGATAATGTCCGGGTCTTCCCGCAGTGCGGAGCGCAGGGCTTCGTTGAAGCCCAGGGTGTCACGATGCACTTCCCGCTGGTTCAGCAGGCACTTCTTGGATTCGTGTACGAATTCGATGGGGTCCTCGATGGTGAGGATGTGCTCATAGCGGCTGTCGTTGATGTAGTCGATCATCGCCGCCAGGGTGGTGGACTTACCGGAGCCTGTTGGGCCCGTAACCAGCACCAGACCTCGTGGCACAGAGGCGATGTCCTTGAACACCTGCCCCATACCGAGGTCTTCCATCGTCAGTACCTTTGACGGGATGGTCCGGAAGACAGCACCGGAGCCACGGTTCTGGTTAAACGCGTTAACACGGAAGCGGGCGACACCAGGCACCTCGAAGGAGAAGTCGGTCTCCAGGAACTCTTCGTAGTCCTTGCGCTGCTTGTCGTTCATGATGTCGTAGATCAGCCCATGGACTTCTTTATGCTCCATTGGCGGAAGGTTGATGCGGCGGACATCGCCATCAACACGGATCATCGGGGGAAGGCCGGCAGACAGGTGCAAGTCTGATGCGCCCTGTTTGGCCGAAAAGGCAAGCAGTTCAGTAATATCCATAGGGGTCCTCGGAAGGCTTTTTTCTTTTATCCCGGTATGCGCCGGCTCCGGTCATTGGCACTGAACGGCTTCACTTGGCATTTCAGTAACCTGCGGGTAACGTGTCAGCGTATCAGAGACTGACCGGAATCGGCGGATTCGCACTATGAGCAGCATAGCAGACAACATCGGGAGCGTAACCCGACGCATACAAAAAGCAACATTGAAGGCCGGCCGCAGCGCGGGTTCCGTGCATCTGCTGGCGGTCAGTAAGACGCGCCCGGCCGACGAGCTTCGCACGGCTTACAGCGCCGGCCAACGGGCATTTGGTGAAAACTACGTTCAGGAAGCTCTGGACAAAATGGAGGAGCTGAAGGAACTGGACGCCATCGAATGGCACTTTATAGGCCCCATTCAATCCAACAAGACCCGCCAGATTGCCGGGGCATTTGCCTGGGCACACAGCGTTGACCGACTCAAGATTGCTCAGCGCCTGAACGATCAGCGCCCTTCCACTCTCCCGCCGTTGAATATCTGCCTTCAGGTGAACATCAACAATGAGGAGAGCAAGTCCGGTTGTACCCTGGAGGATCTCACCAACATGGCAGACGCCATCGAAGAGATGCCAAATCTCTCGCTCAGGGGGCTGATGGCGATTCCGGACCCGGATCAGCCCGAGGCGGAGTTACGCTCAAGTTTTCGCAAGTTGGCCAATGCGCTGAAGCACATGCGCCAGGAGGCTCCCGGCTGCGGTCCGCTGGACACCCTCTCCATGGGCATGTCCGGCGACCTTGAGATGGCCATTGAGGAGGGCGCAACCTGGGTAAGAGTCGGTACCGCCCTGTTCGGGCCTCGGTAACCGGAAGCTGACAGGCCCAGATCCTGTTATCATCAGCGGCAGACTGACAATTGACCACTACTGATCCAAACGTGGAGTGAACCTTGAGCACATCACCAACGATTTCGTTTATCGGTGCCGGCAACATGGCCAGCGCCATCATCGGTGGCATGCTGGACAGCGGCTTCAAGGCCGCCAACATCTGGGTCAGCGCCCCCGATGACAACCATCTTCAATCCATCCGCAAACAATTTGGTGTCAGCGTCACCACCGACAATCGTTACTGCGCCGAGCAGGCGGACATGGTGGTTCTGGCGGTGAAGCCACAGGTTATGGCAAGTGTTTGCTCAGACATCGCCCCGGTGGTGCAGAACACCCGCCCGCTAATGGTGTCGATCGCGGCCGGGCTGGAAGCTTCCACCCTGGACGAGTGGCTCGGTGGCGGACTGCCGCTGGTGCGCGTGATGCCCAACACGCCATCGCTGGTTGGTAAAGGGGCTGCCGGGCTCTATGCCAATGATCAGGTCAAGGAAAAGCAGAAGACCATGGTGGAGTCGGTCTTTAACAGCATTGGCTCGGCGCTCTGGGTGGAGGACGAATCCCTCCTGCATGCAGTGACTGCACTTTCTGGCAGCGGCCCCGCCTATTTCTTCCTGATGCTGGAAGCACTGGAAGAGGCGGCCACCGATGCCGGCATTGCCGGCGAGACCGCACGCGCACTGGCAATCCAGACCATGGCCGGCGCCGCCGAAATGGCAGGACGCAGTGAACACGACCCCGGCCAGCTCAAACGCAATGTCATGTCTCCCGGTGGCACCACAGAACAGGCCATCCAGACCTTTGAAGAAGGTGGCATGAGAGATCTGGTCAAGAAGGCCTACTCAGCCGCTTACAAGCGCTCCGGGGAAATGGCCAAAGAACTCGCCAATAAACAGTAACCAATAACGGGAGACACGGCTTCATGCTGGCTGACATTCTGATCACCATTCTGCTCATTGCCTCGACGTTCTACCTGACGATCGTGCTGCTGCGCTTTTTGCTGCAACTGGCCAGGGCGGATTTCTACAATCCGATCTCGCAGTTTGTTGTGAAAGCCACCAACCCGCTGCTGCGTCCGCTTCGCCGCTTTATTCCCGGTTGGGGCGGTATCGACGGCGCAGCCCTGGTGCTGGCGGTCATCATCCAGGCGATCACCTTTTTCCTCATTCTTGTGGCCCTGAACAGCAGCATACCGGCGATCAACCCGCTCACCCTGCTCAGCTGGGCTATCCTTAACGTTCTTGATCTGATCGTTAAGATCTACTTCTGGTCCGTCATTGCAGTCGTGGTCGTCAGCTGGATTGCGCCACAAAGCGGCCACCCTGCTATCCAACTGGTTGCGCAGATCACCGAACCCGTGATGCGCCCCGTACGCAATGTGATGCCATCCATGGGCGGCCTGGATCTGTCCCCGATTATCGTGTTCCTGATCCTCAATGTGGTTTCGGTGGTGATCGACCACATGAAGGTAGCCGCCGGCATGGGCTCCATCGTCGGAATGTAGACCACCTCTCAAAAACACATTCCGTTACATATCAGGACAATAAACTACTCTCACCTGCAGCTGGTTCATCTATCTGAATCAGCTGCACTTTTTTCCTTCTACACGTCGCCCTGCTATACAGACCCGTGATCGCCGCCGCAGATTTGCCGCGCCAATGCGGTAACATTAGCTATATTTTTGGCACAACTTTAACCAACCAAGATCCAACGCAGTCGCCCGGAAGTCGCGCAGAAGGATGGTCCGATGAACAAGCAAGGAACCCTGTCGCAGCAGGTAGAGGCCTACCACGGCTGGAAAAAAGAACTGATCAGGCAGATCGGTCGCTACCGTCTGTGGCTGCAGGACAACAACCTGTTTTCAGACGATGTCAGCAACCGCATTCGTCACGGCCTTGAGCTGCTGATCGAAGACGAACTCACCATTGCTTTCGTGGGTGAGTATTCCCGCGGCAAGACGGAACTGATCAACGCCCTCTTCTTTTCAGAATACGGCCAGCGCATGCTGCCATCCCAGGCGGGCCGCACCACCATGTGCCCGACCGAGCTGTTCTTTGACCGCACGTCAAACAGCAACTACCTGTTGCTGCTCCCGATCGAAACCAGGACCGGCGAGCTCTCCCTGCAGCAACTGCGCAAGCAGCCCGAACGCTGGGTCAAACACGACCTGGACGAGCGCGACCCGGAAATCATGCGGGAAGTTCTGGCGGAAGTGGCTCGCGTAAAGAGCGTCACTCCGCAGGAAGCCCGCAAACTGGGCTTCGACGAGGACATGCTGGAGCATGACCGCAACAAGCCGGGTAATGTCGTGGTGCCGGCCTGGCGCAACGCCCAGATCAGCATTCGCCATCCGTTGTTCGAACGCGGCCTGCGCATACTGGACACCCCGGGGCTCAACGCTCTCGGCTCAGAGCCAGAACTGACCATCAGTATGTTGCCTCGCGCCCACGCCATTATCTTCCTGTTGAGCGCGGATACCGGCGTCACTGCCAGCGACATGACGATCTGGAAGGATCACATCGACACCGAGCACGCCGACCACCGCGCTGGCCGATTCGCAGTGCTCAACAAGATCGACGTGCTCTGGGATGATCTCCAGGGCGAGAAGCATACCCAGGAAGCCATTGACCGGGTGCGTAGCTACACCGCCGACCACCTCGGCATGCGCCAGAACGACGTGATACCGCTGTCCGCCAAGCAAGGCCTGCTGGCCCGGGTCAAAGGCAACGAAGAACTGCTTGAACGTTCGAACCTCGCCCAACTGGAACAGTTGATCATCCAGCGCATCCTGATGCACAAGGAACAGCTGATTACACAGAGCCTGATCAACGACCTGTTGGGCATGCTGCAGAACAGTCAGGCCGCCATGCAAAACCGGCTGGACGCACTGGAAGAAGAGCTGCAGGCCTGTTCTGGCGTCACCATGGACACTGACGCACTGCGGCGCCTGGCCGACCGCGCCCAGCGGGACTATGACTTCTACTACAAGAAGCTGATTACGCTCCGGTCCAGCCGCCGGCTGATGGATTCCCAGGGCGAGATGCTCAAGGGGCTGGTTAGCGAGGATCGGTTTGAGTCCCATGCCGAGAAAGTCCGCCAGAAGATGTCGAAGAGCTGGACCACTGCCGGCATGAACCACAGCATGGATCATTTCTTCGAGCTGCTGGAAAATGATCTGAGCAACCTTCTCAGCGAAGGGCGGCTGGCCGAAAAAATGGTGGGCGCCATCTACCGCCGCTACAACGAAGACACCCGGGCCCGTCACCTGGAGCCAATTCCATTACGGGCAGGTCGTCACGTTATTGCCATCCGCGAACTGCGCAAGAAGGCAAAACGCTTCCGCATCAGCCCCAAAAATCTGTTGACGGAGCAGTCGCTGCTGGTCAGGCGCTTCTTCAACGTGATGGTGGGCGAAGCCCGAACACTGCATCTGCGCGTGCGGGCCGATGTCGAACGCTGGCCATCGGAAGCACTACTACCAATCATGCAGTACTCCATGGAACAGAAGCAGTTGCTGGAGCACCAGATCCGTCGCCTCCGGGACATGGTTCGCAGCGACCGCGACAGCCGGGCCGAACGCGAACGACTGCAGAACACCATCAGCGATCTGACACGCCAGCTTGAACTGGCTGACGCCATGCAGCGGCAAATCCGTAAACCAGCACCCACTCTGATCCAACAGAAGGTGGTCAACATTTCCGGCGCGGTCTGACCGGCGCCGGAAATGGCGGTTGCAGCCATGCAGGCCGGCCTTTAAACTGCTTGGCTGGCAATCGCCTGGCCATATCAGTTAGGCCTGCACTTACATGCAGGTTTCCGCCCGGCCATTGCCTGAAACGTCTTCCAGATAATACGGACTGAATCAGGAACCTGTCGCGCCAATGCCCGATCCCTTGCCAACGGATTCTGTCGGGATAGTCACCCCACAGACACTGCACTTCGATACACCGATCACTCTCGCCTGCGGTCAGACGCTGGAGAGTTACGATCTGGTGATTGAGACTTACGGCAAGCTGAATGCGGATGCCACCAACGCGGTATTGATCTGTCACGCCCTCAGCGGCCACCACCATGCCGCCGGTTATCACAGCAAGGAAGACCGCAAGCCGGGATGGTGGGACAGCTGCATTGGCCCCGGCAAGCCCATCGATACCAACCGGTTTTTCGTTGTCAGCCTGAACAATCTGGGTGGCTGCCATGGCAGCACCGGACCCGGCAGCGTCAATCCGAAGACCGGCCAGCCCTACGGCCCTGATTTCCCGGTGATCACGGTACGCGACTGGGTCCACAGCCAGGCGTTACTGGCCGACCGACTCGGCATTGAATGTTGGGCCGCCGTAGTGGGAGGCTCCCTCGGCGGGATGCAGGCGCTTCAGTGGAGCCTGGACTACCCGGACCGTTTGCGGCATGCCGTGACCATTGCTTCCACACCACGCCTGAGCGCCCAGAATATCGCCTTCAATGAAGTGGCGCGACAGGCGATCACGTCCGACCGTGAGTTCCACGACGGCCGCTACTATGAGCACGACACGTTGCCGCGCCGGGGGCTGATGCTGGCACGCATGGTGGGCCACATTACCTATCTGTCCGACGCCTCCATGGGCGAGAAATTTGGCCGCGAACTGCGCGACCAGGCCTACAAGTTCGGCTATGACGCAGAGTTCCAGGTGGAGAGTTACCTGCGTTACCAGGGTGAGCGTTTCTCGGAGTCATTCGACGCCAATACCTACCTGCTGATGACCAAGGCTCTGGATTACTTTGACCCAGCCTACGAGCACGACAATGACCTGGCAAAGGCGCTGCTCCGTGCGCGCTGCGAATTCCTTGTCGTGTCGTTCAGCACCGACTGGCGGTTTACCCCGGCACGGTCCGAGGAATTAGTAAATGCCATGATCGCGGCCCGCTGCAAGGTCAGCTATGCTGAAATCGACGCACCCTGGGGGCATGACGCCTTCCTGATTCCCACACCACGTTACACCGCCATCTTCCATTCCTACATGGACCGGGTCGCACGGGAGGTAGGCGCATGAGAACAGACCTGAAAATCATCGAGCAATGGATCAGCGCCGGCAGCCATGTACTGGATCTGGGCTGCGGCGACGGCACCCTGCTGGACTACCTGCAGCGGGAAAAAAGAGCAACAGGGTTTGGCCTGGAAATCAATCCGGACCATATCACCACCTGCATGGGTCGCGGGGTGTCCGTCATTGAGCAGAACCTGGACACCCAGGGCCTGGGGAACTTCGAAGATCACTCCTTCGACACCGTGCTGATGACACAAGCCTTGCAGGCGGTCCGGCGCCCGGACATGGTCCTCGACGAGATGCTTCGCGTGGGCCGCGAGGGCATCGTAACCTTCCCCAACTTCGCTTACTGGCGATTGCGCTGGTACCTGATGCGCCGGGGTCGTATGCCTGAATCCGAAACGCTACCGTACAAATGGTACAACACCCCTAACATCCACCTGTGCACCTTCAAGGATTTTGAAGCCCTCTGCTTCCGCAAGGACGTCCGGATACTGAACCGCACGGTGGTTGACGGTGAACACCAGGATCGTTGGCTCAGCCGCCTTTGGCCCAATATGTTGGGGCAGATCGCCATTTACCGGATAACCCGGGAGGAATCATGACCATACATAGTCGCAATCACTGGCAGGCGATACTGTCGCTGGCGTGCCTGATTCTGTTCGCCAGCCAGAGCCATGCCGACTCAAAGGATTTTGGTGAATTCGAAGTACACTGGAGCGTTTTCCCAAGCACCTTCCTGGCCCCGGAAATTGCCCGCGAGAACAACCTTAATCGCAGCCGCGGCATCGGTATCGTCAACATATCCATCATGAGGGAAACCGAGGATGGCGGCCTGGAGCCGGTATCAGGCCAGGTGGAAGGCAAGGTCATGAACGATATCCAGCAGGCCCGGTTCCTGGCGTTTCGACGCATCCAGGAAGGCAACGCTGTCTATTTCATCGCCGAATACCAATACAGCAACGCCGAGTTGATGACCTTCCAGATCACCACCCGTCCCACGGGTGCCAGACAGGATCTGCCCATCCGTTTCACCCACACGCTGTTTAACGACTGATGACTAACGCCACCAACAGACTGGTCATTGCCAGCAACAACAAGGGCAAGATCGCCGAACTCACAGACTTGCTCGGCCCACTCGGGCTGACGCCCGTAGCCCAGGGTGAATTGGGGGTTGGCGAGGCGGAGGAGCCAGCGGTCACCTTCGTGGAGAACGCCATCCTCAAGGCACGCCATGCCGCCCGGATCACCGGGTTGCCGGCCCTTGCGGATGACTCTGGCCTGGCGGTGGATGCCCTTGGCGGGGCACCCGGCGTCCGTTCGGCCCGTTACGCCGGTGACACAGCCAGCGACGCAGACAACGTCCGGGCACTGCTCGACGCGCTGAAAGACGTTCCCGAGGGCCAACGCACGGCCCAGTTCCACTGCGTACTGGTCTACCTGCGCCATGCCGATGACCCCACACCGGTGATCTGTCATGGCCGCTGGCCAGGAAGCATCCTGCCAGAGCCCCGGGGTGAGGGTGGTTTCGGGTACGACCCGGTGTTCCTGGTACCGGAAACCGGCACCAGTGCCGCTGAACTGCCCCGTGCTGAAAAAGGCCGTATCAGCCACCGCGGGCGGGCACTGGCGCTGCTTCTGGACCAGTTGGGGAAAGAGCCGGGGTGACCATGACCCCGACGCCCGACACAGCGGTGAGCACCCTGCCCCCGCTAAGCCTGTATATTCACGTACCCTGGTGCGTGAAAAAGTGCCCTTACTGCGACTTCAACTCCCACGCATTGACCGGCGACATTCCCGAGAACGACTATCTTGATGCAATCATGGAGGACCTTGCCGGTGACCTCGCATTAATTCAGGGGCGCCCGATCGAAACCGTCTTCATCGGCGGCGGCACGCCTTCGTTAATGTCGCCGGACTTCTACAACATACTGTTCGACCGGCTGCGCACTCACCTGTCGTTTACTGACGATGCCGAGATTACACTGGAGGCCAACCCGGGCACAGTGGAACAGACTCGCTTTAACGGCTTCCGTGGCGCCGGCATAAACCGGCTCTCACTGGGCATCCAGAGTTTCAACCCCCTGCGATTGAAGGCACTGGGGCGCATCCACGATGACAAGGCGGCCCACAGGGCTATCGAGGCCGCCCGCAATGCCGGCTTTGACAACTTCAACCTGGACCTGATGCATGGCTTGCCGGGCCAGACACCGGCAGACGCCCTGGATGACCTGCGGGCGGCCATGTCGTGGCAACCCCCGCACCTGTCCTGGTACCAGCTGACCCTGGAGCCCAACACCGAGTTCTACAGCCGCCCGCCCCAACTGCCCGACGACGACCACCTCTGGGAAATCTATTGCCAGGGTGCCGACTACCTGCATCAGCAGGGGTTTACGGACTACGAGGTATCAGCCTGGAGCAGGCCTGGAATGGCGTCCCGCCACAACCTGAATTACTGGATGTTCGGAGATTATCTGGCGCTGGGCGCTGGTGCCCATGGCAAGGTTACCTTCCGCAACGGCGATATCCGGCGTTTCTGGAAAACCCGGCAACCCGAAGCCTACATGAACCGCATCGGCAGCCGCACCGCGGGCAGCCAAATGGTCGAACTGGAAGAAAGGCCACTGGAGTTTCTGATGAATGCCTTGAGGCTGACGTCCGGTGTGCCGGAAAACCTGTTCACAGAGCGTACAGGTTTACCGTTGAGCAGAGTTGCGGTAAAACTTGAGGCGCTAAGAAAAGAAAACATGCTGGAACCGGGACGGATACAGACCACGGAACTCGGACAGCGTTATCTGAACAGTCTGCTGGAGCGCTTCCTCTGATGTCACTGCCGCGCCTTATGACCCTGTTGCCCAAACGGCTCAACCTGAGCCTGGCGGCCACCGCCGTCCTGTTGCTGGTCCTGGTTGTGGTCAATCAGCCCCTGCAGACCGGTTCGGCTCCCCAGGGCATCGTCAGCCTTCAGATGGCCGCCACGGCGGACCAGTCCATGGCCATACTGCGCAGCTGGCGACAGGACGGCATGCTATGGGCACAGATATCCCTTTGGCTGGACTTCCTGTTTGTACCCGCTTACCTGGCCACGCTGATTTTCCTGACCAATCACCTGATGCGGGACCGGCCGGGCGTTCGGGAACGTAACGTGGCACGCTGGGTGAAGGCCCTGTTTGTGACCGCGGGGGCCGGCGATCTAACGGAAAACATCTTGCTACTCAATAACATGGACCCGCCCACGGATATGGTCAGCCTGTCCGCCACGCTCTGCGCATTGGTGAAATTCACCGGCCTGATGCTGGGCTGCGCCGGATTGGTGATCATTCGTGCCGCCCGGCGCCATCCGCTGGCCCACGAGTAGCAACTTCCGTCAGCGTACCGACAGCCTAGTTGGTGCGGTAAAACACCAGATCCCAGACGCCGTGCCCCAACGTCTCGCCCCGTTTCTCAAACTTGGTGATCGGGCGGTCTTCCGGGCGCGGCGAATATTCGCCGATGTCCTGTGAGTTCGCAAAACCCTCGGATTCTCCCATGATCTCCATCATGTGTTCCGCGTAGTTTTCCCAATCGGTGGCCAGGTGCAGGATCCCGCCCACGCGCAGTTTATGGCGCAGGCGCTGGACGAATTCGTGCTGGATCAGCCGGCGTTTGTGGTGGCGCTTCTTGTGCCACGGGTCCGGGAAAAACACCATCACCCGGTCCAGCGCTGCATCGGGCAGGCACCGGTCGATCACATCGTTGGCATCAATGGCGTAGACACGAACATTCTCCAGCCCCCGGTCTTCAATCTCTTTCAGCAGTGCACCAACCCCGGGCAGGTGCACTTCCACGCCGATGAAGTCCTGCTCCGGTGCCGCTTCCGCCATGTCTGCCAGGGACTTGCCCATACCAAACCCGATCTCCAGGTTAAGCATGTTGTCCCGTCCAAAGATCTGGCGTGGGTCAATCATGCCCTGTTCACGGGTCAGGCCGTATTTGGGCCAACTGCGGTCGTAGGCCTTTTTCTGGCCTTCGGTCATCCGCCCCTGGCGCAGCACGAAACTGCGTACGCCACGGCGGGTCGTCACGGGTGAATCGCCGGAAACATCGTTGTGATCGGTCATCTGACGTCCTCAACCGCCCTGTGCGGTTTTCCTTCAATGGGTTATGGCGACAGTTTACCAGAGGCCGCCCAGCGGACTATACCGAAACCTGCGCATTCCGGGTCTGCTGCCGGTCCAGCTTGCGGTAACCCAACGCCTCAACCAGATGGCCATTGCCAATGTGGTCGAGGCCGTCCAGGTCCGCCAGGGTCCGTGCCACCCGCAGGATGCGATGCAATGCCCTGGCAGAGAGCCCCAGCCGCTCCATGGCGGCGGATAACATGGCCTCGCCTGCTGCATCCACGCGGCAGTGCGTCTGCAGCTCACCGCCACTTAACGCGGCGTTTCCGGATCCTCGCTGCATTTGCCGCTCGCGGGCCTGATACACCCGATCCCGCACAACCGTGCTGGACTCACCCCCACCGTCACGCTTCATCAGCACTTCCCCGCTCTGAACCGGCACTTCCACGTGCAAATCGAACCGGTCCAGCAGTGGCCCTGATATCTTTGCCCGATAACGGAGCACCTGCGGGGGCGTACACTGGCACTCAATCGTCGGATGCCCCAGATAGCCACACGGGCACGGGTTCATGGCCGCCACGACCTGGAAACAGGCTGGAAAAGTCACCTGCCTTGCTGCGCGACTGATGGCAATCTCGCCGGACTCCATGGGTTCCCGCAGCACTTCCAGCACCCGGCGCTCGAACTCTGGCAGCTCGTCGAGAAACAACACACCGCGGTGCGCCAGGGAGATTTCTCCGGGGCGCGGACTGCTACCGCCACCCACCATGGCAACCGACGAGGCAGTATGATGGGGCGCGCGGTACGGCGGCCGGCACCACTCTCCGTCCCGTACGGGATGACCGGCCACGGAGTGGATGCTTGCTACCTCAAGCGCAGATTCGGTGGTTAGCGGTGGCAAAATACCCGGCAGACGGCTGGCGAGCATGCTTTTACCAGTGCCCGGTGGACCAAACATCAGCAGGTTATGCCCGCCGGCGGCGGCGATTTCCAGCGCCCGCCGCGGCACGCTCTGACCATGCACGTCCGCAAGGTCCGGACCGGCGTTCACGCCCGTGTCCAGCACCGCTGGCGGTACCGGGGAAATCCTTGCCCGATCACACAGGTGTTCGCAGACCGTCAGTAAATGGCCGGCTGGCAACACATCGTCCTGACTGGCCAGTGCGGCTTCCGCGGCATTGGCCTGGGGGATCAGCAACCGACGCCCCTCGTTGCGGGCTGCCAGTATCGCCGGGAGCACACCTTTCAACGGTCTCAGCGCACCATCCAGGGAAAGCTCTCCCACGCATTCATACTGTGCGAGACTTTCCGCCGGAATCTGTCCGGAAGCGGCAAGAATGCCCAGGGCAATGGGGAGATCGAAGCGGCCGCCCTCCTTGGGCAGGTCCGCAGGAGCCAGATTGATGGTGATTCGGCGGGCGGGGAATTCAAAGCCGGCGTTCATCAGCGCACTGCGAACACGCTCCCGGCTTTCACGAACCCCCGTTTCGGGGAGCCCGACGATGGACAGCGCCGGCAGGCCGCCTGACAGGTGGACTTCAACGGTAACGGAGGGTGCTGAAACGCCAATACTGGCGCGGGTATGGACAACGGCAAACATGACAACCTTCCATGGTTATAGGGAATAGCGGCTTGGCCGCCTGACGGGCGTCCTGCCTGTCAGCTACTCGGGAACTGCTTTTCCAGGTCAGCCACGCGCTTTTCCAGCGCTTCGACCTTTTCGCGGGTTTTCATCAGTACAGCTTGCTGGGCATCGAATTCTTCTCGGGTGACCAACTCAAGGCGCGACAGAACCGTCATCACTGTGGCGCGGGCCTGAGCTTCAAAGTCCTCACGGGCGGCACGGGCCATATCGGGAACGAACTGGCCGAACTGTCCCTGAAGCTGGGAAAAGAAATCCTGTGGACCTTTCACGAGTCACCTCTCAAAAATCACCGGTCAAAATCGCTGCGCTGGACTATACCTCGTCCTCGGCGGGCTTTTCGTCGTGCCTGAACGACGGATCGGAGTGTAACACTAATGCCTCCCCTGCCATACTGTGGCCGTCGACAGTATAATGTGGCTCAGGCACCCCTAATGCTTGCACCGAGTTCGTGCATCATTATGGTTCGCCCAAGACAGACAAGCCCCGAAATGGTGCGCCCTGACGATCCATTCTGGATCAACAGACAGCCAACTGTCTGATAGTTATATTATTTTTTGCGTTGGCACACCCGATGCTAAAAGCCTTGTACGCAATCCGCACAATTGGTGTGCGAGGTGGCAGCATCCCGACCTCAACAACGGGCCGAAGAGTTCCAGATGTTGAGACGGCTTTACCAAGGAGAAAGCAATGAAACTTGTGACAGCGATCATCAAGCCTTTCAAGTTGGATGATGTCCGTGAGGCACTATCCGAGATTGGCGTACAAGGCGTAACGGTCACTGAAGTCAAAGGCTTCGGTCGCCAGAAGGGTCATACCGAACTCTACCGAGGCGCAGAATACGTGGTGGACTTCCTGCCCAAGGTCAAGGTTGAAGTTGCTATCGGCGACAACCTGCTGGATCAGGTCATCGAATCCATCACCAAGGCAGCCAACACCGGAAAGATCGGTGACGGCAAAATTTTCGTGACCGAACTGGAACAGGCGATCCGGATCCGAACCGGGGAAACCGGCGAAGAAGCGGTTTGATCAAAGCCTGATCAACCAGACAGCCAACGCAAAAAATTTATAACTTGAAAAGCCTCGTGCGGAGGGCTTCACATGGAAAGCAATCTCAATCATATTTTTGAACTCCAGTATGCGCTGGATACCTTCTACTTCCTTGTCTGCGGTGCTCTGGTCATGTGGATGGCCGCGGGCTTCTCAATGCTTGAAGCAGGCCTGGTGCGTGCCAAGAATACCACCGAGATCCTGACCAAGAACGTTTCCCTGTTTGCTGTAGCCTGTACCATGTACCTGATCTGCGGTTACGACATCATGTACGGTGGTGGGCTCTTCCTCAGCGGCGTTACCACGGTCGCTCAAATGGACGACGCGGCGATCGCCGGAGTCCTTGCCGCTTCCAACGAAGCCGGTTTTGGTGAGATGGGGGAATACGCCGGGGCTTCTGATTTCTTCTTCCAGGTTGTCTTCGTTGCAACCGCCATGTCCATCGTTTCCGGTGCCGTGGCCGAGCGCATGAAGCTCTGGGCCTTCCTGGCTTTCGCCGTTGTCATGTGTGGTTTCATCTACCCGATGCAGGGCTCCTGGACCTGGAACGGCGATGCCGTATTCGGTATCTATGAACTGAGCTACAGCGACTACGCTGGTTCCGGCATCGTACACATGGCGGGTGCCGCTGCGGCTCTGGCCGGTGTCCTGCTGCTGGGCGCCCGTAAAGGCAAGTACGGCGCGGATGGCCAGATCAAGGCCTTCCCGGGTGCCAACCTGCCGCTGGCGACTCTGGGCACCTTCATCCTGTGGATGGGCTGGTTCGGCTTCAACGGCGGTTCTACCCTCAAACTGGGCGGCATCGGTGTTGCCAACGAAGTGGCCAACGTGTTCCTGAACACCAACGCGGCCGCTG
This sequence comes from Marinobacter sp. G5_S1_61_S3, assembly GCF_054968585.1. NCBI lineage: Bacteria > Pseudomonadati > Pseudomonadota > Gammaproteobacteria > Pseudomonadales > Marinobacteraceae > Marinobacter > Marinobacter sp. G5_S1_61_S3. Next base: position 94,853 of record NZ_JBQKUK010000011.1, on the reverse strand, counting down.
CCGGCGGCCTGATCGGTGCTCTGATTGTAGCCCGCATCATGTTCGGCAAGGCTGACCTGACCATGGCCCTGAACGGTGCATTGGCTGGCCTGGTTGCGATTACCGCTGAACCCGCCGATCCTTCGCCTCTGCTGGCGACCATTATCGGCGCCATCGGCGGCATTATCGTGGTGTTCTCAATCGTGACACTCGACAAGATGCGTATTGATGACCCGGTCGGTGCCATCTCCGTACACGGTGTGGTTGGTATCTGGGGTATCTTCGCGGTACTGCTGTCCGACGCGGACGCGACCTTCATGGGTCAGCTGGTTGGTATGCTGACCATCTTCGTCTGGGTCTTCGTGACCAGCCTGATTGTCTGGGGCGCCCTCAAGGCAATCATGGGTATTCGGGTGACCGAAGAGGAAGAGTACGAAGGTGTGGATCTGTCCGAGTGTGGCATGGAAGCCTATCCGGAGTTTGTCAGCAGCAAGTAATATGGGCTGACACTGGATCGAAAGAGGGGCGCCCACGGGCGCCCCTCTTTTTTTCCACTTTACCGCTCGCTCGACATCACCTCATCTTCCAGTGCATCCACCATGAACTGCGGCATCGCCAATGCCCCACGGTGGATGTCGGCGTTGTAATAGCGGGTCACAAACGGCCGCTGATCCGCGTCTTCCTCACGGAAGTACACCACCGGCTTTTCCTTACCCGCCATAGTGCAGCTCCACCAGCCGGTGGGATACACCGGTTGCGGGAACGGCAGGGTGCGGACGTGGTCGAAACCGGCCTTTTTCATGTCGTCGTGAATGGTTTTGATGATGGTGTTGGTGTGCAGCAGCGGTGACTCGCTTTGCTGGACGAGGATGCCACCGTCGCGCAGGGCGATCATGCAGTCGCGGTAGAAGTCGAGGGCGAACAGGCCTTCGGCGGGGCCGACCGGGTCGGTGCTGTCGATGATAATGACGTCGAGGCTTCCGGGCACCGCATCGCGTATCCACTGGATGCCATCACCAAAGAAGAAGTTGGCGCGGGGATCGGTGTTGGACTCGCAGAGTTCGGGGAAATACTGTTCTGAGAGACGAGTGACACGTTCGTCGATTTCCACCTGCCAGGCCTCTTCCACACCGGGGTGCTTGAGGACTTCTTTCAGGGTTCCACAATCACCACCACCAACGATGACCACTTTCTTCGGGTCTTTATGGGTGAACAGGGCCGGATGAGTCATCATCTCATGATAGAGGAAGTTGTCTCTGGTGGTCAGCATCACGCAGCCATCGAGCACCATCAGGTTACCGAAGGTTTCGGTTTCCCAGATTTCCAGTTTCTGGAACTCGGTTTGTTCTTCGTGCAGCTTTTTCTTTACCTGCAGGGAAAAGGCGGTTCCCTGGTCCTGGAATACTTCGGTAAACCAGCCATCGTTCAGTGCAGTCATGTCGTGTCTCCGGATGTGCGCGTTGAGCCTGTTCGTATTGAGGGTATTGTAGGTGCGTAACCACCACACCTAAAGGACTATCATTACCCCCGGGCCGTGTTTTTCGGGTGTTGTTCTTTTAGCGGGGCGGTGGAATCCATACAATGAGCGCCATAGGCCGGCCCGTTGCCGGCTGCGGACTCAGCACAGGAAAGCCCCATGAGCGAACCAACTCTCAGCGCCGCCCACAAGGTGTACAACATCGCCCACTGGAGCGATGGCTATATCGATGTAAATGCCCGTGGCGAGGTACTGATAAGACCCGACCGGGGGCACAGCGGCGAGGACATCAACCTGCCCGACCTTACCCGCTCCCTGGTCAGTGAGGGGGTTCAGCTTCCGGTGTTAATCCGTTTTACCGATATTCTCCATGATCGGGTCAACAAACTGTGTGGCGCGTTTAACAAGGTCGCTCGCGAACACGGCTACCAGGGAGGCTACACCGCCGTCTACCCGATCAAGGTCAACCAGCAGCGCCGGGTGGTTGAGGAACTGCTCTGCGCCGAACCGGCCGCCAGCGACAACCAGATTGGCCTCGAAGCCGGCAGCAAGCCAGAGTTAATGGCGGTTCTGGCACTGTCGCGCCAGCAGGAGTCGGTGATTGTCTGCAATGGCTACAAGGACCGCGAATATATCCGGCTGGCGCTGATCGGGCAGAAACTGGGGCACCGGGTGTTCATTGTGGTTGAAAAACAGTCCGAGTTGCCGCTCATCCTCGAGGAAGCGCGCCGTCTGGGAGTGACTCCGCTGATTGGTGTGCGCGCACGGCTGGCCACCATCGGCAAAGGCAACTGGCAGAACACCGGCGGTGAGAAGTCGAAATTCGGCCTGTCCGCAAGCCAGGTACTGGATGTGGTCGAAACCCTGCGCCGTGCCGAGGCCCTGGAATCCCTTCAGTTGCTGCATTTTCACCTGGGGTCGCAGATAGCCAATATCCGAGACATCCAGACCGGACTGCGCGAGTGTGCCCGTTTCTACAGTGAATTGCGCCACATGGGGGCACCGGTTGGCACGGTCGATATTGGCGGCGGGCTCGGTGTGGACTACGAGGGCACCCGTTCACGCAGCAGTTGTTCGATGAATTACAGCGTACACGAATACGCTTACAACGTGATTCATATCCTGCAATCGGAGTGCGATCGGGCGGGCATCCCCCATCCCAACCTGATCAGTGAATCCGGCCGTGCGCTGACGGCTCACCACTCGGTACTTGTGACCAATGTGATTGACCGGGAGATACCCGACAAGCGTCCGCCTGAACAACCGGTCAGTGATGCCCCGGCACCGCTGCAGGATTTGTGGCGCGACCTGGAGAGCCTGCGGGATGAGGCATCGCGCCGTTCCCTGGCTGAGATCTACCACGACGTGCTCCACGCCATGGCGGATGTCCACACCCAGTTTGCCCACGGCCTGTTGTCACTGGCGGACCGCGCACGGGCGGAAACGCTCTACACCACCTGCTGCCGGGCTCTGAGAAAACAGCTGAACTCCGCGAATCGCGCGCACCGGGAGATCATTGACGAGCTCAATGAAAAACTGGCGGAGAAGCTCTTCGTGAATTTTTCGTTGTTCCAGTCACTGCCGGACGTGTGGGGTATTGATCAGATCTTCCCGATCATGCCTGTGAACGGACTGAATCGCCCCCTCACCCGTCGTGCGGTCATCCAGGATATTACCTGTGACTCCGACGGGCGAATTGACCGGTACGTGGACGGCCAGGGCATCGAAACCACCTTCCCGCTGCCTGAAGAGGCGCCGGAAGAACCCATGCTGATGGGCTTTTTCATGACCGGTGCCTATCAAGAGATCCTCGGTGACATGCACAACCTGTTCGGCGACACTCATTCGGTGGATGTGCGACGCAATCCCGGCGGCGGCCATACCGTCAGTGAGCCAATCCATGGCGATACCGTGGCCAAGGTGCTGCAGTATGTGAACTTCGAACCCACTGCCCTGCTTCGGGCCTATCAGCAGAAATTTGCCGCCAGCGGATTGCCAGAAGACATACAGACGAGCCTGCTGGAAGAACTGGAGAATGGCCTGGGCGGCTATACCTACCTGGAAGAGTAACCCGGATCAGACCCTGCTTGCGCGCCAGGCTGAGGGTGACAGACCCTCCCACTTGCGGAAGGCACGGCCGAAATTCGACGGGTCGCTATACCCCAGGCGATAGGCAATGTCATCGATCCCGAGGTCGGTGCGCCGAAGCAACTCCAGGGAGCGCCGGTGGCGGATGTCATCAAGGATGCCCTGAAATTTCACGCCTTCGGCACTGAGCTGACGGCGCAGCGTCCTGGGTGACACACCCAGTTGCGCCGCCACGGAATCAATACCCGGAAGCCGGCCATCCCGTACCGATTCCAGCAACCGCCCCACACGCTCGGGAATCGATGTGGTCGCCTCCAGCGATCGCATTTCCTCCTGGCATTGCGCTTCCGCTACCCGACGCGCCACAGGATTGGACAGGGAAATTGGCAGTTCCAGAAATTCCTTGCGAAAACGGAGCTGATTGGCGCCGGCGTCAAACCGGATACGATTGCCGAACAGGGATTCATAGGCCTGGGCATACTCCGGTGGCGGATAATTCAGTCGACAACTTCCACCATCAAGCAGGCGGCGTCCGAACAGGAGCAAGTTCACATCCATAAGCGAGGCCAGCACGACTTCTGCATTGAACCGATGCAGATCATCCAGGGCGTGCACGATATCGAGTTGCAGCACAGCGTCGCTGCCCTCGGTAAAGAAACTCAGATTCATATACACGAATCGGATACGGAAATACTTGATCAGCACCGTAAGAGCCTGGCCAATGTTGTCACAGCTGATGGCGGCCTGTGACAGGGAACCATGGGTAGTGAACTTCAGGCGCTTGCCATATTCCAACCCCAGGGCCGGATCGTGACTCAATGCCAATGCCGAGCGACAAAGACTACTGAACTGCTCCACGGTGATGAAGTTGTCGGGGTGCCCCAACATGGCCGGACGAATATCGGCCGAGCGCAGCAACTCGGGACGCGCAGCACCCTTCTCTTCCGCCAACTGGCAAAGGATATCGGCGTAGTGGGCGCGAATAACGGGCAGATTGCCGGTCTTTCCGGGAGCATTCATGTTGGCCAAGCGTTCCTGAATAAATACCTGCAAAAGATTAGCCGTGATGATAGCGGTCGGCAATCTCCCTGCAGACGACACCGAGCGGCGGAGAAGCCAGCCAGTACAAGTGGGGAAAAAATACCGCCCAACAGATCCGTCTGCCCATCGCCCCCGTAAATATCGTGACTGACAAACCCGGGGCGAGTGCATAGAATGATGAACACAACAATGCCAAATCATGCGACTGTCAAGGAGCGTCCGGTGTCCACACTGGATCAGAAGCCAGCACGAGCCGAGGGCCGCAAGGACCCCTGGAGCCAATTGCTGGAGAAAGTGGGAAAGAACCAGGATCGGCAGGCCTACCACGCTTTGTTCGAGCACTTTGGTCCTCAGATCAAGTATTACGCCATGGCCAATGGCATGGCGAGTCACGCCGAGGAGCTGGTACAGGAGGTTTTCGTATCGATCTGGCGGCGCTCCTGCTTGTACGACTGGAGGAAGGCAGCCGCGTCGACCTGGATTTTCACCATCGCCCGTAACCAACGCATTGATATGCTGCGCAAGATGAAGCGCACGAGTGCGGAGATGCCGGTTGAAACGGAAGATCTGTGGCAAATTCCCGGCGAAAACGAAGACGAGCCGGTTACGTCGCTGCACCGCCTGATGTCTGAACGTCGCGTGCGAGAGTCCCTCAGCCACCTGCCGGAAGAACAGATTACAGTAATCGCCAAGGTCTACATGGAAAGCAAGTCACACCAGATGGTGGCGGACGAGCTCAACATACCGCTAGGTACCGTTAAAAGCCGGGTACGCCTGGCGCTGAACAAACTGAAAGTGATTTTGCAGGACCAGAACGTATGACACGGCACCATCCAGACACACTTACCCTGATGGAATTCAGTGCGGGCAACCTCAGTGAGCCCCACGCACTGTGCATTCGTCTCCATCTGGACCAGTGCCCCCATTGTCGCAGCCGTGTGGATACGCTCGACAGCCTGGGGGCCGTCATGATGGAAAGTCAGCCCCAGGTCGGTGTTTCATCGGACATGTTTGACGCTATCCTGTCACGCATAGACAGCGAGCCTGACATGACGGAGACCTACATCAGTACACAAGCCAAGCGCATGAGCCCTCTTCAAAAGTTGTTGGGCGACGATCTCAACTCGCTGCCCTGGAAACGTCAGCTCGGCGATGTCAGTGTGCTGGATATCAGCGAACGGTTTCCCGGCCAGAGCGAGCAGGTGGTGCTTCAGAAACTGGCCGCCGGTGGGAAGGCACCCGCGCATACCCACAGAGGGAGTGAAACCACGATAGTTCTTCAGGGTGCATTCTCAGACCAGAAAGGTGTGTTCAACCAGTGGGACTTCGTGGTACTCAATCAGGAAGACGAGCACAAACCTGTGGCGGTTGGCTGCGAAGACTGCATCACCATGTCGGTGCTCAGCGCACCGGTTAAATTAACCGGCACGTTCACTCGCTTATTGAACCCCTTTATACGCTGAGGCGGATGGACCGGAAACTGTACCGGCCTGGCCGAAGCCTTGGCCGAAAATGACCGGCCTTTGTCAGTTTGTGACCTTCCGGACGACACGTTGATAAACGATACTGATTACGTTGATTAGTGTCTCTGAACTAGTCCGGCCCACCCCCCGTCGGGTTGGGCACTTGCTTACAGGCCACGCTCTTGCGTGGCCTTTTTTATGCCTGCTCACTTCACCCCATGAATACGATATCCGACGACTGATTAGAGACAGCCGGCAGGGCTGGGTTACAATCGTGACTTTTCTCCGGAGATGCAGCATGACGGGTGACGACTTCCATTTCCGCTTCGGCGGTATCGAACGACTCTATGGCCGCCGGGCACTGGAGCACTTCCGTCACGCTCACATTGCCATCGTTGGATTGGGTGGCGTGGGCTCCTGGGCGGCTGAAGCCCTTGCCCGCTCCGGCGTCGGCACCTTGACGTTGATCGACATGGACGATATCTGCGTGTCCAACACCAATCGCCAGCTCCACGCGCTTAGCGGGCAATACGGGCGCACCAAGACGGACGCCATGGCAGACCGTTTGCGGTCGATCAACCCGGAGGGTGACATTCGGGTCCATTTCGGGTTCCTGAACACGAAAAACGTCGATGAACTGATTACCCCGGAGATGTCAGGGGTGGTCGATGCCATCGACAGCGTCAAAGCCAAGGCCGGGCTGATTGCACACTGTCAGCGTCGCAAGATTCCATTGGTGTGTGCTGGCGGCGCCGGCGGTCAGATGGACCCGACCCAGATCCGCGTCAGTGACCTGAGCAAAACCACACAGGATCCATTGTTGGCCAAGGTGCGTAATACACTCCGTCGGGAGTACGGGTTCTCACGCAATCCCAAACGGCGTTTCGGAATTGAAGCCGTGTACTCCCTGGAACAGCTCACGTATCCTGCAGGGGACGGTGAGGTTTGCCTACAGAAGCCTGCCACCGAAGGCCCGGTCCGTCTGGATTGCGCCTCCGGGTTTGGTGCTGCCAGCCCCGTCACCGCCAGTTTTGGTTTCTTCGCGGCGGCGCGGTTGCTGGCTCGCCTGGCGCGCAAGGCCAATTCCGACAAGACGGCAGACTTCCCTGCAGGACTACAGAATTAAACCCATACTTCAACGGAACTGACCCCATTATGACCGTCAGCACTGTCTTTCTCCTTGCCTGTATCGGTGTGCTCTCCCTGTTTTGCCAGTGGCTCGCCTGGCGGGTTCGCATGCCGGCCATCCTGTTCCTGCTGGCCGGCGGCATTGCCGCCGGGCCGCTGCTGGGATTTCTGGACCCCGAAATCGTGTTTGGAGACCTGCTGTTCCCGGTCATCTCCCTGGCCGTTGCCATTATCCTGTTTGAAGGCAGCCTGACGCTCCGCTACGACGAAATACGTGGCCATGGCAAGATGGTTCGCAATCTGATTCCCGTCGGCTCCATTGTCACCTGCATCATTGGCACCCTGGCCGCCCGCTGGATCCTTGATGTGTCATGGGAGGTGGCCCTCCTGTTTGGCGCCATATCCATCGTCACCGGCCCTACCGTCATCGCCCCTCTGCTCCGATCCGTGCGACCGGACGCAAAACTGGCCAACATTCTGCGCTGGGAGGGCATCATCATCGACCCAGTGGGCGCCCTGCTGGCGGTGCTGGTCTTCGAGGGCATTGTGTCCTGGGGCCAGGGCAACGTGTTCAGCCACTCGCTGTATATTTTTGGCAAGACCCTGGCAGTGGGTTTCCTGATTGGCGCTGTAGCGGGCTGGCTGAACGGCATTGCGTTGCGCAAGCACCTGCTGCCGCAATACCTGCACAACGCCGGCACCCTGACGTTCATGCTCGGGGTCTATGCCCTGTCGAATGAAATGGCCCACGAGTCCGGCCTGCTGACGGTCACTGTGATGGGCATCTGGATGGCCAACATGAAGCAGGTCCCCATCGACAGCATCCTGGAGTTCAAGGAATCCCTGAGCGTGCTGCTGATTTCCGCTCTCTTTATTATCCTGGCAGCACGGGTGGAGTTCGAAGCCATCGCTCAACTGGGCTGGGGGCTGGTGGCCGTGTTGGCGTTGCTGATGCTGGTTGCACGCCCGGCAAGCATCTTCCTGTCGGCCATTGGCACCAGTCTCAACTGGCGCGACAAACTGTTCCTGAGCTGGATCGCCCCCCGAGGCATTGTAGCCGCTGCCGTATCCGCCCTGTTTGCGTTTCAGTTGCAGAAACTGGGCTACGAAAGCGCCGGAGCCCTGGTGCCACTGATATTCATGCTGATCATCGCCACCGTCACCCTGCAGAGTCTTACCGCGAGACCTCTGGCGAGGCTTCTGAAGGTCGCCGAGCCGGCGGAATACGGCTTCCTGATTCTCGGTGCCAACCCGGTGGCCCGAAAAATCGGCCTGGCACTGAAAAAGCTGGAGGTCCCCGTTACCCTGGCGGACACCAACTGGGAGAACGTCAAACAGGCGCGCATGGAAAACCTCCAGGTGTATTTCGGCAACCCCGTGTCGGAGCATGCATCGACCCACCTGGATCTCACCGGCATTGGCAACCTGCTGGTTATTTCCCCTTACAAGCACATGAATTCCCTGGCCACCTACCACTTCCTGGACTGGTTCGGAAAAGACTCAGTGCTAACCCTGGCCGAAGGGGATCAGGACCAGAAGGCCCGGCACCAGACCGCCGAGAAAATACAGCTTACGAGAGGACTCTTCGACGGAGTGAGCTACGCCAAGCTGGCCAGTTTGGCCAGCCAGGGGTATACGGTGAAGACCACCCAGCTCAGTGACGAATTTACGTTCGAGGATTTCCTGGACAAGTACGACCGTCAGGCCATGGTGCTGTTCGTGGTGAACACGCGCGAACACATCACGCCGGTCAAGAGCATGGAGGCCATCAAGCCCGAGAAAGACTGGACATTGGTAAGCCTGGTGCCACCCCAGGCGAGGAAGGAACGCAAGGAGCGGGATACCGGGGAGTCACCGGAACAGCCACCGGAACCCGCTCCAACCTGAGCGTATCAGCGGGCCCCGCAGTCCAGGACCAGTTTACCCCGAACGTGCCCACCCTCCAGCAAGCGGTGGGCATCAGCGACCTGATCCAGCGGGAAGGCCTTGTCGATATGGACACGCACCTCGCCGTCCTCGATCAGTTCGGCGATCTCATCGAGATGAAACACATCGGGGCGGACGGTCATGCCATGGGCTCTCAACCCAAGGGACTCAGCCGCGGTTATGATCTCATCTGCCGTCACGGTGGGAATCGTGACCAGTACGCCGTGCTCACTCAGGGTGTGCAGGGAACGCTTGCCCGCTTCGCCGCCGACCAGATCCAGCACCACGTCCAGACCATAGCACTCGTCTACAACGTCGGTGGTGTGGTAATCAATCACCTCATGGACGCCAAAAGCCGCCAGGAAATCGCGATTACTGGCTGAAGCAGTGGCGATCACATGGGCGCCCCGTTCAAGCGCAAACTGCACGGCGAAATGCCCGACTCCGCCAGCACCGGCGTGAATCAGCACTTTCTGACCAGCCTCCAGTTCCGCCACTTCGAACAATGCCTGCCAGGCGGTCAACGCGGCCAGCGGCAAAGCGCCGGCAGTCATCAGGTCCAGTTCCTCGGGCACAATGGCCAACTCGTCGGCGCGAGCCACTGCGTATTGGGAATAACCTCCTCCGCCAGCCGGGAAGCCCACCATGCCCATCACCCGATCGCCTGGCGCCAACGTCGTCACGTCAGCACCAACCGCAATCACCTCGCCCGAAACATCGTAGCCGGGCGTCCATGGCAGGTGGTCTTCAATCTGCCGGGCGGCAAATCCCAGGCCTTTCCGCGTCTTCCAGTCGATGGGGTTCAACCCCGCGCCCGCCACCCTGAGCAAAACTTCCTCGGCGCCCGGTTCGGGAATGGTGGAACTTTCGATCCGCAGTACGTCAGTATCGCCAAAGTGGTCATAGACCACGTGACGCATGGCATGACCAGAATTCGGATCAACGGTGTTTTCCATGGGGCTCTCCAGACAGCTTCGGGGACAGGATCATTTGTTCAGACTAGCAGAATCCTCAAGGTGTGGTATCAAAGCCGCGACCACCGGGCACCATCGCTCCACCGAGGATGTCGGCGTATTCCGCAGGCATCCGCGAGGGCCTCTGGCTCTTCATGTTGACACAGGCATGGGTGGATACCGCGCGCACCAGGGTCTTGCCATCGGATTCACGCACCAGTTGGAATTGCCGCGCCGAGCGAAAGCGTCCATCAAACCCGGTCAGCCAGGTGCCCAGCACCAGCCGGTCGCCGGCATTGGCGGACGCCAGGTAATCGATTTCAGTACGGGTAATGGCCATGGCTTTGCCGGTTTTTTCATGCAGCTCCCAGGTCATGCCGAGGCTGTCGATGTGCTGCCAGCTGATATCTTCAAGCCAGCGCACGTACACCACGTTATTGGCGTGCCCGAGCCTGTCAGTGTCCGCGTCCCGGACGTCGATGGTCATGGTGAATGGTTCGGGAAGATCCCAGTTCACCGGATCAAACTCACTCATTGTCGCTGTCTCCCAACCCCGGAATAGCCGACAAGGCTAGCCGGCCGATGCGGTCGTTGTGAAGTGAACCAAAGTAGAGGTGACCGTCATGGGGGTTGACCGACGTGATCTCCTGCAGATGGATACCCTTGGTGTCGTGAAGACTGGTAATCACGCTGCCGTCCGCGTCCATGGCCACTACCAGCCCGTATTCCTGGGGCTTCGGCTTGAAATAGTCTGGCAGCTTGGCCAGCAGGTCTTTCAGCCATGGCTGCCGATGCAGGGCATCCACCTGGGCATTCCGGAGCGTGGGAAACGCAACCCAGTAGCGACCCTCGTGGTCGACCGCCAGGTTGTCGGGGAACCCGGGCAGGTTGTCGGCGAACACTTCCGCCTGTCCGGGATAGCGGCCACCAATCCAGTACTTGAGGATTCGATACTTCCAGGTTTCATTCACCAACAGGTACTCGCCGTCCGGCGACACCGCCACGCCGTTGGCAAAATGCAGGTTGCTGAGCAACACCTCGGTTTTACCGGTGGCCGGATCATAACGAAGCAGGCGACCGTGAGGGCGCATCTCAAGCAAATCCAGCTGATACTCAGGCTGACGGAATCGCGAACTGGCATCCGTAAAGTAGATGCGGCCGTCCGGGGCAATATCCACATCGTCGGTGAAACGGAATGGCAAGCCTTCTGCCTCTCGGGTCAGTACGGTGACGGTCTTGTCCGGCGCTATGGAGAGAAGCCCCTTCCAGGCATCCGCCACGATGAGATTGCCGTGGCGATCAAACACCATCCCCAACGGCCGGCCTCCGGTTTCCAGCCACTTCTCCGTCTGGCCATCCGGTTTGACCCGGACGATCCAGCCATCCTGCGTGCCAGTGTAGAGAATACCGTCGTCATCCACCGTGGTGTCTTCAGGGCCGTACACCTCTCCCCTGGCCAGCAGGTCTGCCAGTCTCAGGCGTTCGTTGGGCGCCAGCTTACCGGTCAATGGCTGCGGCGAAGGGGCGTTCCAGGCCTGGCTATTAATGGGAGATGGCGACAACAGGAAGCCCCCCAGCACCAAAAAACCAATCAGCAATGCGCCCAGAAGCCACTTCATAGAGGATGCCTGTTCCTGTCAGATACGATTCCGTAACCTTATCAGACACCCGCCAGCGGCTAAACTGGCAGGTACCCGCCGCTACCAGGCGCTAATCCGTGAGAAAACGACGACACAGTGCCGCAAAGCTGTCGGGTTTCTCTGCGTGCAACCAGTGCCCTGTGCCGTTGATGATTCGCAAATCCGCTGCGGGAAAGCGCTGACGGATGTCGTCGCGGTGTTTCTCCTGGATATAGGCCGAATCGGCCCCCTTGATAAACAATACCGGACCTTCAAACGGCCCGCCCCCCTCCGGTGCCTGCGCAAGGCGGGGATAACATTGCTCTATCACCGGCAGGTTCAGCCGCCAGCGGTACGGTCCGGGATGCTGGCCTTGTTCGTCATCCCCCACCCGCACCAGGTTCTTCAGCAGGAACTGCCTGACACCAAGCTCCTCTACATGGTCTGCCAGCACCCTGTCGGCATCCTGTCGCGTGCGGATAGAGCCCAGATCCACTGAGGTCAGCCCCTCCAGCACCGCATCATGACGGGGTTTATAGGTCACAGGTGCGATATCCGCCACGATAATTCGCTCAACCCGGCCCGGAGCTTGCAATGCCACCTGCATCGCGGTCTTTCCGCCCATGGAGTGCCCCAGAATAGACGCCTTTTCCAGCCCCTGAGCATCCATGTAAGCCAACACATCGTCGGCCATAGCCGGGTAATCCATGGTGTCGGTATGGGGGGAAGCGCCGTGATTGCGCTGATCCAGAGCATGAATCTGCCACTGGTCCTGCAGGCGACGGGTGATGCCTCCCAGATTTTCCAGCGAGCCAAACAGGCCATGGAGAAGGATCAATGGCGGGCCTTCGCCGGTAATGCGGTAATTGAGTTCAACACTCATGGTCATGACCTCCTGGAGTCGCCGGACAGGTTCGTGTGAGAACGGGCTGCTATCGTTAAGCCGACTACATTACCATCGAATGTTATTGGAACAAGGGCAAGCCGCAGGCTTACCCGACAACCGGTCAGATAATTCAGGCAAAAAAAAGCCGGGGTCTCCCCCGGCTCAGGTCATAAACGTTTGCTGAAACTGATTAGCAGTAGTACATGCTGTTCAGGTACTCAGCCAAAGCGGCAATATTGGAGCGCTCCAGCTCGTTATGGGGCACAAAAATTTCCAGTTCCATGAAAACACCTCCAATCCAGATGTGCGAGTGAGAATCCTCGATGACTTAATGCTATCGTTGTTAGGACAATAAACCGTTGACAGGTTGTCCCACAGGTTTGACATTTTGTATCAGCACCGATGAATTCCTGTTAACCCTCAATCATAGGTGACCGTGAACTCACCCCAGGCAAAAGCCACCACATCGCCACTGGTTGCAGCCTCGAGCACGCTGGCCCTGGTTCATTACCTGGACCGCCAGGGCGTGCTGGACATCCCCACCGTTGAGCGGATCGCCGGGTTCAACAAAAACGAGCTGGCAGACCCGGACCTGCGCATTCCGGCCGAGCGCCATTACCGCCTGTGGGAACACGCTGAAAAGGTCACCGGAGACCCTGCCGTTGGCCTCCATGCCGGCCAGGTGGTCGATCCTGACCGAATGGGCCTGGTCGGCCACGTGTTTTTCAATTGCGACACTCTCGGCGAGGCCGTTACCCAGTATGTTCGCCTGCACCGGTTGATTAACGAATCGGTGATCCTGAGTTTTGAACAAACCGGCGAGCAGGCCATCCTGACCTGGCAGGCGGACACCCCCGGGCACTACTGTCGCCAGGATATGGACCGGACGCTGGCGGCGGCTCTATGCCGCACCCGGCATTTCATCCACCCATCCATCGTTGCCGAGTGGGCCGAGATCGCCCACCCGAAACCGGGCTATGCCGATGAATACCAGCGATTACTGGGTGGCCCGGTGTTTTTTGGCTGTGGTGCAACTCGCCTGGCCTTCAGTAGCCACCACCTGAGCCATCCGATTCCCCATCGCAACCCCTACGTTTATTCCGCCGTGCTGAAGCAGGTCAACGCAGTGCTGGCCCGGCTGCAAAGCAGGCGTACCTTCGGCCGCAAGATCCGGCGACTGATTTCACGCCAGATGTCCACCGATCGCATCGACGCCGACACACTGGCGAAACAGTGCCATATGAGCCGACAAACCCTGTATCGACGGTTAAAGAAAGAAGGGCTTGGATTTCACGAGCTGGTGGAGGAAGTCCGCAAGGACAAAGCCATGCGCTACGTGGCGTCGGACCACTACGCATTGGGCGAAATCGCTTTCCTGCTGGGTTTTTCCGAGCTCAGCGCCTTCAGCCGCGCGTTCAAGCGCTGGACCGGGATGGCACCGGCCCAGTACCGCGCCCGCCACCTGAACATCGACAATGGAGACGCGCCGGAATGAGTATCGCTGACGTGCCCTGGCTGCCCCTCGCACTGGCCCTGATCTACCTGGCCGCGGCTGCCTGCATCTATCGGATACTGATGACCTACCGCGTGGCACAGGGAGCCATCGCCTGGATTCTGGCACTGATCGGCCTGCCCTATGTCGCCGTTCCCATGTTCCTGTTGTTCGGACGCAACCGGTTCGGCGGCTATATCAGGGCCAGACGCACCGGCGACGCCGCGCTGACGGAACTGCTCAACCATTTCGAACAGCAGACGGCAGCGGTCAGCAAACGCAACGATGAACATGTTCCGGACGAACTCCAGGTCCTCTGCAAGCTGGGCCGACAGCCGTTTACCACCGGGAATCGATGCGACCTCCTCAAGAATGGGGAAGCCACCTTTGAGGCGCTGTTCGATGCCATGGAAAACGCCCGACACTACATTCTCCTGGAGTTCTACATTGTTCGCTCCGACAAGGTCGGCCAACGCATCAAGTCGATCCTGAAACGCAAGCTGGCCCAGGGCGTTCAGGTCTGGTTCCTCTATGACGACATTGGCAGTGTCTGGCTACCGCGGAAGTACCTCCGGGAACTGGCCGCCGCCGGTGCAAAGGTTGCCTCGTTCGGAGACGGCAATTTTCGTCGCATGCGCCTGCAGGTCAACTTCCGCAATCATCGGAAACTGCTGGTCTGTGATGGTGAGGTCGGATTTGTCGGAGGCATCAACCTCGGCGACGAGTATCTGGGCACTGCCATGGACGAGGAGCCCTGGCGTGACAGCCACTGCCGCATTACCGGCCCGGCGGTGACCGGGCTGCAACTGGCCTGGCTCGAGGACTGGAACTGGGCCAGTGAGGACTTCCCGACGCTCAACTGGACGCCTTCCCAACCGACGCCTGGCAACCAGGAAGTTCTGATTCTGCCCACCGGCCCGGCGGATACCTACGAAACCTGCACGCTGTTTTTCCTCAATTGCATCAACAATGCCCGTACGCGGATCTGGATCGCCTCACCGTATTTCGTGCCCGACGTTCAGATCATGAACGCCCTGCAACTGGCGGCCCTGCGGGGTGTGGACGTGCGAATCATTATCCCCGAGAAATCTGACAGCCGGCTGATCCGACTGGCTGCGTACTCATACCTGGTACAGGCATGCCGCGCCGGCATTGGCATCTATCGCTACCAGCCGGGCTTCATGCATCAGAAAGTCGTATTGGTGGATGACCGCTACGCGGCCATCGGCACCGCCAACCTGGACAACCGCTCGATGCGACTGAACTTCGAGATAACCGCCATCAGTACCGCCGTTGAGTTTGTGAGCGGCATTGAACATCTGCTGGAACAGGATCTCACCACCAGTCGACTGATGACGGAACGGGATTACCGGGACCGTTCTGTGGCCTTCCGGTTGACGTGCCGCACCATACGGTTGCTTGGCCCCCTGCTCTGAAACCCTCCACCAGGGCCTGGCCCGTTTTGGTGTGCCCATTTTCCATACGCAAAGAATGTGAGAGTATTCCAGAACCATTGAGCCAGCATGCTGTAACGAAGCAGGACCATGACCACATTCAAGCCTCGCGAAACCCTGACCGAACAGGTCGCCCGTCACATCGAAAACCTCATCGCTTTCGGTCAGCTTCGCTCCGGCGAACGCATCTACGAAAGCGCCATGGCAAAGCAAATGGACGTAAGCCACGGGTCGATCCGCGAAGGCTTGCTGCTGCTTGAAAAACGCCATCTGGTACAGAACGTGCCCCGCAAGGGCGCATTCGTTACGCCGCTGGACGACTATTTTGTACGCAGCCTGTACGAAGTGCTGCAACTGTACCTGACCCATACCGGTCGCAAGCTGGTGCGGCAGTGGCAGGCAGCCGACATGGACAAACTCGAATCCCTCTACCAGCGTATGAAAGGCTGCCATGACAATAACGACCTGCTGGCGTTTCTGGAGCTGGGCATAGAGTACACTCAGGCCTCACTGGCCTATGCCGACAACTATTTCATCATTTCCGCCATTGAGGATCTGTGGCCATCGGCAAAACGTTGCGCCTTTGTGGCGTTCCAGCGTGGTGGCAACCGGGTGCTGGAAGACAACCTGGCCCATGTGCGGGAATCGATCGGTGCGATCAAGGAACGGGACGAGGAACGTCTTGCGGCCATTCTGGCCGGGTACGCGGAACAACAGTGTCAGCAGGTGCTTGACGCTATTCACAGCGCATCGGCTACGGCTTGAGCAACGGGCGGCTCATTCAAACAACCGGGTAAACGAAAAGCCGACGTTGAGGTAGGCACTCCAGTCATCCCGGTTGTTGTAGGCCGTGGCAATCTGCACCGGTCCCAGAAAGGTTTCAACGCCGGCAAACAGGCTCCCAGAGCGCAACAGGTTGTTCCAGCGGGCCTCCCCCAGCGAGGACCAGGCGTTACCAGTCTCGAACCCGGCTCCGGCAAACCAGGGCACAAACGGCCCGCCAAATTCCTGCCGGACAAAGACGCCTGCCAGAGCCGCATCCTCTCCCGCCACTTCGCCCTGGCTGTATGCCGATAGCCGGTGAAAGCCGCCCAGCAGTACTGAATTCTCGATGCCGGCCACGCCCTTGGTGACCGCGTTGGCATACAACAGGCCGGTGATACTCGCCCGTCTCCAGCTTGCGGTGCCCAGGGCCATGACGGTGACCGAATCAAAATGACGGTCGGACCCAAGGCCTGGGCGCTCGAACCGGCCACGAATGCCGGCGAACCCGCCGGACTCCGGCAGGAAGGTATCGTCGAGGGAGTCGTGAACAAGCTGGAGCCGGAGACTGCCACTCTGGATGGAGCCGGAGGGCGCCATCGGTGCGCCGATCTGCTCGTCGACGGTGGCGTAGCCCCGCACATACTCAAGACGCACCTCTCCGTTTACACCCAGTTCGGTACCCAGGGCCAGATCCACCTGGCGATTGGTGATATCCACTTCGGTTATGCGCTCGCCTTCGCCATCGAACGCACTCAGGCTTTCACGGGAATAGGCACCGCCCAGCGTGAGGAATCTTTCGAAACCATAGTCCAGTGGCTGGAACCATTCGGTTCGAACCCGGGGCTGGGTGCCCAACTGAAGCCCGGTCGTCCACTCACCGCCCAGGGCATTCAGCCCCGTCATCCGCAACGACGTGGCGACATTAAACCGGGTATCGTTCTCGAAATTGTCTTCGTAGTTCAGGCCAAAGGACAGGTAGTTCGGTCCCCAGCTTTTCTCGCGAACCCGAATAACCAGGTCCGTGCCGGGGCCGTCGGTCGGCACCAGCGAATAGGAAACGGTTTCATAGTAGCCAAGACCGTAAATACGCTTGAGATCCTCCTCCAGTGCATCCACATCCAGAGGCTCACCCGTCTGCTGGCGTATGCGCTCACGAAGGAAATCCCCCGCCAGGCGAGAACGGTCGTCAATGCGAATATCGGTGATAACGCCCGGGTTGAAGGAGTGCGCCTTCAGGCGACCGCGAAATCGATCCCACTCATCATCACTGACGCTCAGATGACGAAGTTCCCCTGCGTGACCACGAGCACTGCTGGCGCCCAGCTCAAACAGCGCCGGAGCCTCATAGAAATCTGCTGAGGACAAGCCCTGCAGATCCGGTCGCATCAGGATGTCCTGATCATCCAGCAACTTGAGCTGCCGCTCGGTGTTTTGCCGCGTCATCATGGTGGTCAACTGACCAACCACAGAGAACGCCTCGCGTATGTCCTCCCGCTCCAACAGGGGATCGGTGATGTCCACGGCAATGACAATGTCGGCCCCAAGCTCATGGGCCACGCTGACCGGCAGGTTATTGGCCACACCTCCATCCACCAGCAAACGCCCATTCAGTGTGACCGGCGCATAGACGCCGGGAATACTCATGCTGGCGCGGATCGCTTCCGACAGGTTGCCACTGCCGATCACCACTTCCTCGCCGGTTTCCAGGTCCGTGGCGACGGCCCTGAACGGGATGGCCAGTTCATCAAAATCTTCAACCAGGGCTGCATCACGGGTGAGCTCATTGAGGATAAAACCGAGGTTCTGACCGGCGATGATACCGCCCCCCAAATGCAGGCCGTCCATGCGCACACCGATGCCGGGCGAGACCGGGTAGCGCCAGTCCTGACGCTTGCGCCTGACAGGCTTGTAGGCACGGCCCGGGTCGTCACGAAAACTGGACACCCAGTCCATCTCGATAAAGCGCTCTTCAATCTCCTGGACCTCCATACCAGAGGCATAGAGTGCCCCAACCGCGGAGCCGGCACTGGTGCCCACCACAATGTCCACGGGCACCTTCAATTCTTCCAGCACTCGCAGCACACCCACATGGGCCATGCCCTTGGCCCCTCCGCCGCTTAGCACCAGGCCCACTTTCGGCCGCCCTACGTCGGCCATAAGGGGCATAGCTGCGAGCACGGCAAGCAGGAGGGCGGTCAATCTGGCTGTTAACATCATCCCGTCCGACTGTCAGGCATCGTCTGTGGGATCCTCGTCCGCCAGGGACAGGTGAGAGACATCAGGTACAACCGGTGGTGGAACCTCACGCTTCACGCCCAGGTCACTGCCCGGAGGCGCCAGTGTCCAGTCGTCCAAATGCTGGAACATGGGAGCGGGAGCCTCCCGGTGTTCCTCAAGCGTGACGCCAACGGGGTCAAGTGTCAGCCCGGACCCGGAAAGAATGCTGTCGACTTTATCGCCCGCCACTGGCAAGCGGTCGCCCGGCTCCACGGCAACGGCGCTCCCGGACCCGGCATCAGTACCCGCTGCCCCTGCTGGGGGCGTTGCAGGGGCAGGTTTTGGCTCAGCCTGTGGTTGAGCGGCGGGCGCCGCGCGCTCGGCTGCAGAGGCAACGGCGCCCTCCATGGGCTGCACATAAGCCACCATGCCGTGCTTTTGCAGCACCGCGCGGTACTTTTCCGCCTGGACTTCCTCCAGTTTGTTGCGGATAACGACTGGCTGACCGCTGAACATACGCTCAATCTGGTCCACCGTTGCCTTGAACAGGGTTCTGGCATTACTGCGGGCGGTTGCCGGGTCGGTTCCCGGTGTGCATTCACCTTTGAAGACGAGTTGGAACATCATCCTGCCTCTATGCGCTTCTGTTTTTATCCATAGTAGTTGATCCTGGCAGGCTGCGGAAATCCACACCCAGCCGATGGATTCTCTGAACATTGCAAACAATTGAAAAATTCGTGCAAAAAATACGCAAACCTGTTCGCACTCTGCGATAATCATCAGTAACTAAACGTTACATATGTTTACATTGATCGACGAACCGATTCCAAAGGAGCGGCTCTCATGGCCATCAAACGCATCACCGGCGCTCTCAGCCTGTTACTGGCACTGGCCTCGCAACCGGTCATGGCAGGCAACCTGGACGTGTTGCTAAGTGGAATCTTCCCCGATAAACAAGCTACTTACATTGGCTATGAAAGCATTGAGCGTGAAGACATTCCCGCCACATCGGCCGTCGAGCGTAAATACCTGATCGTCGATTTCAGATTCGAGTCCGAGCCCCCTCAGGAACAGCTTCAGGCCAACGTACACCGGGTCTGCATGGCTCTGCTGAAAGATCGCGAGCTGATTCGCTCGCTGTCCGACTCGGGCTACGACATGGTCGCTGTCGCCTTTGACCGCAAGTCGCAGTTCGACTGCCTCTGACACTTTCCAGTCACTGATCCCGTCCCAGAAGGCGCGGAAAGGATTCGAGAGCACTGTTCACGGAATCCAGGTTAAACGCCTCCACGTCCGCCAGCAGTTTCTCTCCATATCGGGTAACCGAGGGCGAACGGAACCGCTTACCCCATTCCAGCACCCGGTTGGCAAAATCCTTCATCTGTTCCGGATCGCCGCTTTCACGTACCGTCTCCCACTCGTCGCCAAAATCCCGTGCAAGTTGCTCCTGCAACCATCCACGCTCCTGCATGCTGAGCGTCTGTGCCAGCAGGCGTTCCGACTCCTGGGGCGTACCATCTTCTTCGGCCTGGGCACCGGTTGCCTCAACCCGAGGAAGCTTGACCGTAAAGGTGGAGCCCGAGCCAGGCTCACTCTCAACCTGCAGTTCACCGCCCATCATGCGCACCAGCTTGCGGCTGATGGCCAGGCCCAGCCCCGTGCCCCCATAACGCCGCGTGTTCTGCCCTTCCTGCTGCTCAAAAGCGTCGAAGATCTGCTCCTGCTGGCCGGGAGGAATGCCGATGCCGGTATCGGACACCGTCACAACCAACCGGTAAAAGCAGCGACGATCTGCCTCACTGGCCACCTCTTCGACCGGCTGCTTCTCCGATGACTTCCGCGGTGTGGCCGTGGCGCGGACCGTCACACCACCTTCATGGGTAAACTTGATGGCATTGCCAACAAGATTGAAAAGCACCTGCCGCAGTCGTGTTTCATCCAGCATCATCGCCGCCGGCATCTTGGAGTCAACGCTGACTTCCAGCGAGATACCCTGCTCGGTGGCGCGCAGGTCGAATATGTGGCGTACATCACTGAGCAGCCGCCGCACCGACACCGCCGAATACTCCAGCCGCATCTTTCCTGCTTCGATGCGGGACAGGTCCAGGATGTCGTTGATCAGCATCAACAGGCTGCGGCTGCCCGCGCGAATGGCATCCAGGTAATTCCGCTGCTGGGGATCCTTGACGGTATTACTGAGCAAGTCGCTGTAGCCAATCACCGCGTTCATCGGCGTGCGGATCTCATGGGACATATTGGCGAGGAATTCGCTTTTCGTCAGGCTGGCCGCCTCAGCTTCCCGCGCCAGGCGTTCCGCCTCCAGTTTGGCCGCCCGAAGCTCGTCTTCGCTGCGGCGTAGTGCGTTTTCAGATCGGATTCGCTCGTCCACCTCCCGTGACAGTTTACGGTTCCAGTACAGGAAGATCAGTACCACCACGAGGGCGATAAGCACAATACGACGCACCACGGTGTAGTCCGTTTCCTGCTCGATATCCAGGTGGATCCAGCGATTGTAGATCGACTCGGTCTCGGTGGCATCCAGACTGCCCAGCGCTTTATTGAGGATGCGTTGTAATTCGGGCCGTTCCTTGCTGACGGCGAACCGTAGCTCATACTGGTAAGGCGTGATGCTTGTTATCCGAAGGTTGGACAACCCCAGGCGGGCAACGGTATAGCTGACTGCCGGAATATGAGTCACCATGACATCGAGGTCGCCGTTGGACAGGGCCAGCAGCCCTTCCTCGATGGACGTCATCGGATACAGGTCGAGGTTGGGGTGGTTGATCAATAGGTAATCATGCCCCGCCTGGCGATTAACCACACCCACCTTTTCGTCTCTCAGCTCCCTCAATTCGCCGATAAAGCGACCGTCGTCACGGATGGCAAGGGCAATGGGAACGGTCAAATAGGCACGGCTGAACAGGAAAGATTCCTCGACCCTTGGGGTTCGGGACATTGCGGGCAGTATATCCACCTCCCCCGAACGCAAAGCGTTTTCCTCATCGGCGCTGTTGTCCATCACCTGACGGCTGAAGCGAATGTTCAGTTGTTCTTCCAGGCGTTTGACCAGATCCGGCACGAGCCCGGCAGACTGACCATTCTGGGTATACTCGAACGGCGGCCAATCCGGCCGGAAGGCCACTCGAAGATTCGGGTTTTGATTGAGAAATGCCCTCTCGTCAACCGACAGGGAAATGGCGGAGGGATCCAGTTCCGGCAACTCGGTCTGCAACCACGACTGGCGGATCGACCGGTGCTCACCGTGGTCAATCGCCAGAACTGCCTGGTTGAGCACCCGATACAACTGGTCGCGCTCCTGGTCATTCTCCTGGTGACTCTCCGCTGCCATTTCCAGCACCACGTCGACCGATTGCTGGTTCAGCAGCGTGGCCACCCCAACCCCATTGACCATGGCAGACTGCAGATAGTCCGACACCACCGGAACCGGGCCCAGAAACGCATCCGCCTGTCCTGACAACACCCTGCCAACGGCTTCGCTGATACTGGAAACCGGCACGGGTGAAAAGCTATCGACAGGGTCAAGCAATGCGAACTGGTTGGGATCGTTGGTGATCAGGGCAATGTTCGCGTCCTCAAGGTCCGAGAGCGTGCGAATGCCTGCATCATCGGCACCAACGAATATGCCATAGGTCAAACTCATCAGCGGCGAGGAAAGCACTACATTGGAAGGAGGGGAACGATGGGCCAGATGGGTACTCAACCGGGCATCCAGGGTCCCATCCTGCAACCATTCACCGAGTTGTTCTTCCGGAGCCGACACCGGCTCAATAGGCACACCAAGCTTCTCTGACAGCCGATTAAGGTAATCAATGAAGATGCCCGCCAGCTCTCCCTCGCCGGTATCAAACACCAGCGGCACCTGACCACTTCGCACCCCGACCCGGAACGATTCTCTCTCCGCCAGCCAGCGCAGATCCTCGCTACCCAGCACCGGCGCCGGAGAGGGTTGCGGCGGCTCAGCAGCGGGCACGCCGGGCACCAGAATAGCGGTCAGCAACAGCACAAAATGAAAAACGGACCTCACTGGATATCCTCACCGGTTCGGCTACAGTTCAGGGAACCATACCCGTAAATTCTTCCGATTGCATTCAGCGGGTTACCCGATCTACTCTGATCGTGCCCACAGCGTTTTAAAGCACCGGCAACCTTGGGGAGAACCATAACCATGGATACCAGCAAACACGATTTCAGCACGCTTTTTGAACAACTCGGTATGCCATCCGACAGCGTCAGCATTGAGAGTTTTATCGCCCAGCACTCGCCACTGCCCCCGGAAATTGCGTTGCAGGATGCCCCTTTCTGGTCGGAAAGCCAGTCACATTTCCTCGAAGAGGGCCTCGAGGACGACTCTGACTGGGCGGAAATTATCGATGAGCTCGATGCCCTGATGCGGCACTGAGTCAGACATCACGTCCTGCAATAAGCACCTGGTCGCGGCCGGAGTCCTTGGCGAGGTACAGAGCCTTGTCGGCCCGGTCGAACACATCGTCCTCGTCGTCGTCCCCATCAAATTCCGCCAGCCCTGCCGAAAACGTCACCGACACCGGTTCTCCCCGGAAATGGAACGGCAGCTCCGCGATATGCCCGCGCATGCTATCCAATACCGACCGGGCGTTGTCCACATTGGTTTCCGGCAACAGGATCACGAACTCTTCCCCGCCAAAACGGGCGATGAAGTCGGTTGCCCTCAGCCGCTCACGGAGGGCACGGGCAACCAGTTGCAACACGCGATCACCCGCCTTGTGGCCATAGGAATCGTTCACACGCTTGAAAAAATCAATATCAAGCACACAGACCGACAGTGAATGACGATAACGCTGCCAGCGCTGGTACTCGAACGACAGTCGCTCCTGCCAGGCTTCCCGGTTGGGTAATTGGGTCAGGACATCGGTAAGGGCTTTTTCACGTTCCTCCCGGAGTTTTTCCCGGACCTGTTCCGACTGGGCCTCCATCGTCACCAGTTTTTCCTGCATGAGCTCCAGTTGCAGCGACAGGTTACGCTCGCGCTCGGACTCCTGCTCCCGAAACCGCTCGACGGCCCCACTGATCGTCTCGAGGTGCTGGCTCACTGAGTCTTTCAGCCCGTCGAAGTCAACACTGCTTTCCACTTGCTGGCCGAACGACCATAGCTCCTGGCGGATATCGCGATCCAATTCCTGCGAGGCATCCAGTCGCCCGGCCTGGGCATTCGCCTGCTCGGTAAAACACTGGCGCAACGCGTCCAGCCGTTCATCGAGACGCCGAAGGAAGGCCTCAAACTCCCTTTGCCCCCGGGTAACCGCGGCGATTACCAGTTCCGCCACGCTGCTCAGCCCCTCCCGCAGCTCATCCCAGTTATCGCTGCTCAACAGCGATTCCTGTAGCCGTCGGGCTCTTGCCTCCGACGCAGCCTCCAGTGTCACCTGATCCAGCATATGCCCCAGCAGTTCACCAACCCGCCGTGCAATCTTCAGGCGTTCGCTGTCTTCTGTGCCAGGCATCGCCAGTTCAACGGCAGGCGAAGCCAGCGTGTTCTCGGCGGCTTCCGCCAACATCGGCTGGTCGGACGGCTCCTGGCTTCCCCGGCCACCAAACAGCCGGCCAAACCGACTTCGTTTGCGATCCTGCCCGTCACCGCTGCCCAGCCCAGTTTCCAACACCAATGCCAGATCGACCAACCATCCGGTCGCATCGAGCTGAAGGGTTTCCGGTTTCCGGAGTCGCTTCTCCAGGTCTCGAATACGGTCCTTGCCGGATTTGAACATAGGATGGGAGCGCAGTTCCGACAGCAACTGCTCGAATGTGGTTCTCAGCCGGTCCGTGGATTCAGATTTGCGGTCGTCCAGCGCCGCCACCTGACGGTCAATTCTCTCCTGCAAATCCCGCCAGCTGTCTGCGTTGAGAGGGGGCTTTCGTAACTCGTCACGAACCCGTTCCAGCAAACGGTCCAGCTCCGCAGTCTGTCCTTCGGACGCCAGACTGGTACGCACCAGCATACGCTGAAGCAGGTTCCTTTCAGCTTCCCAATGCGATTCACGCTGTTCTGAAGTTTCAAGTGCCTGGAGGTACTTATCCTTCCAGGATGGGTCCGATGACATTTAGCGCTCCTGGCCCTTTTACTGGACGCCTGTTCCGTGACTGATGCCTCAACGATGCTCCGTTTCCTGCCTGTTACCGCGACGGCGAGCCCTGGGATGGCTCTGATCGTAGACCTTTGCCAGATGCTGGAAATCCAGATGAGTATAGACTTGGGTCGTCGCGATGTCCGCATGGCCCAGCAACTCCTGCACCGCTCGCAGGTCACCACTGGACTCCAGCATATGGCTGGCGAAGGAATGCCTAAGCAGGTGGGGATGCAGTCTTTGGTCCGCCCCTTTCGACATTCCCCACCGGCTGAGGCGGGACTGGATACTGCGAGTACTGAGCCGATCACCTCGCCGGCTCACATACAGGGCATTCTCTCCGTCTGGCGCCATCGCTCCGCGCACGTCAAGCCACCGAGCCAGTGCCTCCAACGCCCTTCGCCCAACCGGCAGGAGGCGTTCCTTGCGCCCCTTACCCAGCACCCGGACCTCCCCACCTCGGGCGTCTACGGATTGGAGATCCAGCCCCGCCAGTTCCGACAACCGCAGCCCTGAGGAATACATCAGCTCGAACATGCTCAGGTCGCGAATTTCCAGCGGATCATCGGGCGTTGCGTCCAGCAGGTGATTGAGCTGGTCCACGTCCGCCACCTTCGGTAGACGCCTACCGGACTTCGGAGCCCGGATGTCCAACGCCGGATTGTCGACAGCCAGGTGTTCCCGTAACAGGTATTCGTAGAACCGGCGGATGGCAGACAGGTGACGGGCAATACTCCGACCGCCCAAACCTTCACGGCTGAGCTGGGCAACGTATCGTCGCAAGTCGTGGCTGGTGACCGACCGCCAGGCCGGTGACGGTAGATGCTCAACCCACGCAGCAAAGCGGTTCAGGTCATCGCGATAACTGCCGCAGGTGCGTGGTGAGTGTCGCTTCTCCGACGCCAGATAACGCAGGAACGCGGCCACAGGCTCTGCCAGTGTGGCAGCCGGGCCGGTTTCCTCGTCAGCCAGCGACATGGTCAGCGGGACTCCGCGACCACATCGGTGACAGGCAACGTGGCGGCATGCCTTTGCAGGATAGGCGGCAACAGACGGCTCAGAGTGTCGCTGATGTAGGTCAGGAAGAGTGATCCCATACTCTGGTCGAAGTACCCGGGTTCGCAACTACCCACGGCAAAAACCCCGACCAATTCGTTGTTACGCAGTGGCACTAACGCCACGGAGGCAATGGGTTCCTCCCGGTCCGGGAACAGGAAACTGCGCTCGCTCTCACGGAACTGGCCACAAACGGCGCGATCCCCTTCCAGCAAGCCACCCAGGCGCGCTTTCGCCTCATCCGGCGACACCACGTGTAGGGCGCCTTGCGCCGCTGCCGGCAACTCGCTGTCGGTGAAGAGAATCACCGAGGCCGCGTCCAGACCGAAATCACCACGGATACTGTCATCAATCGCGGCGGCCATATCATTCAGGTTGCGGGCCTCGATCACCTGCATCAGCAGGCGCTTGCTCTTTTCGAACAGACGGTCGTTGTGGCGTGCAATGGACACCAGCTCTACCAACTCGCGACGCAAGGTGTCGCGCTGTTCGCGAAACAGGTGCACCTGGCGCTCTACCAGCGAGATCGCCCGGCCGCTGTCGTGGGGCAGGGTCAGGCTGCGCAGGAGCTCGTCCTGATCAATAAAGAAATCGGGGTTATTCCGCAGATAATCTGCGACGGCTTCCCGGG
This sequence comes from Marinobacter sp. G5_S1_61_S3, assembly GCF_054968585.1. Taxonomy (NCBI): domain Bacteria; kingdom Pseudomonadati; phylum Pseudomonadota; class Gammaproteobacteria; order Pseudomonadales; family Marinobacteraceae; genus Marinobacter; species Marinobacter sp. G5_S1_61_S3. Next base: position 68,556 of record NZ_JBQKUK010000011.1, on the reverse strand, counting down.
TGAGCCCTTCGGCCTTCTTGTGGGCCGTTTGTTCTGTCATGCTGCTCTCCTGATGGTCAGGGCCTTGATGTGGCCGGCTGGCGATGGCGATTGTTCTGTCGGTTGGTACCTGATTTTGCATCGCTGTGCCGCGTGCTCTTACGTCGTTTCGGGGGCTGGTCTGCCGGCAGGCGAAGCTGACCCTCGAAAACGCTGGCCGTCGGGCCTTCCATCATAACAGGGGCCCCCTCACCCTGCCATTCGATGACCAGGCGCCCGCCTTTCAGCTCGACGTCCACCCGGCTGTCCAGCAGCCCTCGCAGGCAGCCGGCGACCACCGCCGCACAGGCGCCACTGCCGCAGGCCATGGTTTCGCCGGAACCACGCTCGAACACCCTCAGGCGAACGCGGGTCCGGTCAATAATCTGCAGGAACCCGATGTTGGCCCGCGCCGGGAACCGCGGATGGCTCTCAAGCCTGGGGCCAAACTCGCCTACCGGGGCGGTATCCACGTCATCCACCAATAGCACCCCATGGGGATTGCCCATGGAGACGGCACTGAGTTCCACGGTGTCACCGCCGAGTTCCACCGTGTACACGTCCTTGCGGCGGTCGGCAGCGAACGGGATGGCCGGAGGATTGAGTTCCGGCACCCCCATATCGACGGTGACCATGCCTGCACGTCCGACTCTCAATTCGATAACGCCCTTGGCGGTCTGAACCCGGATCACCTTCTTGTTGGTCAGGCGCTGGTCGCGGACAAAGCGGGCAAAACAGCGGGCCCCGTTGCCGCACTGCTCGACTTCCGAGCCATCGCTGTTGAATATCCGGTAGCGGAAGTCCACATCGGGAAGCCCCGGGGGTTCAACCACCAGCAACTGATCAAAGCCAATGCCGAAATTCCGGTCGGCCAGTTCGCGGATCATCTCCGGGCGCAGGCGAAAGGGCTGGCTGATGGCGTCCACCACCATGAAGTCGTTCCCAAGACCGTGCATCTTGGTGAAGTTAAGCATTGGGCCCTGATTGCGCCGGGACTGACTCATCTCCGCCTCTCCACTCATTCCGGCAAACAGCTTTCTGGGCCAAGCTGTTCTTCCAGGGTTTCCCGCCGACGCACAATGTGCACCTGTTCACCATCAACCATCAGTTCCGGTGGACGGTTACGGGTGTTGTAGTTGGAGCTCATCACAAAACCATAGGCCCCGGCGGACCGAACCGCCAGCAAATCGCCCGCCTGGAGTCTCAGCTTGCGATCCTTGCCAAGGAAATCACCAGTCTCACACACCGGCCCAACCAGGTCCCACGCTTTCTCGTCACCGTCGTTGCGGGGCGTTACCGGGACAATGGATTGCCACGCGCTGTAGAGCGCGGGACGAATCAGGTCGTTCATTGCCGCATCTATGATGGCGAAGTTGCGATGTTCAGTGCACTTGAGGAATTCAACCCGCGTCAGCAGGATGCCAGCATTGGCGGCAATGGACCGCCCCGGCTCCATGATCAGCTCCAGCGACCGATCGCTCAGGCGTTCCGCCAGCGCGGTCACATAATCCGACGGTTGCGGCGGCTGCTCCTGATCGTAGGTGACCCCCAGGCCACCGCCCATGTCCAGATGCCGGATATTAATATTCTTTTGCGCCAGGGTATCGATCAGTTCCAACACACGGTCCAGCGCATCGAGGAAAGGTGACACCGACGTGAGCTGCGAGCCGATGTGACAATCCACACCTTGTATGTCCAGGTTTGGCATGGCGGCGGCACGCTCATAGACGGCCGGAGCTTCCGCAATGTCGATGCCGAACTTGTTCTCTTTCAGCCCCGTGGAAATATAGGGGTGGGTACCGGCGTCCACGTCCGGGTTCACACGCAGGGAAACCGGCGCCCTGACACCGAGCTCACCCGCCACTTCGTTCAGGCGATCCAGTTCGGTGTCGGACTCCACATTGAAACAGCGAACACCGGCCTCGAGGGCGCGGCGCATTTCCCAGCGCTGTTTGCCGACCCCGGAAAAGACGGTTTTCGCAGGATCCCCGCCAGCACGGATCACCCGCTCCAGTTCTCCGGCAGACACAATATCAAAACCGGCGCCGAGCCTTGCCAACACGTTCAGCACGGCGATATTACTGTTGGCCTTGACGGCGTAGCACACCAGGTGTGGCCGACCGGCAAGCGCATCATCATAGGCGCGGTAATGGCGCTCGAGGGTGGCGCGGGAATAGACATAGGCTGGCGTACCAAAACGCCGGGCAATGTCCTCAACCGCCACGTTCTCAGCGAACAATTCACCGCTGCGGTAATTGAAGTGATCCATGGATTTCCTGAGCCTGTTATCGGGGCAGCCTGCCGAACCTAGTGGTCTTCAGCCGGTTCGCTGCTGTCGTGTTCGCTGGATTTCTGACTGGGTGCGGCCTGCTCGGTTGCGGCATCGTCACTGGCAGGTGCCTGACGATACAACGGCCCCTTCTGGCCACACCCAACCAGAAACACGACCATCACCAGCAGGAACGTAAGTGTCTGTCCTGGCTTCATGGGTAGCTGCCCCCGTTGTCTGTATGCACGCAGTATACCTGAGTGAGGCCGCGCCCGGCGAGATGCTACCACCCACGATTCCGGATACTACAGATGCCGGTTCAGCAAATCTTCCAACTCGGTACGGTAGTAGAGATACTGGATGGTCTGGATATGCTGCTGGTATATCTGTGGATCCAGGTCATGGGGTAGGTGAACATCCGTCAGGTAGACCGGGTAGCGCTCGTCACTTTGGCGGAGCGAACGAATATAGTGGGCCACCGCGGGTATCAGCTGGTCTCCATACTCCTGGACGGTAAATTCCTGGTCGCCACAGAAAATATCGAAACGCACCTGAGAGTCACCCTCCTGAATACCGATGGCCTGTACATCCAGCCCGGGCAGGCGCACGTTGCTGTCGGCGTCCGGCCGCCTCTCCGCACGCCACTGACTGTCGCGAAGCACCATCTCATAGCACTGGACACCTGCAACATCGGTCACGGCGTCCAGTTGTCGCAACTGCCGGCGTTCAATCAGGTTCTCCAGGAATCGCAGCAAGGGCACCAGCAGGAAGCGACGATTGGTGTAACCCTGCTGCCAGCAGAACACCGATCCCAGTTCATCCACGACCCACACCTTCGCGGTCTCTCCTGTGACCCGGTAGAACACCTGAATGTTATCCGGCTCGCTGGCATGGCACACGGCGCGTAATGGCAGGTCATCCAGCAAGGCGTATTGGTCAAACACCACTGGCACATAGGATTCCTGCGGTTTGGACAGATACGCCATCAGTGCTTCGTTGCTGTCCAAGGCCACGAATCCGGGCTCAGTGCCATTGAATTGAAGCAGGAAGTATCGCCGATCCATCTCGATGACGTAACGCAGGGGATGAGGGCCGACACCGCCGGCGAAGAAATAACGCATCACGTCCATGAACAGCTCGCGTACGCGCCGGGCTATGGCGGCTCCGTGGCCTGTGCTGTGGCTATGAACCATGATGTCCGGCAACCGGTCCGGAGCGTTGGCGACTGAAGCCAGCACGTTTTTGAGGCACTGCACCAGCGTGTCTCCGGCAGCGTAGTGCTGCAAACTCACCTCGTGCCAGCTATTGAAGGTGACCTGGTCAATGGTATTCACCAGGTTCTCCCGTCCACCGCTGAAGCCCAGTGAATCGTGACGGGCGCTAAGCTTGTGCAAGCCCCGCTCGGTCAGATAGGCCTGAGGGTCGACCCCGACATTGACAAACAGCAGGTTGCGCAGCGGGTGCACACCCCGGGAAAGCGCCTCCCGGCCAGCCGGCTCCACCGGGAATGGCAGGAACGCACCAAGTGCATCCAGCATTTCCCGCAGTTCCGCCACCGAGGCAATGCTGCTGCCGGCTCGCACATTCAACCGTGTGGCCCGGGTCAGCAAGCCGTTGTAATAGCCCCACACCAACAGTTCACTGAGATTGCCCGAACGGCGTATGACCGGTTGCCAGAGCGCATCTGACGGGTCCTCAAGATCACGGTATAGCAACCAGCCGTCGTGACCGGCCGAACCACCCTGTTCCGACTGGTGATGGAACGCAAGATTCTCTTCTGCCAGGGAGGGGGCTAGCCCGGGGTTGATCTGCTCTACCTTCCCGGCCTTACGCTGAAACGCCGCGTACAACTTACGCCCCAGCAGGTTCATGTCATTGCTGGTGATGGCCGCACGGGTGCCATGATCCCGAGCCAGCCGAGACAACAGCCGGTAGCTGTGGGTCAACTCGGCCACCACGGCCCGCCGAAGGGTGACCACGTCCTCTGCACGCCAGCGGATCCGGTTGTCCAGGTTTTTCAACTCAGCAGCCGACCAGCCCCAGGAGTCCACCAGGGCCTGCAACAGCCTGGCTCTCCAGCCTGAGAGGGTCTGTGCCGAACGGGTAAGCGGTAGGCCTGCCTTGAGATAAAGGCTCTGACGCACCAGGACCAGGCGTTGGGGGGCATCTTCTTCAAGCAGCCACTGCTCAAGGCGTTCGTAAAGCAGTACGTAGGGATCGAGCCGGTCAGGGTTGGTTTCACCGGAATACACCGCCGCCTTGAAGACCCGGGACAGCAGTGGTTTCTCATCGCTCTCTTGGCTCTCATTACTACGGGCATAACACTCGATCAGCAGCAGCTTGAGGATCGACTTCCAGGGCATGTCGATGCCTTTGTACAACTGCCAGACTCCAGCCCCCAGAAACTCTTCCTGCGGTATCGAGGACACGGGGCCGAAATCAATGTACTCATCACCCCGGATAAAACGGCAGTCAATCAGCTGCCGGGCGCACTCGTCATAGCGTCGCTCATCCTCCACGGGGACCAGCCACCACAATGGATAACGGCCGCCAAGATGAATGCTCGTGCGGTAGAATTCGTCCAGCAGCAAATAGTGCTGTGAACTGCCGCAGTTTTCCCCGGTCACTTCCGCCCGCTGCCTTCCGGCACGCCAGTCAGCGGCGGAAAACACAAACACATGAAGCTCAACCCCCAGGCTTTCGGCCCAGATGGACAGACTTTGAGCCTTACGTTCCAGGCAACGCACGCCCCGCTCCGAGAGATCCGGGCGATGACACAGCCAGATATCCAGATCACTGGCCACCGAATGGCCCAGGGTCCCGGGGCTGCCCATCAGGAAGAGGGCTTCCAGGTCTGGCTTTCTGCGCCCCTCGTCCTTGAGTGAAAAGGTTCTTGCCAGGCGCCGGGCAGCGTTCAGCGTGGACTCGGGGGGCCGATAGTGGCTCAGTCCGTAAGGGCAGTCGCTGTCGAGATAGCCGGGCAAAGACGGGTGATTTAGATGGAAAACCAGTGGCAACACTTCAAGGACAGCCTGTTGCCGATAGGTCAGGGCCGAATGGGCACGATCCCAGCGCTCCCGGTTGACAGCCATGAACCGGTCCCGCAGCCGGCGCAGCGTTTTTCGGTCTATACCCTCATCAAAGTCCAGGGCAATAGGAGCGGTTTGGATGGTCAAGGCGACTCCGCGGGAGAGGTTCTTTCCGATACCATTATCAGTATGATGACCGAATCGTGGCAAAATCGGCAAAAAAATAAAAGCGGGAGAACATTAGCACGCTCCTGCCACAACCTGGCTGAGGCTTTTCCGTCGTGAAAGAATTCTTTATCCGTCGAGACCGTTCCGACACCCCCCAGGGTGCCGAACGTCGAACCCTGATCCGCATCAACGACGACGGCGTGATCCTGTTCGCTGATCATCACGCCGAGGCAGTGTTGGGCTACGACGCCAGCGAACTGGAGGGTCGCAAGGTTCAGTGCATCCTGGCCGCACGCCAGGACGATCCCTTTGCACCGGCCCATCGCCACCGAATTGAAAATGGCGAGTCGATACTGATCACCTTCCGCCACAAAGAAGGCTTTTTCTTCACAGCGGGTCTCAGCCTGCGCATGGACATTCGCGATTCCGACCAGGCCGCCAGCGCATTTATAAGCCAGCGGGATCATTCCCCCATCGACCACCGCCTGATTCGGCTGACTGAAACTTCCGCCGGCGTTGGTATCTGGGAGCTGGACCTCCACAGCAATGAGTTGATCTGGACGGACGGCATGTATCATTTGCTGGAATTAAGACCCGGTAGCGAAATCACGCCCGAACAGGCACTTTTCTACTGCCAGTCCAGCCAGGGCAGGATACGCGCCCTGTTCCGTCGCTGCATCCGCACCGGGCAGCCCTTCTCCCTGACGCTGGATCTGATAACCGCGCGACAGAACGTTCGCCAAGTGACGTTGACGGGCCGGGCCCTGAAAGCCGGCGAACGGATACAGCGACTGGGAGGAACGCTGGTTGACCACACGCCTGAGCGCAATCACACCCTCGCCCGCCAGCAGGCGGAGCAAATGCTTGGTGCCACGATCAACGCCACCAACGACCTGGTGGTCGCCGTTGATCGCCAGCTAAACCTGTTGCATTTCAACCGCGCCTTCAGTCGCCAGTTCGAGATTACCTTCGGCCTCCGACCGGAATCCGGAAGCAACCTGAGCGCCGTATTGCAGGGCTTCCCCAACGAACGACGGCTTATCGAGCGACTCTGGCACCGCGCCTTCGAACGCGACAGCTTCGTGGTGGAAATGCCCATGGCGCAGCAGCACCGGGAGCTGCCCCTGTACGAGATCCACTATCAACGCCTGACCAATGACCAGGGCGACGTGATTGGCGCCGTTCATGTGGCCCGGGACATCAGCGACCGCCTGCAGAATTCCTCCAGCAGCGAATACCGCGTCCAGCATGATCCGGTCACCGGCCTGATGAACCGCAAAGCCTTCCTGGGCCGCCTGCAACGAACACTGGAGCAGAAGCCACGGCGGGAGAGCAGTGACAGCCTGCTCTATCTCGACCTGGATGGGTTTGACCACTTCAACGACATCGCCGGCAGCGGCACCTGCGACCGTTACCTGCGTGAGCTGGCCGGCAATCTCGGGGTCAAGATCCGACAGCGGGATGCGCTGGCACGACTGGCCGGCGACACCTTCGCCCTGCTGATCGAAAACTGCCCCGAAGCGCGCGCCCGCAAGATTGCCGACAGCATTCTCGAGCTGATCGGCGGCTTCGTGTTCCACTGGCAGGACAAGCAGTTACAGACAACGGCCAGTGGCGGCCTGCTGTTTCTGGACGACGACGCGCCCACCGATTCCGAACAACTACTGACCCAGGCGGCTGACCTGTGCCACACCGCAAAAACGTCCGGTCGCAACCGGATTCATGCCGCCCGGGCCATGTCCCTGTCGCTGGACGAGGGCACGGCCAACGAGGTGCTGGCACAAATCCAGCAGGCACTCGACAGTGGCCACCTAAAGCTTGAATACCAATCGCTGCGCCCCGTGGCCAGCGTTACCTGGGGCGACCACATCGAAATACTGACCCGGATTCCCGGTGAGACGCCTGACAGCCCTCCTCTGACCCCGGACGCTTTCCTGCCCGTTGCCGAACGATTTGACCTGGCCAAGCGCCTGGATCGCCAGGTGATCCGTCAGACCCTGGCCTGGCTCGAACAGCACCGTCTGCTGGAGCCGCGCCTCAAGTACTGCGGTTTCAACCTGTCCCTGGCCAGCGTACTGGATGACTCGTTTGCGGACTTTATGGAAGCCGCACTGAAAGGATCACCCTTTGCCCCGGAATGCTTCTGCCTGGAGATAAGGGAAGCCCACGCCACCCAGTATCCGGACGATGTCGCGGTGCTGTGCGACAGCCTGCACCGCATTGGCTGCCGGGTAGCGCTGGATGGTGCGGGAGCGTCGGTGGAAAGTTACGGCCTGGCGGCGAAACTGCCGGTGGACATCATCAAGCTGGACCACAAGATCATGCAGCACCTGAACGACGATCCGGTGCAGCAGGTAATGGTAGAGGCGCTTCATAAAATAGCGGAAGCCTCGGGCAAGGTGACGGTCGCCACCTTCATTGAGAACGACGACACCCTCCGAAAGGTACGAACCCTTGGCATTCACTACGGCCAGGGCTTCCGCCTCTACCGGCCACGCCCACTGGAGGAGCTGAAACCGGTGGAGGTTACCCTGACCACGGGGAAGATCGGCGGCTAGCTAGAGTGCCTGGCGCGCGCGTGCGACTGCAGCGCGCACCTGCTTCGGCGCAGTGCCGCCAAGGTGATCACGCGCCTGCACGGAGCCTTCCAGCGTCAGCACATCGAACACGTCTTCGCCGATGACGCCGGAGAAGCGGGTGAGTTCTTCCGTGGTCATCTCGGAGAGGTCACGCCCTTCGGCAACGCCAAACGCAACCGCTTTGCCCACAATTTCATGGGCATCGCGGAAAGCCACGCCCTTCTTGACCAGATAGTCCGCCAGATCAGTTGCGGTGGAGAATCCCCGCTTGGCCGCCACGCGCATGTTGTCGGCCCGGGCTTCGATGGCCGGGATCATATCCGCGTAGGCCTTGAGGCAGCCTTTCACGGTGTCCACGGTATCGAACAACGGCTCCTTGTCCTCCTGATTGTCCTTGTTATAGGCCAGCGGCTGGCTCTTCATCAGGGTCAGCAAACTGATCAGGTGGCCGTTCACCCGGCCGGTCTTGCCACGTACCAGTTCGGGCACGTCCGGATTTTTCTTCTGGGGCATGATCGACGACCCGGTGCAGAAACGGTCCGGCAGGTCGATGAAATCAAACTGGGCAGAGGTCCACAGTACCAGTTCCTCGCTGAAGCGCGACAGGTGGGTCATCAACAGGGCGGCAAAGCTGCAGAATTCGATGGCGAAATCCCGGTCACTCACGGAATCCAGGGAATTCTCACTGGCCCGATCAAAGCCCAGCAGTTTTGCAGTGATACCGCGATCAATCGGATAGGTTGTGCCCGCCAGCGCCGCAGCACCCAGGGGCATCACATTCACACGCTTGCGGCAGTCCTGCAGGCGCTCGGCATCCCGCACCAGCATTTCGTACCAGGCCAACAGGTGATGACCGAAGGTAACCGGCTGAGCGGTCTGCAGGTGGGTGAATCCCGGCATGATAGTCTCGGCCTCGCGCTCGGCCAGATCCAGCAGGCCGGCTTGCAGGCGCCGAAGCTCTTCGGCAATGACATCGATTTCGTCGCGCAGGTAGAGGCGAATATCCGTGGCCACCTGGTCGTTGCGGCTGCGACCGGTGTGCAACTTCTTGCCCGTGATGCCAATCCGATCCGTCAGTCGCGCTTCAATGTTCATATGCACGTCTTCCAGACTGACCGACCACTCGAAGGTGCCGGCCTCAATGTCCGCCTTGACGGCTTTCAGGCCGTCAATAATAGTGTCACGCTCTTCCACAGTCAGCACACCCACTTCCGCCAGCATGGTGGCATGGGCAATGGACCCGGTAATATCGTGATGGTATAGGCGCTGATCAAAGCCCACGGAAGCGGTGAAACGCTCCACAAAGGCATCGGTGGGTTCGGTGAAACGACCGCCCCAGGGTTTCTCGGCGCTCTTGTTCTGATCCGTCATGGTCTATCTTTCCTGCTGACAGCCCGGCATCATTCTGCGGGAATGGGTAAATGGAATATCGCAGGATTATAGCATTCCGCAGCGCCCAGTTGCCCTCCCCTAATCAGGAACAGGAATCAGGAACAGGTCCAATGGCCGCAAGACACAACAGGGAACGCCCAGTCCAGGCAGTCGCGGACAGCGACGCCGATTTCTATGTGCCGGACCTGTGCCGGGTCAGGGCCGTTTTCCTGCTGGTGGTCACCAGTGAACTGCTGGTGCTGGTGCTGTCCATCGTTCAGGCCGAAAGCCACTGGATTGACTGGAACTACTTCGGCCTGCTGTCCCTGTTCGTGCAATGGACGGTGCTGACCAGCGCCGCCCTGATCTGCCCCATGCGGCGCTGGCTCTCACGGCTGACAGTTACCCGTGCCACCACAGTGATTGTTACCATCGTGATGCTGGATGTGCTGGCCTTCAGCCTCTTCGCAGACAGCGTGCTCCACCCGCAACCCGGCCTCGAAGCCTGGCAGGGCGTGGCCAAGAAACTGCTGCTGGCGCTGTTGATCACACTGATGGTGCTGCGATACTTCTACCTGCAATTCCAGTGGCAACAACAACGGGAGTCAGAAATGCAGGCCCGGCTGACCGCCCTGCAGGCACGAATCCATCCACACTTCCTGTTCAACAGCATGAACACCATTGCCAGCCTGATCGTTGTTAACCCGGAACGGGCCGAAGACGCCGTGCTGGATCTGTCCGAACTGTTCCGCGCCAGCCTGCGCAACGGTGACCGCCTGATCCCCCTGAGCGCGGAACTGGACCTGTGCAAACGCTACCTGGCCATTGAAAAACTTCGTCTTGAAGACCGGCTGACACTGGAATGGCATATCGAAGATGGACTGGAACAACAGGCCATCCCTCCCCTGACCCTCCAGCCGCTGGTCGAGAACGCCATTTATCACGGCATTCAGCCCCGCCCGAATGGAGGTACCGTAAAGGTCGAGGCCTACCGCAAGGGCCCCTCGGTCTATCTGATGGTGCAGAACCCGCGCCCGGATTCTGACCAGGGTAGCCACGAAGGCAACCGAATGGCGCTTGCCAACATTCAGTCCCGCCTGCACGCCCTGTTCGGTGAACCCGCCGTGCTGAAACACAGCCACCAGAATGATATCTATACTGTCACTCTCCGGCTGCCATGGCAGACAGCGAGTGGCAACGGAAAACCGGCAACAGGGAGCAAGTAGGCAAGCATGGGCGACAACAATCACCGCAGCGTACTGATTGCCGACGACGAACCTCTGGCCAGGGAGCGGATACGCCGACTGGTGGAGGCATTGCCTGGCTACAATGTCTGTGACGAGGCTGGCGACGGCGACGAAGCACTGGAGAAAACCGCGCGCCTGGCGCCGGACATCCTGCTGCTCGATATCCGCATGCCGGGTACCGATGGCATGGAAGCCGCCCGACGGATGGCTTCGTTGGAGGCCCCTCCGGCCATCATCTTCTGCACCGCTTATGATCATTACGCCATCCAGGCGTTCGATGTACACGCGGTGGCCTACCTGCTCAAACCGGTACGTCGTGAAGCGCTGACCGACGCCCTCAATCGGGCTGGCCGAGTCAACCGGGTGCAATTGCAGGCGCTGACTGAAAAGCAATCGGGTACGGACGAACAGCTGGCCATCCGCACCCACCGCGGGACTGAACTGATCGACATCCAGGGCATTCTGTACTGCGAAGCCGATCAGAAATACGTCACCATCCATCACCTGCGCGGCGAAACCGTCACCGATTACACCCTGAAAGAACTGGAAAGCACCTACTCGCAATACCTGCTGCGAATTCACCGACACACCCTGGTAGGCGTGCGCTATATCCGAGCGCTGCTGAAACAACGGGATGGCCAGAACCTGATTGATCTGACAGACCAGCACGGGCAACTGCCCGTGAGCCGGAGACACGCCGCCTCTGTACGGCAATGGCTAAAGGAGCATCGCCCCGGGTAGCCTGGGCGCACAACATTCGGCTCCACAATTTGCCTCACAAAGAGTACCCTTGGCGTACCATTTTTCAGATCCGGCAACGTACACCATGTCAAAACGAACCCTTCGCATTGCAACCCGCAGCAGCGCACTGGCGTTGTGGCAGGCGGAATTTATCAAGTCTGAACTGGAGCGGCTCCACGACAACGTGACCGTGGAACTGGTCAAGATCAAAACCCAGGGCGACAAGATCCTGGATGTGCCGCTGGCCAAGATTGGCGGCAAGGGTCTGTTCGTCAAGGAACTGGAAGAGGCCATGCTGGCAGGCAGTGCCGACCTGGCGGTGCACTCCATGAAAGATGTGCCGATGGAGTTTCCGGAAGGGCTGGGGCTGGTGGCCATCTGTGAGCGGGAAGACCCCACCGATGCGTTCGTCAGCAATGACTACGATAACGTGGACGCCCTGCCCCACGGCGCCGTAGTCGGCACTGCCAGCCTGCGCCGGGAAGCCCAGTTGCGTGCCTACCGGCCCGACCTGGAAATCCGCACCTTGCGTGGCAACGTCAACACCCGCCTGGCAAAGCTGGATGCCGGCGATTACCAGGCCATCGTCCTGGCCAGCTCCGGGCTCAAACGCCTCGGTTTCCATGACCGTATCCGCTACTGCCTGCCAGACAGTATATCCCTGCCTGCCGTGGGCCAGGGTGCGCTTGGCATCGAATGCCGCCTCGATGATGCCGAACTGATCGCCATGCTGGAGCCCCTGGATCATCGCGACAGCTCGGACCGAGTGAAAGCGGAACGGGCCCTGAACCGGCGATTGCAGGGCGGCTGCCAGGTACCCATCGCGGCTTACGCGTTGCTGGAAGACGATGACATGCTCTGGCTTCGGGGACTCGTGGGCGCCGTCGACGGCACCCAGGTATTCCGCGTTGAAGGCCGCGCGCCCCGCAGCGAAGGCGAGCGCCTTGGACGCGAACTGGCGGAAGACCTACTCGCACTGGGTGCAGACAAGGTACTGGCTGACATCTATGGCCACACCCCAACCTGATTCGCTACCCCTTGAGGGCCGGCGGATACTCATCTGCCGGCCACAACCGGAAGCCGACCGGCTGGCCTCGCGCTTTTGCGATGCCGGCGCCGATGCGCGGGTCATGCCGCTTATCGCCCGCGAGCCGCTCCCGGAAGACCCCGCAACCCGCACGCTGATCCTCAACCTGGACGAGTTCGCCCACGTCATTGCCGTCAGCCCCTATGCCGCCGCCTTGCTGCTCGACTGGCTGGACGAGTGGTGGCCCCAGACACCCACCGACATCCACTGGTACGGCGTCGGGGCAGGAACCGCCACGGTGCTGAGCAACTATGGCCTGGAAACGCGGCAACCGGAAACCGGCCACACCAGCGAAGATTTGCTACAGTTGCCGGAGCTGGCCACACTGGAGCACGAAAAGGTTCTGGTGGTGCGCGGACAGGAAGGCCGGGAACTGATCCCGCAAACCCTGGAACGCAGAGGCGCGCGAGTCACCGTGCTGCCCCTTTATCGTCGCTTCTGTCCCGACTATGATAAAGCGACGCTGAACGCGATGCTGAACGACTTTTCCCCCGAGGCCATCGTCACACTGTCGGGAGAAACATTGAACAATCTCATCGCACTCAGTGACAATACCGGCCATAATCTTGAAAACACTTTACTGGTTGTCCCCGTTGAGCGGATTGCCGAACAAGCACGTCTGGCCGGCCTCCGGCGAACGTGTATACCAGGAAGCCTTGCCGATAGCTCGATTGTGGCTGCAGTTGCAGAACAACTTGCCAGCCTGGACGGAGGCTCCGGAAACACCAAGTAAGGATGCCCGTGACAGAATCAAACGCACAACTGCCTGCCCCGATCGAAAAGCATCAGCAAACACGGCAAAAACTGTGGCCCCTCGGGATCATTACACTACTGGCGCTCGCCCTGGCCGTTGCCCTGGCTCTTTGGAGCTGGCAGCAATGGAACAACTACCAGGCACTGCAACAGTCCATCACCGATCTGGAGAGTGACACCGAGCAACTGGACCGGATGTACGGCCAGACCGGCAGTGAGCAGAGCCGTCGCCTGCAGGCGCTGGAAGACAAGCTGTCTGAACAGCGTGAACTGATCGCGACCCAGCAACGGCAGATCGACCACAACGCCCGTGAACTGCTGGAGGCCGGAAACCGCACTCGTACTGACTGGCTGCTGGCCGAGGCGGAATATCTGCTGAGGGTGGCCAACCAGAGGCTCATGATCGAAAAGGACATTCGCGGGGCCTTGGCGGCACTGGAATCCGGTGATGAAGTTCTGGCGGAATCAGACGATATCGGCGTTTACCCGGTTCGCCAGCAACTGGCCAAGGAAATCCTGGCGCTCAAGGGCATTGTCGATGTCGACCGCACCGGGCTCTACCTGAAACTGGAAGCGGCCATCGACAGCATCCACCAACTGACAGACAGTGCACTGATTCATGATCGCGCCCCAGGATTTGTCAGTAGCGGCGAGAACCCGGAAGCCGATGCTTCCGGGCAGGGCCTGGTTGCCGAGGGATGGCACAAGGTCAAGCAAACCCTGTCTCAGGTGGTTGTGGTCCGCAGGCTCGATGAGCCGGTCAAACCCCTGCTGTCTCCGGAGCAAAGCGCCTATGCACGGCTCAATCTGCAGTTGATGCTGGAAGAAGCCGAGCTGGCCGTACTTCGCGGTCATCAACAGCTCTACTCACGCTCCCTGACCAAAGCCAGCAATGCCATCAATAATTGGTACGACAGCAGCAACACCCGCATCATCGCGCTCTCGCAGACCCTGGAGGAACTCTCACAAAAGAACGTTGACCCGGAACTGCCAGACATCAGCCGCTCACTGGAACTGCTCAAGGCGCGACTGGCCGGTCGACTGGACAACGGAGAGGCCGAAAAGAATGGCAGCAACGGTGAACAGGGAGACGCATCATGATCCGCATTTTGCTGATCATCCTGGTCGCCTTACTGCTGGGCACCGGGCTTGCGCTGGGGTTGCAGTACGACCTTGGCTACATCCGCATCAGCCTGGGCAACTATCTGATTGAAACCAATTTCTGGATTGGTCTGGCGTTGCTGGTACTGCTGGTGGCAGCCTCCGTGCTAACCATCAATCTGTTCCGTCGACTGCGCCATGGCACCGGCATGGTCGCCGGCTGGCTGGCCCGCAGCAATGAACGCCGGGCCCGGCGCCGAACCACTCAGGGGCTGCTGGCCCTGGCGGAGGGTAACTGGCCACGTGCCCGCAAGCTGCTCACTTCTTCAGCAGAGCACGCGGACACGCCACTGATCAACTACCTGGCAGCGGCCCAGGCCTCGTTTGAATCCGGCGATCACGAGGCCGTTGACGAACTGTTGCGCAAGGCCTTTGAAAGCACCCCGGGCTCCGACATGGCCGTGGGCATTACTCAGGCCCAACTGCAACTGGCAGGTAACCGACTGGAGCAGGCCCTGGCAACCCTGGTGCGGCTGCGCAAGCAGGCGCCCCACCATCCGTTTGTACTCAAGTTGCTGAAAAACACCTATGTGCGCCTGGAAGACTGGCGTGAGCTGTCCCGCCTGTTGCCGGAAATCCGCAAGCGCAACCTGATGGAGAGTGAAGAACAGGGCGACCTGGAACGCCTGGTTTGGCAAAACCTTCTGCAGCGTGCCGCAGAGGAGTGCCGCCGCCACTCGGGTGAGCCTTCAGCGTCCCTTGAGCCTCTCACCAAACTTTGGGATGAGCTGCCAGGGTTTCTCCGCCGTGACGAACACACCATTCGGGAGTATGCCCGGCTGCTTGCCGATCTGGGCGACGAAGCCCAGGCTGAAACCCTGCTGAGGAAAGTCCTGCGCAATCACTGGGGTGATGAACTGGTCAATCTTTATGGCCGCGTAAAAGGCCTGAAGCCGGATGAGCAGTTGCTGGTAGCGGAGCAGTGGCTGAAGGATCGTCCCAACAATGCAGAGCTGCTGTTGGCACTCGGCCGTCTGAGCCTGCGCAACGAGCTCTGGGGCAAGGCGCGGGAGTATTTCGAAACCAGCCTTCGGCTACGCCGCAGCCGTGAAACCATGGCCGAGCTGAGCCGCCTGAATGCTCACATGGGCGAGGGTGAGAACAGTGTGAAGCTGTTGATGCAGGGATTGGTTAACGATAGTGGGTTGCCGGATTTGCCGATGCCCAAGGCCTGAGGGGCTGGCCCCGGGTCTCAACCTCTCGGGGCGTATTCCAGTACATCGGAGAAAAATGCTTCCTGCGGCAACCCCACCTCCAGTAACGCATCCATCAAGGTATAGACCATCGTCGGCGAGCCGCTGGCGTGAACTTCCACGTTGCTCCAGTCCATGCCCGACGCCAGCACGGTTCGCACCAACTGGTCGTGGTGGCCACTCCACTCGTTGTCTTCGTCATCCCCTACCACGGGCAGGAAGGTAAAGGGCGGCCATTCTTCCTGCCACTGCTGGGCCAGGGATCGCAGGTACATATCCTCGTGGCGGCGAACGCCCCAGTAGAACTTCACAGGCTTGTCGTAAGACGTGTTCTGCAGGTAGTCCACCAGGCTCTTCATTTGGGCAAACCCCGTTCCGGCGGCGACCAGCAACAGCGGTTTGTCCGGCGCGGACGCCAGGCACGCGCGGCCGTGGGGTAATTCAACGGTCACCTCTCCGCCAGAGGTCAATGCATCAATCACTTTCTGTGCAGACACCCACTCCGGTGTCGCCTGAATGTGCAGCTCAATCAATTCTTCAGACGGACTGCTGGCGATGGAAAAATAACAGGGGTCTGTATCCGGCAGATTCACGGACAGGTACTGGCCGGCGTGAAACGACAGTTCCCGGCGACGGGGCAGTTGCAGTTCCACACGGTAAACATCGTGGCTGATGGAACGAACGTCCACCACCTTTGCCTGGAACTTGCGAGGCTGGTTGTCTCCGGCTGCCATAACGGCGTCTATCTCCAGTTCAAGGTCACTGAGCGCCAGGGTGCGACACATCATCAGTCGCCCGGTGACCGGAATTGTGTGTTGATTGCGGGTATTCAGGGCCTCGCCACTGACCAGGCGAGCCTCACAGAGCTCGCACACGCCATTGCGACAGGCGGCGGGAACCGCAATGCCCGCCCTGCCGGCTGCCGCAAGCAGCGTCTCGTCGGCGGCTGCGGTAAAGGACAATACCGCCGGCACGAGTTGAATACGACATTCACGGCTGGCCATATCAATCGGGGCGATCGGATGAAACTTCAATCCCCAGGCTGTCCCAGATGTCGTCCACACGCCTTTTGACGTCGTCGGACATGGTGATGGGCGTGCCCCACTCCCGATCGGTTTCGCCCGGCCATTTGCTGGTGGCATCCATCCCCATTTTCGAGCCCAGCCCGGACACCGGCGAAGCGAAGTCCAGGTAGTCGATGGGAGTGCTCTCAACCAGCGTGGTATCCCTGGATGGGTCCATGCGGGTGGTCATGGCCCAGATCACGTCTTTCCAGTCCCGTGCGTTTACGTCGTCGTCGGTAACGATCACAAACTTGGTGTACATGAACTGCCGCAGGAATGACCATACTCCCATCATCACCCGTTTGGCATGGCCGGGGTACTGTTTCTTCATGGTCACCACTGCAAGACGGTAGGAGCACCCCTCGGGAGGCAGGTAAAAATCCACAATCTCGGGGAACTGCTTCTGCAGGATGGGAATGAAGACTTCGTTCAGTGCCACACCCAGAATGGCGGGCTCATCGGGTGGGCGGCCAGTGTAGGTACTATGGTAAATCGGGTCCTTGCGGTGCGTCACCCGCTCCACGGTGAACACCGGGAATTCATCCACTTCGTTGTAATAACCGGTATGGTCCCCGAACGGGCCTTCCGGCGCTACGTCGTCCGGGTAGATGAACCCTTCCAGCACAATCTCGGCACTGGCCGGCACCTGCAGATCGCTGAGACCACACTGCACCAATTCGGTTCTTCCGCCGCGGAGCAGGCCAGCAAAGGCGTATTCCGATAACGAATCCGGCACCGGCGTCACCGCACCCAGGATGGTTGCCGGGTCCGCCCCAAGGGCGACGGCCACAGGATAGGGTTTACCCGGGTTGGCCTTCTGGAACTCCTGAAAATCCAGCGCACCTCCGCGATGGCTCAGCCAGCGCATGATCAGCCGGTTACGACCAATTACCTGTTGCCGATAAATACCCAGGTTCTGGCGTTCTTTATGGGGCCCACGGGTTATCACCAACGGCCAGGTCACCAAAGGCCCTGCGTCCCCGGGCCAGCAGTGCTGAACCGGTATCTGGTACAGATCCACCTGGTCCTTTTCGATCACCACGTCCTGGCAGGGCGCCGAGCGAAGCACTTTGGGGCTCATACGCATCACCTGCCTGAACAGCGGCAGTTTCTCGATGGCGTCTTTGAAGCCCTTGGGAGGATCGGGCTCTTTCAGGAAGGCGAGCAGCTTGCCGATGTCCCGCAGCGCGGTCACGCTGTCTTGCCCCATGCCCATGGCCACGCGTTTCGGCGTACCAAACAGGTTGGCAAGCACGGGCATGTCGTAGCCTTTGGGGTTCTCGAACAACAACGCGGGGCCACCTGCCCGCAGCGTGCGGTCGCAGATCTCGGTCATTTCCAGGTGGGGATCGACTTCCACTGAAATACGCTTCAGCTCTCCCAGCTTTTCAAGCTGGCCTATGAAGTCTCTCAGGTCGTTGTATTTCATCGGCTGCTCCGGTTTTAACTTGGGTGCAGGAACAGGATGCTGAATGGCGTCCCCAGACACGCCGTAAACCCATCCCTGGGGGCTCGGCATTGCCATCCATGGCAATGCACGGTCTGAGGACGCCATTCAGCACCCTGTTCACCTGCCCCGAGTCAGCTGCAAACAATGCGCGCGAAGCGCCTGAGGAGGTATCAACGATGCGCGCACGGAATCAGATCTACAGCGCGGGAGCATTCTTCCCTGGACTGTGTCTTGCCAGGGATGGCAAGACCAAGCCTACAGGGACGTATTTACGGCGTGTCCGGGGAAGAATGCTCCTGCGCTGTGCGCCCCGAAACCTAGAGCGCTGTAAGAATCAACGACGCTTCATCGACTGGAAGAATTCGTCGTTGGTCTTGGTTTCACGCAGCTTGTCCAGCAGGAACTCAATGGCACCAGTATCGTCGTCCATGGAGTGCAGCAGCTTGCGCAGAATCCAGATGCGCTGGATATCCGCCTCGCTCATCAGCAGGTCCTCACGGCGGGTGCCAGAGCTGCGAATATTGATGGCGGGATAGGTGCGCTTCTCGGCAATCTTGCGATCCAGATGGATCTCCATGTTACCGGTTCCCTTGAACTCCTCATAGATGACTTCATCCATCTTGGAGCCAGTGTTGACCAGCGCAGTGGCAAGAATGGTCAGGCTGCCGCCCTCTTCCACGTTACGGGCCGCACCAAAGAAACGCTTGGGCTTCTCAAGGGCGTGGGCGTCCACACCACCGGTCAGTACCTTGCCGGAGGACGGAATCACCGTGTTGTAGGCACGGGCCAGACGGGTGATGGAATCCAGCAGAATCACCACGTCTTTCTTGTGTTCGACCAAACGCTTGGCCTTTTCGATGACCATCTCGGCCACCTGCACATGACGGGCCGGGGGCTCATCGAAGGTGGAGGCGATCACTTCACCACGCACGGTGCGCTGCATCTCGGTTACTTCTTCCGGACGCTCGTCAATCAGCAGCACCATCACATGGCACTCTGGATTGTTACGGGTGATGGACTGGGCGATGCTTTGCATCAGCAGCGTCTTACCGGCTTTGGGCGGAGACACGATCAGGCCGCGCTGGCCCTTGCCGATGGGCGCTACCAGATCCAGAACCCGTGAGGACAGATCCTCGGTGCTACCATTACCGGCTTCAAGCATCAGGCGCTCGTCCGGGAACAGCGGTGTCAGGTTCTCGAACAGGATCTTGTTTCGGGCGTTGTCCGGCTTGTCGAAGTTAATCTCGTTAACTTTCAGCAGGGCAAAGTAACGCTCGCCGTCTTTCGGCGGGCGTATCTTGCCGGCAACGGTGTCACCGGTCCGCAGGTTAAAACGGCGAATCTGGCTTGGCGACACGTAGATGTCGTCAGGACCGGCAAGGTATGAGGCGTCGGCGGAACGGAGGAAGCCGAAACCGTCCTGCAGAATTTCCAGTACGCCGTCACCATAAATGTCTTCGCCGCTTTTAGCATGCTTCTTCAGGATCGTGAAGATGACATCCTGCTTGCGCGAGCGAGCCAGGTTATCGAGGCCCATCTCTTGCGCAATATCGAGCAATTCGGGCATGGAGTTCTGCTTGAGTTCAGTAAGGTTCATAGGTTGTTAGATAGTCAGGAATGGAAGTAAACGAATATTGAAATGAAAGGGGTGCCCCTAAACGGATTGATCGGATATACGTTGAACTTGGTGCTGGCCAGATGGAGCAACCGGTGTAGATGGAGTCCGGAAAGGTACTGAAGCCAGAGACAGGAAGAACAACCGTTCGCCGGGCAAGAGCGATCATCAGCCACCTTGCGTACCAATGTCAAGTAATGTCGCGCATTTTTGAACCAATTTCTCCTTAAGGGGTCGCCCACAGCCTCCGCAAATGCCCCGTATCCCTCTGATGAATGTCTCCCCTTCCATTCATCATTCCCAATAGAGATACTGTTAGACAGACCTATAAAAACTTTGGAGAGCATCCATGAGTATCGACGCCACCGTCGAACTGAAACCCCTGAGTATCGCCCTGCTGACGGTGTCCGACAGCCGGGGTGAAGCGGAAGACTCATCAGGAAAGTTCCTGGAGAACAGCATCATTGAAGCGGGCCACCGACTGGTTGCCCGACGCATCCTGCCGGACGATGTCTATCTCATACGGGCGCTGATGTCCGGCTGGATCGCCGACCCGGAGATCAATGTGGTGATCATCACCGGCGGCACCGGCTTCCATGAGCGCGATAGTACGCCAGAAGCGGTCTCCCCATTGCTGGACAAGGCCATCGACGGCTTCGGTGAGGAGTTCCGCCGGCTTTCCGCCAGCGAGATTGGCTCTTCCACGATTCAGTCCCGAGCCTTTGGCGGATTGGCCAATCACACGGTGATTTTCTGCCTGCCCGGTTCAACAAGTGCCTGCCGCACCGGCTGGAACGGCATTCTCGTCAGTCAGTTGGACAGTCGCCACGGCCCCTGCAACTTCTCAGACCTGGCCCTCGGCAAACCGGACAAGCCTCTCAGCCGGATCGACCAGGTTATTGGCGAGCGCTCGGAGCGATAATCCATGGCAAGCTCTGACCTGACTCCCGTTGAAGAAGCCATTGACCATCTGGTTGCCCGGGCGCGCCCGATCACGCGCTCGCAAACCGTGGCGCTGACAAACAGTCTGGACCGGGTTCTGGCCCGGGACTACACAGTTCCGGCGGATGTACCACCAGCGGATAACAGCGCCGTCGACGGTTACGCCGTGCGTGCCGGGGATCTTGCTGGCGGGGAACCACTACCGGTGTCCGGGCGCACAGCTGCTGGTGAAGAACGCCTGACCCTCAAGCCTGGAACGGCCGTGCGTCTTTTCACCGGTTCGGAAATCCCCTCAGGCGCGGACGCGGTCATCATGCAGGAACGGGTCAGCGTTTGCGGCGACGGTATCACCGTCAATGGGCCTGTCAGCGAAGGCCAGAATATCCGTCGCCGTGGCCAGGATCTGGCTCAGGGCGAGCTGGCATTGGCGGCGGGCACCAGGATCCGCCCCCAGGAAATGGGCCTGCTGGGCTCCATTGGTACGGCAGACGTTGCCGTGTACGCAAAACTGAAAGTCGCCGTTCTCACAACCGGTGACGAGTTGGTGGATCCCGGACAACCACTGGGGCCTGGACAGATCTATAACAGCAATCGCTACACCCTGCTGGGATTGCTGGCGAAAGCAGGCTGCGAGGTGGTGCTCTGTGAGGCCCTGAAGGACGCTCGGGAAGCGACCCGCAAGACTCTTGAGCGGGCCGCAGCCGAGGCCGACCTGATCATCACCAGCGGCGGCGTGTCGGTGGGCGAGGAAGACCATGTTCGGGCGGTGCTGGAGGAATCTGGCAACCTGTCCCTGTGGCGGCTTGCCAGCAAACCTGGCAAACCAATGGCCTTCGGTACGATTGGCGACACGCCGGTGCTGGGCCTGCCCGGCAACCCGGTGGCCGTGCTGGTCAGCTTTATGGTGATGGGCATGCCGTTTATTCGCGCCTGCCAGGGCCGAACGGGGGTTACTGGTGGCGGAGAACAGATCCCGGCCGGATTTTCGACGGAGAAGCCCTCAATTCGTCG
Source organism: Marinobacter sp. G5_S1_61_S3 (assembly GCF_054968585.1). Lineage (NCBI taxonomy): Bacteria > Pseudomonadati > Pseudomonadota > Gammaproteobacteria > Pseudomonadales > Marinobacteraceae > Marinobacter > Marinobacter sp. G5_S1_61_S3. The sequence continues at coordinate 46,858 of NZ_JBQKUK010000011.1, read as the reverse complement.
ACAATACGTCCGTGCCCGCAAGAGCATTGGCGATGACGGCCTGATGATCACGGCCTATCCCAACCAGAGCTCCGGCGTCCTGAGCTCTGCCTGCTGGGCTGACGGATTGGCTGTGGTACCTGAGAACACGACCATTAACCTCGGTGACCCTGTTACCTATTACTCGTTTGCGGAGCTGCTGGAATGACCATGGCTACGGATAATTCTATTACGGTGAAGTTCTTTGCCCGCCTGAGGGAGGAACTGGATACAACCACGCTGACGGTTGAGGCCCAACCCGGGCTGACTGCCGGTCAACTGCTGCACAGCCTTGCTTCTAAAGGGGGAAACTGGGCCCAGCTGGACGGCGCGCAACCGGTGATGATTGCGGTCAATCAGGTAATGACCAAGCCTGACAGGGCGCTAAAGCCCGGTGATGAAGTGGCCTTTTTTCCGCCAGTGACAGGAGGTTGATGTGATCCGCGTCCAGCAACAGGATTTTGACCCGGCTGAAGAGTACCGTGCCCTTCGGAACAGCGGTTCCGGCACCGGGGCCATCGCGACGTTTACCGGACTCGTTCGGGACAGTGGTGACCTGAGCGGTGTGACGGGGCTGTTTCTGGAGCACTATCCAGGGATGACGGAGCAGGTTATCGAGGGACTGGTTCATGAAGCCTCACAACGCTGGGATGTGCGGGACGCGCGGATTATTCATCGGGTGGGATCGCTGGCATTGTCTGATCAGATTGTGTTTGTGGGGGTGTGCAGTGCCCATCGTGGTGATGCATTTGCGGCCTGTGAGTTCATCATGGATGCACTAAAGACGTCGGCGCCGTTCTGGAAGAAGGAGATCACGGGCGACACGGAGCACTGGGTTGAGCAGAAAGCTGCTGATCTGGACCGGACTCAGAGTTGGGATTAACTCCGAAACTTTGTGGCCAGACGGCGAGTAATTCCGAACACCCCTTCCGAAAAACGCTTTGAATACGTCCGTGTACGCTTGGGCTCCGCCATCCTTGGCTCCGCACATTTTCGGAAGGGGTGTTCGGAACTACTCGCCTGACTGGTTGTTTGCCTGGCAATAAAAAACCGCCCGTGAGCGTTTGCTCAGGGGCGGCTTTTGGCCAACTCGCAGCAATCAGAGGTTGCTGTCGAGGAACGCAGCCAGCTGTGACTTGGACAGTGCGCCTACTTTGGTGGCGTCCACGTTGCCGTTCTTGAACAGCATCAGGGTGGGGATGCCGCGGATGTTGAATTTGGGCGGGGTCTGCTCGTTTTCGTCGATGTTCAGTTTGCAGACTTTCAGCTTGCCTTCGTACTCTTCAGCCATCTCTTCCAGGACTGGCGCGATCATCTTGCATGGGCCGCACCATTCTGCCCAGTAGTCGACCAGTACCGGTACGTCTGACTGCAGTACATCCTGCTCAAAAGAGGCATCTGTAACGTTTACAATATTTCCGCTCATTTCAGTTTCCCGATTCGTGCACCCACCAGCGGCTCTGGCCGCCTGAATGATGCTGTTGACTGTTCTGACAGTTGCCGCAAAAGGCTTGGGGCAACCGATTTCCTAAATTATTGTAAGCCTTACTTTACGCGATTGGTCAGGCGTATGTGAAGCGCTTCGTTCCACCCCGGCACTTCGGATTACCCTCATCCTGAGCAATACCGCCCCATTGCGTTACACCGCATATCGCTTATAGTAATCCCCAGGCATGGTGGTTAAACGTCCACTTTCGCCCTGATAACAATGGTTACATGAACGCTGCCGAGTTTCCGGCATGCAGTCTTTCAAGCTCCCTTCCCTCTATTTAGGGCCTGGCAGAAGGAATTCATTACACGTGACGGCCAACTCTTCCGCCACCCCGCCAGAACTGCTCGCTGCAATCGATATGGGCTCCAACAGTTTCCACATGGTGGTCGCCCGCCTGGTTCACGGTGAGATCCGCACCCTGGAGAAGATGGGGGAGAAGGTACAGCTCGGTGCCGGGCTGGACAGTCATAACCGTCTGACCGAAGACGCCCAGGAACGTGCCCTGGCCTGCCTTAGCCGTTTTGCCCAGAGGCTTCAGGGCATGCCACCGGAGGCGGTTCAGGTGGTGGGCACCAACGCGTTGCGGGTGGCGCGCAACGCCCATGAATTCATGACCCGGGCGGAAGAGGTGCTGGGATACCCGGTGGAGATCATTGCCGGCCGGGAGGAGGCCCGTCTGATTTACCTGGGCGTATCACACACCCTGTCGGATGACAGTGGCCGGCGACTGGTGATTGACATCGGGGGCGGTAGTACCGAGTTTATCATCGGGGAACGCTTCGAACCCCAGGAGCTCGAAAGTCTGCACATGGGCTGCGTGTCGTTCCGCAACCGATACTTTCCTGACGGCAAGATCACCCGCAAGCAAATGGATAAGGCCGTTACCCACGCCGAACAGGAACTGCTCAACATCCGTCAGCATTTCCGCAACAAGGGTTGGCAAAGCGCTGTAGGGTCATCCGGCTCAATCAAGGCGATTGCCAGCGTGTTGACCAGCCTCAGGATCACGGACGGCACCATCACCCTGGACGCGATGATGGAACTCAGGACCCGGCTGGTCGATATGGGCAAGGCTGAGAAGCTCGGTGACCTGGGCGTCCGCGCCGATCGCCAAAGTATCTTCCCCGCGGGGTTTGCGATTTTGATGGGCGCGTTCCAGTCGCTGCGGATAACCGAAATGACGTTCGCTGATGGCGCCCTGAGGGAAGGCCTGCTGTACGACATCGCCGGCCGGATTCAGCACGAGGATGTAAGGGTACGAACAATTCAGGCCCTGCAGGAACGCTACCACGTAGACCAGGAACACGGCAGCGCGGTGGAACACACCGCCATCGCGGCCTGGAGACAGGTGGCGAGCACTTGGGAGCTGAACACAGCAGTTGATGAAGAAGTGCTGCGCTGGGCCTGCCGGCTGCATGAAATCGGCCTGACCATTTCACACAGCCAGTACCACAAGCACGGCGCCTACCTGTTGCGGTATTCCGACCTACCCGGCTTCAGTCAACAGTTTCAGCGCGATCTGGCAACCCTGGTTCGTGGGCACCGGCGCAAGTTCTCTTCCGCCATTTTCGACGGGCTGAACCCCGAAGACGTTCCCCGTCTACGCTACCTGTGCGTGCTGGTTCGACTGGCAGTGCTACTGCAGCATCCGCGGAATCATGAGCAGCCCCCCGAATTCCGCCTGCACCCGTCTACCAATGGTCTGGCCGTGGAATTCACTGAAGGGTGGCTGGATGAACGCCCGCTAACCCTGGCCGATCTTGAAAACGAACGGGATTACCTGGCCAAACAGGATTTCACCCTGGAGGTGAAATTCTAGGGCGTTAGCTCTGCCTCAAGGCTCTCGACCGTTTCGCTGATTTCAAGCCATTCGGCTTCTACCTCTGCCAGACGACTCTTTGCTGCGGCCTGTTGACCCAAAAGTTCCTTTAGCTTCTGCTTACCCTGATCGGCATAGAGCTCCGGCTCTGAAAGGCTCTGCTCCAGTGTCACCAACGTGGACTGGAGCTGATCCATCTCTTTCTCCAGAGCCCCCTGTTGCTTGCGATAGGGGCTAAGTTTCTGGCGAATGGCCGCCTCCGCCCGCTTGCGGGCCTTGCGATCTTCGGCGTTCTCACCCGCACCACTATCCGCAGCCAATGCGTTACCGCCTGCGGCCTGGGCCTCACTACTTTCCCGGCGCGGAGCTTCGGTTTCGTCCTTGCGACGGTCCGCCAGCCAGCGCTCATAGTCTTCCAGGTCGCCTTCGTATTCCGTAACCCGACCCTCGTTCACCAGCCAGAAGTCATCAACCGTGTTACGCAGCAGGTGACGATCATGGGAAACCACCACAATCGCCCCCTCAAAGTTTTGCAGCGCCATGGTAAGGGCCTGACGCATTTCCAGGTCCAGGTGGTTGGTGGGCTCGTCCAGCAGCAACAGGTTGGGCTTTTGCCAGGCAATCACCGCCAGCGCCACACGGGCCTTTTCACCACCGGAGAATGAGCGAATAGCACTCAAGGCCTCGTCGCCGTGGAAGTCAAAGCCGCCCAAAAAATTACGGACACTTTGCTCGGAGGCTTTCGGGGCCAGCCGCTGCAGGTGCAGGAACGGGCTTGCGTCCAGGTCCAGCGACTCCAACTGATGCTGGGCAAAATAACCGATCGCCACGTGTTCTCCCGTGGTCCGCTCACCCCGCAACAGGGTGCTTTGCCCCCGCAGGGCATCCATCAACGTGGACTTGCCCGCACCATTGGGGCCCAAGAGACCAATACGACTGCCCGGCAGCAGTGACAAGTTGATGCCTTCGAGTACAACGGCGTCGCCATAACCCGCCGCGCCGTTACGAATCGACATCAGCGGATTGGACACTTTATCGGCTACCGGAAACCCGAAACTGAACGGGGAATCCACATGGGCCGGAGCAATCTTTTCCATGCGCTCCAGCGCTTTGACCCGGCTCTGGGCCTGGCGGGCTTTGGTGGCTTTTGCTTTAAAACGATCGATGAAACGCTGGATCTCGGCAATTCTTGCCTGCTGGCGCTCATACCCGGCCTGCTGCTGGGCAATGCGCTCACTGCGCTGGGTCTCAAATGATGAGTAATTACCCGTATACAGGTCCAGCCGCCGTTGGTCGAAATGCACCAGGTGAGTCGCCACACGGTCCATGAAGTCCCGGTCGTGGGAAATGAACAGCAGGGTGCCCTCGTACCGCCGCAGCCAGTTCTCAAGCCAAAGACAGGCGTCCAGGTCCAGATGGTTGGTGGGCTCGTCCAACAACAACAGGTCGGACGGGCGCATCAACGCCTGGGCCAGGTTGAGGCGTATCCGCCAGCCGCCGGAAAACGAAGACACTGGCCGATCAGCGTCGGCATCCGAAAACCCCAGACCTCTCAGCAACGCTTCCGCGCGGCGAGGCGCAGACCAGGCTTCATGGATGTCGAGCTCGCCATGAATACGGGCAATGCGGTGATCGTCACCCCGCTCTTCGGCGTCCGCCAACTCTGACTCCATGCGTCGCAGATCATAGTCGCCATCCAGCACAAAATCCCGAGCCGTGCGGGACGAGGCGGCCACTTCCTGAGCCATGTGAGCGATTCGGCACCCTCCGGGCAAAGACGCACTGCCCTGCTCCGGCGCCAGCTGCCCCAGCAATAACTGGAACAAACTGGACTTGCCAGCGCCATTGGCACCCACTATCGCTACCCGTTGGCCGGGCTGGATGGTCAGGTTGACGGCTTCTAGCAACCAGACGCCACCTCGTTGTAAACTGAGATCGGTTATCGTAAGCATAACGTAATGGTATCAAGGAACGTTTGATAAGGAACCGGCCTGGCCCCTATGGCGTGTAGCGGTAGCAAGATACCTGAGGATGCAGATCCGGAAAACCCATTGTGGCGGTTTGCCTGCCGTTTCTGGGAGTCCTCTGCAGCACGGGATGCGTGCCTCGGCCTGCAGGACCGAGGCTGGAGCGTTACCCGGATTCTCTGCGCAGCGTGGCTGGCCACCTCAGGCAACGTGCTTCCGGGTACTGAGAGCGCGCAGGTAACCGCATGGCGGCGCCAAGTCACGGAGCCGCTTCGATCAGCGAAGAAAACCATTACGAAGAATGACCCCGGCACTGCTATTGTAAGAGAGTGCATCGCCCGTAGCGAACTTGAAGCGGAACGGGTCGAGTTGGCCTTGGCCTATCAGGCTCTGGTTTCAAACAAACATACAGGCAGCGGTGAGGCAACAATGGCCAATCTGGCCCTCAGCAACTTGCTCGCCGCAGCACCAGAGAAGACAATGGATAACGAGACCGGCAGCTTGCTGGACATTTTGACCAGAGAACTGTCGACCCTCGTTGAAGGAGATAACAAGCCATGTTGATGAAATGGCTAATCCGGCTGGCGTTTCCCGCTCTCGGCGTCCTGGTGGCACTGATGTTTTTCGGCCTGAATGACCCCGCCGAAACCACCAGCAAACCCGCAAAGGCCGAAACCAACGCCGAAATTCCCGCGTTTGAGGGCCTGGTTCCCTCACCGGTTCCAACTGAAGGGCCCGACATCGTCTTCAAATGGAAGGATAGCGACGGCAGCTGGCACTACGCTGACAAGCCACCTGCGCAAGGGCCCTGGAACGCGCTGGCAATAGAGCGATCTGAAAGCAAGAGCGTACGCCCGCCCGTGTCCGACTCGGAAACCGATTGGCAATCGCCCTATCGCGCACCTTTTTCGCTCGGCCCTGACACTGCCAATAACGGTAGTTGAGATTACTCCCTTCCTTAACACATGTTCAGTGGCATCTGGCGACAGAACCCGTTACCTTTTGTGCGTTCCCGATCATTCAACGCAAGCTTAACTAAGGACGATGTAATGAGAAAAACCCTGATCGCACTGTCTGTGGCCGGTGTCATGGCAGGCTGTTCTTCTTCCCAGGAAGCGGTTCCGGAAGATCCGGCGCTGGAATCCACGGATGAGAAAGTCAGCTACGGCATGGGCCTGGTCATGGGCCAGAGAATGAGCAACGACCTGCCGAACCTTAAAATGGAGCAATTCCTCCAAGGCATTCAGCACGGCCACGACGGCGACGAAGAACAGACGCGAATGAGCCGTGAGGAAATCCAGGAAGCCCTGATGGCCTACCAGACTCAGCTCCAGGAGCAGGAGTCGGCCCAGGCGGAAGAACTGGCGAAGAAAAATCAGGAAGCCGGGGAACAGTTCCTCGCGGAGAACGCCAAACGCGACGGCGTCAAAACCACGGAATCCGGCCTGCAATATGAAATCCTGGAAGAAGGCGATGGTGAAAAGCCGACGGCCGAAGACCGCGTGCAGGTGCACTACACCGGCGAGTTGATCTCAGGCGAAGTGTTCGACAGCTCCCGCGAGCGCGGCGAGCCGGTCACCTTTGGACTGAATCAGGTCATACCGGGCTGGACCGAAGGACTGCAACTGATGTCTGAAGGCAGCAGGGCGAAACTCTACATTCCTTCGGAACTGGCTTATGGGCCTGGAGGAAACCAGCGGATCGGGCCCAACGAGACCCTGGTCTTCGACGTGGAACTTCTGGAAATCAATCCGGAATAAATAAGCCGCTTGGCAACAACGGCCACTCCCCCCATTTCCTTTTGGAATCGGGGGGAGGTTTCAAGCCGTCACCTCAAGCCGACGACATTACCTTGTCAGCATGGGCATTGTGCAGATGCTCAATCAGGAAATCTTCCATCTCAAACCGGCTTTCCAGAGTTTCACCGAGCTCTGATAGCTGCTGGAACAAATCGCGAACTTCGCTCTCCGTCAGCGACTGCCCGTTAAGGCGATCGTTGAAATTGAGTGCCGTTTCCGTGGTCTGCTCAATTTTCGGGTACAGCTTTGCCGCCAGCTCCAGTCCACCGTCGTTAAATTCACGGGCTTCCTGAACCAATTGCTCGTAAATTTCGAAGTGCCCTGCCGACACGTAATCCACCAGCACCTCACACAGCTTGATAAATTTCGTGCGCAGCGCCTCTGTCTGGGAATAGTCCGTCGTACCGGACAAATCGCAGTAGTGTACCAGCAGTTCCTGCCTTTCTTTCAGCCAGCGATCAATCAGCTCGCTGACGCCACCCCAACGCTCCCTGGCATTACGGCAATTATCCAACATGACGCCTATCTCCGGTTACCGCGTTCTGGTTTGATTTCTGTTGTATCGAAACTCAAGTTACCCCATGCCAGCGGTCGGTCGCAACCGTTTCATCCCTGTATCCATTCCGGCTTTCTTGGGGGCCGGAACAGCATCACCAGGCCGACAATCACCAGCAACAAGAAAAAGATGGCCGTCCAGCCAGGAATACTGAGCCCCAGGAAACGCCAGGTCACTTCGGCGCAATCGCCCGTGCCTTTCAGCGCCGTGGTCAACACCTCCATCCAGGGCAACACATCCAGCATGTAATCCACCGATGGCCCGCAGGCCGGCACCTGATCCGCCGGCAGGCTTTGAAGCCACAGTTGTCGGCCCGCCATCGCCAGGCCAGCACCGGCGCTGACAGACAACAATAACCCATAGACCCTTGCACCGAACCCATGGGGGCCATGGAGCGCTGCCAGGAGGCTGACGATGCCAGCGGCCATAAAACCGAATCGCTGCAGCCAACACAGAGGACAGGGCTCCAACCCCATAACGTGCTCCATGTAGAAGGCCACGCCAAGCAGCCCGGCGCATAGCAGGAATATCAGAAAGAAAACGGCTCTGGAGTTCAAAGGGGTACCTCGGGTTAACGTTCAGGTCAGTCTGTCGCCCGCCTTGGGCGGTAAAGCATCGGATGCTGCAACCGCGCATCGAGCCTGCTATTCTCCCAGCATCAGGTGGCGGCTGCGTGCGCCCAGCCACTTAACCTTAAACCAATACGAACTTCAAGCCTATGACACTTAAGCCAAAGTACCTTCTGCTGGCCCTGTTTTTTGCCTTTCCCCTGGCTCCAACCGCCTTTGCCCAGGAGGAAGAAGGGGGAGACGAGACACAGGAAGAGCAGGAAAAGGAACCAGCCATCACGGACTACATCGAAATGGATCCGCCCTTTGTCACCCACGTGGGGGACCCGGGCACCAAACTGACCTATCTCAAGGCAGCGGTTACCATCAGGGCGTCGAAGGAAACCACCCGCCCGGCGGTGGAGGCACACATGCCCAGGCTACGTCATGAGCTGGTGATGCTGTTCGGGGAGCAGACTGACGCGGAACAGCTGTCCTCGAAAGAGGGACAGCAGTCGCTGCGTGAAGAGGCCACGAAGAGAATAAACACGGCCCTGGAAGAGCAACAGACCGGTGAGAGCATTACCGGTGTGCTGTTTACGGAGTTCGTTGTACAGAAGTAATACAACGGCCGGGTGAGCAGGCGGCAAGCACAGGTATCAGGCGATGCGGGAGAACAGGTCGTCGACCGGCCGCGCCTCATTGGTAACCTGTTCAGCGTCTTCCCATCCTGCTTCCCAGGCGGCAACAACAACTTCTCCGCGATAGGGACAGCGGCTGCGTTCCATGCCCATAGAGGCGGCCATATAGCCCTGGCGATAGGCTTTATTCAGGGACTCAACATCCCACCCTAACTTGATGTCTCTGGCCATACCGGTTCTCCCTTTACCTGTAGCCACCATCAGATGCTGTCACTCTGCTTACAGAAACTAACAGCGCTAACCGAAGCTGACAAACGTTAATTACGTTTCTGTGCGACAGGTCCGGGGAGAGTGTGACGCCCGACCGGGAGGGGCACTCCCGGTTCAGGATTGCAGGTATTGCTCCAGGAATTCTCCGAATGGCTGGTTTTCGGCTTGCTCCATTTCATCCTGCTCGGAAAGCGAATCAGCGGTCATTTTGTCAAACGCCGCCATCACATCCGGCGACAGCCCTTCCCCTCGCAGCGTTTGCTGGTGCTGCCTGGACATTTCCAGCCCCCATTCCCGGTGACCCATGCCGGAAGCCTCCATGGCTTCAAGCACCTTCGCTGAAGGTAACTCACGCGGATCGTCGAGCTTGGCACGCTGGTCATCCAGCGCTCGCCGATAGGTGGAATCTCCGTTCAAGCTGTCCAACTGTTCTGCAAGGGGGGCAAGACGGTCCATCAGGGCAATGGCAGCGTCACCGACCCGGCCGCGTTCACCGGAGCGACAGATCGTCAGGTCCGGATTCCGGCCCCTAGCCACCACATCCTGGTAATTGTCATCAAGGCGATCGCATTCGTCATCGTCAATGCGGGGGCTGTCTGACAGCAGGCAGTCCAGCAGGAACAGGTCAAGAAAATCGATCTGGCTTTCGTTAACGCCAACCGGGGAGAACGGATCCAGGTCCAGGCAACGCACCTCAATGTACTCCACGCCCCGTGACTCCAGGGCCTGTATCGGCTTTTCCCCACGCTCGGTGGTGCGCTTTGGCCGCACGGCGCTGTAGTACTCGTTCTCAATCTGCAGCACGCTGGTGTTGATCTGGATGAATTCGCCGTCGCGCCGGGTTCCCATCTTTTCGTAAGCTGGCCACGGGGTATGAATCGCCCTGAACAGAGTGTCGGTATAGGTCTTCAGTTCATTGAAACAGATATTCAGCGATGCCTGAGCGTTGTTGTGATAGCCCAGATCGCCCATGCGCAGCGATGTGGCCTCGCGGCCATACCAGGTATCATCGCTGAACCTGCTCAGGTCATGACGTACACCCGCCACAAAGCTGGCATCCAGCGCCGGAGAAGCGCCGAACAGCAGCATCAGCATCCAGCTGCGACGACGGAAATTGCGGATCAGCCAGAAATACTGGTCCGACTTGAAGTCCTGCAGGCTTTGTTGGTTACCAAGGGCGTCCTGCCAAAGCCTCCAGAAACTGTCAGGCAGCGACAGGTTGTAGTGGGCGCCAGCAATGCTTTGCATCATGCGACCGTAACGCACGGCCAGCCCCTGGCGATACACATGCTTCAAGCGACCGATATTGGCAGTGCCATACTCGGCAATGGGAATGCTCGCGTCGCCGTCCAGCTCACACGGCATACTCGCGGCCCAGAACACCTCATCCCCAAGATTGCACTGAACGAAGCGATGGGTATCCCGGAGCGAATCGAGCATCCCTCGCGTGGTATCGAACACCGGGGTAATCAGCTCCAACAAAGCTTCGGAGTAATCCGTGGTGATACGGGGATGGGTCAGCGTGGAACCCAGCGAGCGGGGGTGCGGAGTCTGTGCGATAAAGCCGTTGCGATCGACCCGCAGGCCTTCTTTCTCAACGCCTTTTCGAAATCCGGCCCATTGGTTGGCCGTGAACTGCTGAAAAAGCTGATGGCGGGATTCACCCATGAATGACTCCTGCTTGAATGGCCGCCGGGAACACCGGCGGCCATTACGGTAGTGTGTAGCGGCGCGGGTTAACGGCCGTCTTTGCGGGCCGACGCCAGAGCCTGTGCCAGCGCTCCGGCCATGGCACCCTTCTGCCCGCTGTCTGCGCCCTTGTGGCGGTCATTTCTTGCGGAAGGTTTGCCACCTTTACTGCTGGAGCCGGCGCGGTTGTCGGATTTCTCCCCGGGCTGGTCATCCATACGCATGGAAAGCGCAATCCGCTTTCTCGGGATATCCACGTCCATCACTTTCACCTTGACGATATCCCCTGCCTTGACCACTTCCCTCGGATCTTTCACGAAGGTATTCGACAACGCAGAGATATGCACAAGGCCATCCTGATGGACGCCGATGTCCACGAACGCGCCGAAATTGGTCACGTTGGTGACCGACCCTTCCAGCACCATACCCGGCTTCAGGTCATTGAGGGTTTCCACTCCCTCCTCGAAGCTGGCAAAGCGGAACTCCGGCCGGGGGTCACGGCCCGGCTTTTCCAATTCCGTAATAATATCCTTTATGGTCGGCAGACCAAACTGTTCGGTGACATAGTCCTGCGGGTTCAACGAGCGCAGGAAATCGGCGTCGCCGACGATACCTTCAATCTTGCGATTGTTCTGGCGGGCAATAGCCTCAACCACCCCATAGGCTTCCGGGTGCACCGACGAGCGGTCCAGCGGATTGTCGCCCCCCGCAATGCGAAGGAAACCGGCCGACTGCTCAAAGGTACGATCACCAAGGCGGGACACTTTAAGCAACTGCCTGCGATCACGGAACACGCCATTCTGGTTACGAAAATCGACGATATTCTGGGCAATACTCTGGTTCAGGCCGGACACCCGTGCCAGCAGGGGGATGGATGCGGTGTTGAGATCCACACCAACACCGTTAACACAGTCCTCCACCACGGCATCCAGGCTGCGGGCCAACTGAACCTGAGACACGTCGTGCTGGTACTGCCCCACACCGATGGACTTGGGTTCGATCTTCACCATTTCCGCCAGTGGGTCCTGCAACCGGCGGGCGATGGAAACCGCCCCGCGAATGGTCACGTCCAGGTCCGGCAGTTCGCGGGAGGCGAATTCAGAGGCGGAATAGATCGAAGCACCGGATTCGCTGACCACAATCCGCGCCAGCTTCAGCTCCGGGTAACGCTTGCTCAGGTCCGCGACCAGCTTTTCGGTTTCGCGGGAGGCCGTACCGTTACCAATGGCCACCAGTTCAATGCGGTACTGCCGACACCAGCTCGCCAACTGTTCAATGGACTGGTCCCACTGGTTGCGGGGCGCGTGCGGGAAAATACCACCGTGACCCACCACCTGGCCGGTGCCGTCGATGATGGCCACCTTCACACCGGTGCGCAGGCCGGGGTCCAGCCCCAGTGTGGCGCGGGGGCCCGCCGGCGCCAGTAACAGCAGATCCTTGAGGTTGGCGGCAAACACATTGATGGCCTCGGTTTCTGCCGCTTCCCGCACCTGGGCCATAAGGTCGGTTTCGATCTGGGTGGACAGCTTTACGCGCCAGGTCCAGCGCACCACTTCCGACAACCAGCGGTCGGCCGCACGGCCGTTGTCACGGATATGCCAGCGCGCGGCAATACGCTGTTCCGCCGGATGGGGCTGGCGACGGTCGTCTTCCGCATCGCCAACCACAATGGAGTAGGTAAGCACGCCTTCATTGCGCCCCCGGAGGATGGCAAGCGCACGATGGGATGGCACCTTTTTCAGTGGCTCGACATGGTCGAAGTAGTCGCGGAACTTGGCACCTTCATTTTCCTTGCCGTCCACCACGGTGACCTTGAGCTGCCCCTGCTGCCAGATAAAGTCACGCAGCTCACCCAGGAGTTCCGCATCCTCGGCAAAGCGTTCCATCAGAATGTAGCGGGCACCATCAAGCGCGGCCTTGGTGTCGGTAACACCGGCCTCATCATTGATATAGCCTTCCGCTGTGCTCTCTGGCTCCAGCGTGGGGTCGTCATACAGGGCATCGGCCAGGGGCTCCAGACCGGCTTCACGGGCAATCTGCGCTTTGGTTCGGCGCTTGGGCTTATACGGCAGGTAGAGGTCTTCGAGGCGGTTCTTGGTGTCCGCCGAATCGATGCTGGCACGCAGCTCATCGGTCAGCTTGCCCTGCTCCTCAATGCTGTTGAGGATCGTGGAACGACGGTCTTCCAGCTCACGCAGATAACGCAGGCGGTCTTCCAGGGACCGTAACTGGCTGTCATCGAGCGAACCGGTGACTTCCTTGCGATAACGGGCAATAAAAGGAACGGTGGCGCCACCGTCCAGCATTTCAACGGTGGCATTCACCTGCTGTTCACGAACACCCAGTTCGTCAGCAATGCGCCTGATGATACTGTTCATGCAACCTCATCTGATGCTTACGAGTCAAAGCGCAAAGGTACAGCGGCTTATTGCTGCAGGCAAGCAGCGCGGCTACGGTTGTCCAGGAATTGCACAAGATCTGCCCATGGCATGGGGCGCGCGTAGTAGTAACCCTGAATTTCATCACAGTGTTGCTGGCGCAGGAATTCCAGTTGTCCTTCCGTCTCCACCCCTTCCGCCACCACGCTGATTTGCAGGCTGTGAGCCAGGCTGATAATGGCACGGATGATATGCTCGGCGTCGGCAGACTGCCCCAACTCCTGAACGAAAGACTTGTCGATTTTTACGAGGGATATAGGCAGGTGCTGAAGATTGCTGAGTGAGGAGAACCCGGTTCCGAAGTCATCCAGGGCAAAACTGATACCCAGTTGATTGAGCTCCCGCAGACATCGCTGGGCATATTCCGGGTCATGCATCATGGCGCTTTCCGTAAGCTCCAACTCCAACAGACTGGTGTCGATATTGGCATTGAAGATAATGCGGAAAATGGTTTCGGTCATCTTGCGATCATGGAACTGACGGAACGACAGGTTCACGGCAAACACCAGCCCCGGGTGCCCGAGGTCTGAACACTCCTGCAGACGCTTGCAGGCCTGTTCAATCACCCAGTAGCCGATAGGAACGATCAACCCGCTGCGCTCAGCCACCGGAATGAATTCGTCCGGACCCACCAACCCCCTTTCCGGATGATTCCACCGGAGCAGGCACTCCACCCCACGAACTTCCTCCGACGCGAGGTCGATACGCGGCTGATAATACACTTCCAGCTCATTGCCCCGCAGAGCGTTACGGAGATCCGCCTCCAGGCGCAGTTGGTATCCGGCCGTTATGTGCAACTGACGATCGTAAAACCGGTAGCTGGTACCTGGATCGCGCTTGGCCTCAAACATGGCTCGGTTGGCACGTCGCAGAAGGTTTTCCGGGCTGTCACCCGCTTCCGGGTAGGTGGCCACGCCGAGGCTGGCGCTGACGACGACATTCTGGCCGTCAAGGCTGAATGGTTCACCCATCGCAGTCACGAGCTTGCGGATGATCTGGGTAATATCCAGGGAGTCTTCCACTTTCTCGACAATGATCGCAAACTCGTCGCCGCCAATGCGCATCAGCGAATCCACTCGCCGCAAATTCTGTCGCAGCCGTTCCGCCAGCTTCAGCATGATCTGGTCACTCTTCTGGTAACCGAAGGATTCATTGAAGCTGCGGAAATCATCCAGGTTGATGTGCAACAACGCCAGCCGCTGGCTGGCACGCTCGGCCCTCAGCAATGCCTGTTGCAGGCGATCGAAGAACAGGTCACGGTTGATAAAACCACTGGCCACTTCCCGGCCCAACTGGCCGTGAGCGGACTCCGAAAGCTGCTGCCGATACCAAAGACAGCGTACCGCGCGGCGCAGCCCCCACTCTTCCAATGACTGGCGACTCAGGTAGTCCGAAGCGCCATTGGCAAGCAGGTCAACAGCACGCTCGGAGGCTGGCTCGGCACTCAGTGCCAACACCGGTTTCTCATTGCTGGACACGGACAGGTACTGCAGGAAAGCGTCTTCGGAACCGCCATGAAACACACAGTCCCAGAGGATAACGTCAAAATGGGTATTGCGAATCAGATCATCGCAGTCGATAAGATCCGGGCACCAGGTCAGGTCCGGTTCCATTTCACAATCACGTGACAGGAGCGCACCCAGCCAGAGAAAATCCGCATACTCCGGCGTCAGCACCAGCAGCCGTACATGGCTGGGATTGGGTTGTTTTACTGCCAGGGTCATTAAGAAGCGTCCCGTTCCTCGTGATCAAACATCTCCGTTCCCTCAAGAATAGCTGATAGATCGTCAAGGTACAGCATGTCTGCCTAGTGTAGAATGTTTGCTTCCCAGGTTATCTCGGAATTTCCCGGATTGGCGCAATTATTGTGAACAAGCTCAACCCCCGACAGAGTGAAGCCGTCCGCTATGCGGAGGGTCCTATGCTGGTACTGGCTGGTGCCGGCAGCGGTAAGACCAGCGTGATCACCCGCAAAGTGGCTTATCTGATCGAACACCTTGGCATTCCAGGGCGTCATATCGCCGCCGTGACCTTCACCAACAAGGCCGCGCGCGAAATGAAAGAACGTGTCGGACGCCTGGTGGATCGCAAACTGACCCGGGGATTGATTGTTTCCACCTTCCATAACCTCGGGCTGAACATGATCCGCGAGGAGCACGAGCACCTGGGCTATCACCCCGGTTTTTCGATCTTCGATGCGGAAGATGCCAAGGCCCTGCTGCAGGACCTGATGATGCGCGAGGCCAGCGCGGATGCCGGCGATGAACTGTCTGACGTGCAGATGACCATCTCGTCCTGGAAGAATGCCATGCGCAGCCCCCAGGACGCCTGGAGCCGGGCCGCTGATGAGCGGGAGCAGCGTATTGCCATCATTTACCGCCACTACAACGAATACCTGAAGGCCTATAACGCGGTGGATTTCGATGATCTGATCCTGCTGCCGGTACAGCTGTTCCGCGACAACCCCGAGGTGTTGCAGAAATGGCGGCGAAAAATCCGCTACATGCTGGTGGACGAATACCAGGACACCAACCTGTGCCAGTACGAACTGGTCAAGCTGTTGGTGGCAGAACGGGCCGCCTTTACCGTCGTTGGTGATGACGACCAGTCGATCTACGCCTGGCGCGGCGCCCGACCTGAAAACCTTGCTCAGCTCAAGGAAGACTTCCCAAGCCTCAAAATCGTCAAGCTGGAGCAGAACTACCGTTCCACGGTTCGCATCCTTCGTTGTGCCAACACGGTCATTGCCAATAATCCCCACGTGTTCGAGAAAGCCCTGTGGAGTGATCATACGGTCGGGGACGAGCTAAGAATCGTCCGCTGCCGCAGCGAAGACGCGGAAGCCGAACGGGTGGCCACGGAAATTCTCGACCAGAAACTCAAGAAAGGCCTGGCTTTCCGGGACTTCGCCGTTCTCTATCGGGGCAACCACCAGGCACGGCTGCTGGAAATGAAACTGCAGGCTTACCAGATCCCCTATCACATCTCCGGTGGCCAGTCGTTTTTCTCCAAGAACGAGATCAAGGACGCCATGTCCTATCTGCGTCTGTTGGTGAACCCGGATGACGACGCGGCATTCCTGCGCGTCGTGAACGTGCCCCGCCGGGAGATCGGCCCCCGCACGCTGGAACAGCTCAGCCATTACGCCCGCTCCCGCAACGTCAGCCTGTTTCGTGCCCTGGGCGATATGGGTGCCGAAACCCACGTTACCGAGAAGGGGCTGGACCGTCTGCGGCGCTTCGCTCACTGGGTGGACAACACCTGCGAGCGCCTGCACAGCGAAGATCCGATTCCGGTGATCAAGCAGTTGTTCACCGATATCGAATACGAGGAATGGCTGCACCTGCATTCCGGCTCGCCAAAACAGGCGGAACGGCGAATGGAGAACATCTGGTATCTGGTGGAGTCCATCCAGCGCATGCTGGACGACGGCAAGGGTACGGCCGACGAAATGGGCATTGAAGACGCCATCAGCCGGCTAATCCTGCGCGACATGATGGAGCAGCGCGAAGAAGAGGACGACAGCGACAAGGTCCAGCTACTGACCCTCCACGCCTCAAAAGGCCTGGAATTCCCCCACGTGTTCATCATGGGTCTGGAAGAGGAAATACTGCCCCACCGCTCCAGCATTGAGGAAGGCAATGTCGAGGAAGAACGGCGACTGATGTACGTGGGTATCACCCGAGCCCGGGAAACCCTGACCCTTACGTTTGCCGCCCAGCGAAAACAGTACGGCGAAAAGCTGGAAACTATTCCAAGCCGGTTTCTTGATGAGCTGCCCGAGGACGACCTGAGATGGGAAGGCACCGGCGACCTGGACGTGGAAGCCAACCAGCAAAAAGGTAAGGCCACCCTCAGTGCATTACTCGGCGACCTCGGAAGCTGAATTTCACGTTTTTTCACAATCCCTGCAACCTTATGACCTCCTGATCCGTAACAGCCTAGGGAGCTTTGCTTCCGGCAAACACAAAAACAAGATCAGGAGAACACCATGTCCCGTCGATTCAATCGATTATCAAGCGTCACCGGTTCGCTGATTCTGCTCATCGCAGGATCAGGCACCGCCAACGCGGGCCTTCTCGGCAGCCTGCTGGGCGGCTCATCCGAGGACTCAACGACCCAGACTGAGGAACCGTCAGCTCCTGACAGTTACAACAGCAAGGGCACGTTCAGTGAGCCCTTTGCGGAACCCACCATTATTGTGGATGGTGAAGCTGTCGAAACGGACGAAAAATGTATTACCCGCGCTGACGGCATGGATGAGTGCAAACCCGCGGCCGGCACCATGGCACTTCTCAAAGACGGTCGCCTGCTTTACCTGAACGCCCTGGAAGGCACTGAGAACGTTGAGTTATCCATTGTTGCGGAATTTGGCGAAGTGTCCGTCAACGATCAGACCCGCGTTCTGTCGCTGGATGAAAACGACAATCCATCCTGGATCAAACCCTCTCCCCTGGATGCCGGCGCCAACCCGGATGGCAACGACAGTGAAACACTGCTGAATGGCACCGAGCTGGATGGCCTGCTCGATACCGCCGACAACACCAGCGCCAACGACGGCGCCCTGTTCTGCTCCGACGTCATCGGCCTGGCCAACGGTGATGTGATGGCCGTTGGCGGCACCGACTACTATTCCGAGCCAGGCATTGATGGCCTGCCTCTTGGGGTGGCGGAACTGGAAGGTATCAAGAATTCGAGAATATTCGACGAGGAGACCAACACCTGGCGCCAAAGTGGCGATATGACCTACGGGCGCTGGTATCCATCACTCGTAACCATGGGCAACGGCAACGTCTTCGTCGCCAGTGGTGTCACCAAGCTGCTGAAGCCAGTGTACCCGGATGAGCCACTGAACAGCGGACGCAACGTGGTGCAAACGGAGACCTACGACCCCTGCGCCGGTGCCTGGACGCAGAATCCGTCCACCGCTGATCGCTCCTTACCGCTCTATCCACGCATGCATCTGCTGCCGAATGGACACATCTTCTACAACGCTGGTGGCCAGGCCTTCAACCCATTCGGCCAGGGTTACGATCAGGCATTGTGGAACATTGTCGCCAGTTTCAACCCGGATACCCAGCGCTGGAACGACATTGGCTATGCAGGCCTCCCACTAAGGCTGGATGAAGCCGGGCTGGGTCAGTTGAGCAGCACCCTGAACATCACCAACCTGTCGCTTGATCAGGTCGGCTCACTGCTTGGCGATGTTCTTGACTCGCCCACGGATTTGCTGACCAGCGCAGCCGATCTTGGGGTATCTGAAGAAAATCTGCGCATGGCGATCGCCGGTGGTATGCGGGGCTCCACGTCGTCCACCATGTTGCCGCTGAAACCAGACGCCAGCGGTAACTACAATGAAGTGGAACTGCTGACCGCGGGCGGCGTACCCAGTTATGCAGTACTGACGAACCCCGGCGGCTACCTGCCCACCGACCAGACCCGCATCGATACTGTCACCACCAACGGCGACGAAATCGGCTACGAGTCGCGTTTGGCCGGCCCACTGAATCAGCCTCGCTGGTACGGCACAAACGTTGTGATGCCCGACGGCACCGTGATGGTGTTCAGCGGCGGCAATCGTGACGGTGTGGTAGCGCCCGGCCTGGAAGGCCCGATCCGCACCGCCGAGCAGTTCAACCCGGAAACCGGAGAATGGACGGAAATGGCTACCGGCCACCGCGCCCGCACCTACCACAACACTGCGGTACTGATGGAGGACGGCCGCGTTATGGTTGCCGGCCACTCACCAATCAACACCGCTTACCTGACATTCGTGGATCTTCAGGATTTCGGACTCGCACCCTATGACGGCCGCGATCCGAGTTTCGAAATCTACACTCCGCCCTACGCCATGCGGGACGACCGCCCCAAAATTAAAAGTGCACCCAGCAATCTGACCATTGGCGACCGATTCAACATCAAGGTCGACCAGGCGGATCAGATTGACAAGGCCCTGCTGATTCGCCGTACGGTCATGACCCACGTCATTGACGGTGACCAGCGTGCCATTGAACTGGTCATGGAGCGGGGCCCTGGCAACAAGCTGACTCTGACCATGCCCGACAACCACAACGTGGTGCCCGCCGGCGAATACATGCTGTTCGTCAGCAAGGACACCCCAGATGGCCGCGTACCCTCGGTGTCCGCGCCGATCACTGTGGTGAATGAGAATCTCGCCTGCATGGCGCCCACGCAGGTGGCCAGCGATACCACCACCAGCGGTGGCATCATTGAGTCAACCCTCGAGCTGCTGTGACCGTCAGGAGGATTGTTATGAAACACATCGAACAGATCGGAGCTCGCCTGGCGGCCCCGGTGTTGTTCGGCCTGGTGTCCCTGTCAGCCTCCGGGCTGGCAGGGGCCCACGGTGCACTGGAGACAGAGGACGTTCCGGACGGCATCGTAAAGGCTCGAATAGCCCATCAACCCGACATTCCCGGACTCAGTGCAATCATTCTGGATGCACCGCGCCCGGGCATATTGCTTCGATATCAAGGTGAAGAACCTCTGACCGTATTGGGCACGGACGGGGAGGCGTTTATACGATTTACCCGAACCGAAGTCACCGTTAATACGGAGAGCCCCAGCTGGAAAGCGCTACCAAACCAGTCGGCGGAAACGAGCCAGACGTCCTGGGTGACAATGTCTCAATCCGGCGCTTTTGGCTGGCTGGACTCCCGGCTCAATGTTCTGCATGACAGCAACAGCGCAGATGGGCCCAAAACCTGGTCAATTGCAGTGACAACGCCCAAAAACGGCACTGAGCGAATCGAAGGACAACTGACCTATATGCCCATTCACTAACGGGAGAACATTCCGCTAACCAATAAAAAGCCCCCGTAATATCGGGGGCTTTTTGATCTACCGTGGGCCGGAATACAGTTGCTACTGGCTGGCCTCAACCATGTGCTCGACGGCGCTCTCGATTTCCTCATCAGAGCACCCGGAACAACCGCCCTTGGCCGGCATGGCATTGAAGCCGTTGATTGCGTGATTGACCAGTGTGTCCAGTCCTTTTTCAATACGGGGTGACCATGCGGCTGTGTCGCCCTTCTTGGGAGCGCCTGCCGCGCCAGTGCTGTGGCAAGCGGTACAGGCTGCATCGTAAACGTCACTTCCAGAACGAGGGCCCGAGCTTGCGCTTGCAGATGGAGCAGCTGCCTGCCCACAGTCTTCACCCTGGACGCACACTTCGCCAACCGGGGCAATGCGAGCGCGAATTTCATCTTCAACATTGGCCATTACGGCACCTGCGGTCAGGCCGAAACCAAGCAATACGGCAGCCAGGACTCTCTTCATCATCACAATGCACCTCACAATTGGGCGTTATAATCGTTAGTGCACGCATTATAGCGACTGCGGCAGGCCAAAAAAACCAAACTGCAAAATGAACCCCCGATTTCAATCAATTTTCGTTGCCATTTCGTAAGTCAGAGGGCTCCGGAAGCACTTTCCGGGTACCATGCACCAAACAGATACCGAAGGTTCGAATGTATGCCTGATACCAACCAGCCACACCCCTGGCGAAAGCCATTACTGATCACCGAGTTTACCGCGGTAGCCATACTGCTGGCGTCCATGGGCTGGTTTTCCAGCCGCGCGGCAGAGGGTGCCGCACTGAGCCCTGTGTGGTTATTGATTCCCGCCGCCGCAAGTCTTGCGGTATTCATCAGTTTTATCGGGCTGATGTACCTGCGCTGGGTAGTTGCAGCAGCTGCTGAACGCAAACCCCGGCATAAAATCGTATTCTCCCTGCTGGTGATGACGCTGCTCGGAGTATGGGCTTACGGCGTCGCCAACACCTGGATCAGTGTTTCCAACGCATAAGGACTGGACCATGCCCATCGTTCGCCGCCCTGAACTTTTGAGGTTTACTGGCTTGCTGTTGTCTCTGAACCTGTTCCTTCCCGGAACGGCCACCGCGCAGGACGAGCCCCCCGGGAACCGGAATTTTGAGGGAGTGAAGCCGGAAGACTGTGCCCTGATCAAGGATGGCGTTCAGCGTCTCGCATGTTACGACGCCATCAATGACCCGGCCAGCGCTCGCAATGGTGCCTCTGATGAGAGCCTGGACGCCATCGATAAGTCGACGGAGGCGCTGCAGTACGAAGAGGCAGCGAATGCGGAAAACGGCGATGCAACACTGGGGCCCGCGGAAGAAAGCACGACCGGAGAGGACGGAGAAGATACCGGCGTGATGTCGGCGATCCTGAACCGTTATGTCGCCGCAGAGAAGGCTATTTTCTCGTTTTCCGGCAGTTTTGTTGGCCATCGGCCGATGTATATCCTGCCGTTCAGCTATATGAAGAATGCCAATCGTGAACCCACAAATCCGAGACTGGGCGCAACCGATTACGACTATGGCATCGACAACCAGGAAGCCAAGTACCAGATCAGTTTCAAGGTACCCTTGTTGACTGGCTGGCTGGATGACCGCACGACGCTCTGGTTCGGCTACACCCAGAAATCGTTTTGGCAGGTGTATAACACGGATGACTCAGCGCCATTCCGGGAAACCAATTATGAGCCGGAAGTCTTTGTACGCTATGAGACGAATTATGACCTGGGCCCTGGCAGGCTGAATGGTGTCACGCTGGGCTTTAATCATGAGTCCAATGGCCAGTCGGAACCCCGTTCCCGCAGTTGGAACCGGATCGTGGGGTCGGCAGCCTACAGCTATGATCGCTGGCTGTTCATCCTTCAGCCTTGGTATCGACTGCCGGAGGATGACAGCGAGGACGACAATGAGGATATTGAGCGCTATCTGGGCTATGCGAACTACATGGCGATCTACAAGTGGAGTGAGGATCGGACGCTGTCGATGAAGCTGATGAACAACTTGCGGTCAGACAACAAGACGTCGATTGAGTTGGGTTATAGCTTTCCGATGGGGGATACGATCAAGGGGTATGTCCATTATTACAATGGCTATGGTGAGAGTCTGATTGACTACAATGAGCGGATTCAGCGGATTGGTATCGGGGTTATGTTGAACGACTGGCTTTGAGTGGTTCCCGGCTTTTGCCATTGGTGCAAGACAGTCCGTCATGGTTCCCTCTCCCGAAACACGCTCCTTGCGGCACATCCATGTGACGCTTGGGCTTCGCCATCCATGGCTCCGCACAGTTTCGGGAGAGGGAACCATGACGGCCTGCCCCAAAATTCGGAGTTAGCCTTTCTCGTTTAGCCTTTGCATTTCCGCCAGCAGCTCTGCCGTTTTTTCCTTCATCAACGCAATATCTCCCCTCGATTCCACGTTCAGGCGAACCACCGGTTCGGTGTTGGACATTCGCAGGTTGAACCGCCAGTCGTCGAATTCGATGCTGGCACCGTCGACGTGGCTGACACTTTTGGCGCCCGGGCTGTATTTGGCCTCTATGGCGGCAATGACCTTGGGGGGATCATCGATCGTGCGGTTGATTTCGCCGCTGGCCGGATAGGCCTCGATTCGGGCGTCTATCAGGGAGGACAGCGTCTGGCCGGACTGGCACAGGCGTTCGGCGACGAGCAACCAAGGGATCATGCCGCTGTCGCAGTAGGCGAAGTCGCGGAAGTAGTGGTGGGCGCTCATTTCGCCGCCGTAGACTGCATCTTCGTCGCGCATGCGTTGTTTGATGAAGGCGTGGCCGGTTTTGCTTTCGATGGCTTCGCCGCCAACGGCGTTGACGAGGTCGATGGTGTTCCAGGTCAGTCTTGGGTCGTGGATGACTTTACCGCCGCCGGTTTTGCGGAGGAACTGGTCTGCCAGCAGGCCGACAATGTAATAGCCCTCGATGAAGCGGCCGTTTTCGTCGAAGAAGAAGCAGCGATCGTAGTCGCCGTCCCAGGCAATGCCCATGGCAGCGCCATACTCCACAACCGCATCCGCGGTGGCGGCGCGGTTTTCTTCCAGAATGGGGTTGGGAACACCGTTCGGGAAATGACCATCGGCCTGGTGGTGCACTTTGACGAAATCGAACGGCAGGTGTTGTTCCAGCTCGTCGACAATCAACCCCGCCCCGCCGTTACCAGCATTGACCACGATGGTTTTGGGCTTGAGCGATCCTGCCGCTATATAACCCAACAGGTGATCGATATAGGCGGTAACCACTTCCAGCGGCTCATATCGTCCCTGTTCCGGCGCATCACCGAAGGGCTCAGGCACCCGGTCACGGATGTCATTCAGGCCGTTGTCGGAACTGATAGGGCGCGAGTCCGGCCCCACCATCTTCATGCCATTGTGATCACGCGGGTTGTGGCTGGCGGTGACCATGATGCCGCCGTCCATTTTGTAATGGCTGGTGGCGAAGTAGACCAACTCGGTACCACACAGGCCGATGTCGAAAACGTCGGCACCGGCGGCCATAAGGCCGGAGCAGAGGGCGTCGGCGATTTCACGGCTGGACAGCCGGATGTCGTAGCCGACGATGACTCTTTTCGCCCCCGTCACTTCCACATAGGCGCGACCGATGCGTTCGGCCAGCTCTGGGTTAAGCTGGTCCGGCACTCGGCCACGAAGGTCATAGGCTTTAAAACAGGACAGATCCATTGTCACTGATGTTTACTCCGCGGCGGACGACTGAAGCTGGATGTAGTTCTGGATACCCATCTTGCCGATCATGTCGAGCTGGGTTTCGAGCCAATCGATGTGCTCTTCTTCGCTGTCGAGGATGCCACGGAACAGTTCACGACTGGTGTAGTCCTTCACCTGCTCACAATGAACAACCGCATCTTTCAGGTCCTGATGGGCGATCATTTCCAGTTTGAGGTCACAGGACAGCATTTCCTCGACGTTTTCACCGATCAGCAGCTTGTTTAGGTCCTGGAGGTTAGGTAGCCCTTCCAGAAACAGGATGCGTTCGATCAGCAGATCCGCATGCTTCATTTCGTCGATGGACTCTTCGTATTCCTTGTCCGCCAGTTTGGTGATACCCCAATCCTTGTACATGCGGGAATGGAGGAAGTACTGGTTGATGGCGGTCAGCTCGTTGGCGAGTACTTTATTCAGGAACTGGATGACTTTCTTGTCGCCTTTCATGACGGATCTCCTTTCGTGAGTGTGCAATCCTTACAAGGATAGTCTTTCACGCGGGGAGAAAAAATCACATTTAGGAATCAGGTGCAGGCAAGAACGGATTCCGCACTCTCCCTATCACTACCCTATCCGTCAGGCGGGCTGGGCTAGCATGTCAGCCATGGCCAGGTAATCAGGGGTGCGGCTTTCGCGGAGAATCTCCCGTGCTGTACAGGCACAACGACCGCATTGCGTGCCAACACCGAGCTCCTTGCCAAGCTGGCGCATGGAACTGACGCCATTGTCGGCGGCTTCACGGATTTCTCGGTCTGTTACACCATGGCAGAGGCATACGTACATAGGAGCATCTCACTAACGATAACAAAGCTAGTGATAATTATTGTCATTTGCATGCAGCTTTGCAAGCCCAAAGAGCGATTTTTGTGCAAATTCTTTTTAACCGCCCGCCTCACGGGTCAGGTTTCTGGCGCCATCGTGTGTAACGACCACATTATCCTCAATGCGAATACCGCCGCACCCTCGTAATTCATCGATCACTGAACGGTTAAAGTTCTTCCCCAGTGGCCCATCCAATACCGGGTCCAGCAATGAAGGAATGATATAAAGCCCCGGCTCTATGGTGACGACCATGCCTGCCTCCAGGGTCCGGGTCAGGCGTAGGAATGGGGCGTCTGACGGCGGCGGTTCTTTCTTGCCAGAGACGTCATGCACCTGAACTCCCAGGAAATGACCAATACCGTGCGGAAAGAACGCCCTGGTAACGCCCTGCTCCACCAGGGTTTCGTCATCCACCCCCTGAACCACTCCGGCGGCATTCAACAGTGCCGCAATGCCTTGGTGGGTCTTGCGATGGATCGCCACATACTCCACGCCGGGTGCAACCATCCCGCACAGCCGTTGCTGCAATTGTTCCAACCCCTGAATCAACGCGGCAAAACGTCTTTCCCCTGCCCCGGGCGTGGTGCGGGTAATGTCGGAACAGTAACCGCGAAAACGGACACCGGCGTCGATCAGAAGGCTGCGGGGACGCGCAGGGGCTTCGGTGTCATAGTATTGGTAATGCAGGGTGCCGGCGTGTTCATTCACGCCGATAATACTGTGATACGGCGCTTGGGCTTCACGCTGCCCGGTCGCCTGCTGGTAGGCCAGGTTTATTTCAAACTCACTGCCTCCGTCCAGAAACGTCTTTCGGGCCGCCCGGTGGCCCTGCATGGCCACGTGGTTGGCACGAGCCAGGCAGGCTATTTCATACGGGGTCTTATGCACCCGGGTTTCGTCCAGAGCAGACAACAGGCCCTCCGGATTTTGCTCCCCATCAACCCCGGACAACTGGGACGGGTCGCCCACAACGGCAAGCCTGCCATTGACGTTCATTACCGGCGCTTCCCGACGATCACTGGAACGCACCTCCATCGACTGCAGCCAGGGCTCGTCCGGCAATTCCGGAGTGGCATGCCAGAAGTCCACGGGGTGATAAAGACTGAGCAGCGGCTTATGCCCGGGCCGGATAAGTAACCAGCTGTGTTCCTGCCCGGTCAGCCCGGTCCAGTGCAGGAAGGGGCCATAGCCCTGAAAATGCCATGCCTGGTCGTCACCATAACGCACGGGTGCGGCGCCGGAACTGATCAGCAGACCGTCATAACCCTGCTCGGCGATGGCGTGCTCGTAACGCTGCTGAAGCGTGCGAATATGGTCCGTCTGCAGTGACAGTAACTCGATGTCAGACATGCTTGTTTTCCAGTGTTTTCCAGAGGGTTAGCAGATCGTCGGAACGGGGCTCACGCAGGCGAATCAAGCGGATCTCCAATGGCACATCGCAACGTTTGTCCCCGGCCCGGGTAAGACTGCCGAAACGCTCGCTCTTTTCCGTCATTCGTTGTGGCAGCCACCCCATGCCAAAGCCCTGTTTTACCAGCGCCTTGATACCGGCCGATTGGGTATTTTCATTCAGTGGCAACAAGTTGGCTGGCAGCTTGCATCTGTTCAGGTGCCCCTCAATGGCAGACTGCAGGAACCCCCGGGAGTGATAGGCAATCAGCGGGACGGGCTGCTCCGGCGTGCCCGGCAGCGCAAATCGTGGTTGCCCGTTTTCATCGGCCACACTTACAGGCACCAGAAATTCCCTCGCCAGCGTCACCCATTCGTAGCGGTCCTCGCTCAGATGATCCTTCCAGGGCAGATCCTCATGCCAGTAGCACAGCACCAGGTCACATTCGCCGCTATCCAGCGCATCCAGAAACTGCTCCCCCACCCAGTTGGTGGCTTTCAGGTTCAGTTGTAGCCGCTCGGCCAATCCCTCCTGCCGGGCCCACCCCTGATAAAAGTGGGAAAACAGCCCCTGGGTTGATCCCACACTGATCCGGGCAGACGCCTCGGACTCCATGTCGCTGATCCGGTCTTTGGTTTCACGAACGTCCCGCGTTACGCGCTCGCACAGCTCAACAAAAGCCTCCCCCGCCGGTGTCAGCGACAATGGCAGGGTCTGGCGGTTGATCAGTGTTGCCCCCATGGCTTCCTCGAGAAGCTTGATGCGGCGGCTGAACGTCGGCTGGCTCACATGCTGCAGTTCAGCGGCACGTGAGAAATGACGCGTTCGGGCCAGCGCCATGAAGTCTTCAAGCCAGCGTATTTCCATGGTGTTACCAGCGTCGGGAATGGTTGTCAGGCATCATAGCCCATCGTGGGGAACTGGCTATAGCCGCCCTTCCTCCACCGCATGACACGCAACCTGGGCGCCGCCATCCGTCGCTATCAACTGAGGTATTTCCTGCCGGCATCGGTCGTCGGCATACGGGCAGCGACCATGGAAGACGCAACCTGACGGCAACTGCACTGGTGTCGGAACCTCGCCCTGCAACCGGATATGGTTGGGCCGGTCGTCCTCCAGCTTTGGAATGGCCGACAGCAACGCCTGGGTATATGGATGCCTCGGGGTATTGAACAGCGTTCTGGTATCTGCCAACTCGCATACCCGGCCAAGGTACATGACCGCGACCCGGGTACCAAAATGCTCTACCACGGCCAGATCATGAGTAATAAAAAGATAGGTCAGGTTGCGGCTTTCCTGAGCTTCCATCAGCAGGTTGAGCACCTGCGCCTGAATGGAGACGTCCAGCGCCGAAATCGGTTCGTCCGCAACGATGAACTCGGGGTCCACCGCCAGCGCCCGGGCAATGGCAATGCGCTGGCGCTGACCGCCGGAAAATTCATGACCAAAACGGCTACCCCAGTCCGGGTCGATCCCCACCGACTCCATAACATCCTGCACCTTGTCACGGATCTGGGACTCCGAGGCATCCGGCTGATGAAAGCGAATTGGCTCTTCCAGGGTTTGCTGGATGGTCATCCTCGGGTTCAGCGAGGCGTAGGGGTTCTGGAAGATCATCTGCATCTTGCGGCGGTACGGCAGCACCTCTTTACCGTCAAGATGGTCGATACGCTGGCCGTCGTAGTGGATCTCGCCAGCGCTGGGAGACAACAACCCCATGACGGTACGAGCCACGGTCGATTTGCCACACCCGGACTCACCCACAACGCATAGCGCTTCGCCTTTCTGGACCTGCAGATCAACCCCATTGATCGCGTGCACGGCTTCCTGTTTGCGGTGGAAACGACCGCCTTTGAATGAGATCTGCTCCAGCAGGCCACCGGAAAGATCAAACTTCTTCTCCAGGCCGCGTATATCGACCAGCGTGGATGACGGGGAGGTCACGATTCCACCTCCTGCATGCGTTTCTCCTGCTCAATAAGGTTGCTGACTTCGTAACAGGCCACATCCACATTACCCGACCGAACATACTCCGGCATCCGACGCTTGCACTGATCAGTGGCGAAGGAACAGCGTGGGTGGAAGGGGCAGCCTGTGGGCACATTCTTCAGGGACGGCATGGAACCCGGGATCTGGAACAGCCGCTCGCCGGGCTCACCCATCTGGGGCAGCGCGTTGATCAGCCCCTGGGTATAGGGATGCTGGGCGTCATTGATGATTTCGCGGGTGGGCCCTTGCTCAATGATTCGGCCGGAATACATCACCAGCATGCGCTGGGTGACCTGAGACACCACGCCGAGATCGTGAGTGATCAGCATCAGCGCCACGTTGTCCTGCTCGCACAACTCCAACAGCAACGCCATGATCTCAGCCTGAATCGTCACATCCAGGGCCGTCGTCGGCTCATCCGCGATGATGATCTCCGGGTCCAGCAGCAATGCGATGGCGATGATAACGCGTTGGCGCATGCCGCCAGACAGTTCATGGGGGTATTGATCCAGGCGCTTGTCCGGCGACGGAATCTGTACCTTGCGCAGCTTGTTCAGGGCGATATCCCGGGCCGCCCTGGTGCTGATCCGGCGGTGCGCCTTGAGCGCTTCCACCATCTGGGTGCCAATGGTCAGCACCGGGTTCAGGGTCATCATCGGGTCCTGGAAAATCATGGCGATGCGGTTGCCGCGAATCTTGCGCAGTTCCCGCTCGCTCATGGCTGCCAGGTCCTTACCCTCGAACAGGATCTGGCCAGCGGCAATGTAACCGGGCCGGGCGATCAGGTTGAGAATGGAGAAAGCCGCTACGGATTTACCCGCGCCGGATTCCCCCACCAGCCCCAGGCGCTCGCCCTTGTCGAGGCTGAAACTGATGCCACGCAGAGCGGTAAGGTCCCCGCCACGGACAGCGAAGCGGGCCTCAAGATCTATTACTTCCA
Source organism: Marinobacter sp. G5_S1_61_S3 (assembly GCF_054968585.1). Lineage (NCBI taxonomy): Bacteria > Pseudomonadati > Pseudomonadota > Gammaproteobacteria > Pseudomonadales > Marinobacteraceae > Marinobacter > Marinobacter sp. G5_S1_61_S3. The sequence goes on along the minus strand of NZ_JBQKUK010000011.1, from coordinate 17,910 downwards.
GCAATGGCATGGCGTTACCCCTTGTACAGCCGTGGGTTCATGACATCCCGCAACCAGTCACCCAGCAGGTTGATGACCAATACGAGTACCACCAGCACCAGACCGGGGATCAGGGTGATCCACCAGGAACCACTCTGGATGTAGTCAAAACCGGATTTGATCAGCGAGCCCAGCGACGGCTGGGTTTCCGGCATGCCCAGGCCCAGGAACGACAACGCCGCCTCGGAAATGATCGCGTTGGCGATCTGTACCGTGGCAATGACGAAAATCGGTGACAGGGTATTGGGCAGGATGTGGCGGAACATGATCCGGCGGGTGCGAAACCCCATCACCTTCGCCGCATCCACGTATTCCTTTTTCTTCTCCGCCAGTACCGAGGCCCTCACTGTACGGGCAATCTGAGGCCACTCTGCCACACCAATGATGAAGATCAGCATGTAGATAGCGACTTCGCCGAACATCAGATTGCCAAAGCTGGCCTTAAACACGGCACCGACAATGATCGCGACCATCAGGGTAGAGAACGACAGCTGCACATCGGCAATCCGCATCAGGATGGAGTCGACCCGACCGCCCAGATAGCCCGCCAGCAGGCCGAACAGGATGCCCAGCGCCGCTTGCAGGACAACCGCGCCAAACCCGATCAACAACGACACCCGGGTGCCATACAGAATGGTGGAGAGCAAATCCCTGCCCTGGGCGTCGGTGCCCAGCGGGAAGGCCGGATCGGAGCCATCCAGGCCGACCGGTGGCAGCTCGGAGTTCATGATGTTGATCTGGGCCAGGTCGTAGGGGTCGGCCGGCGCCAGCAAAGGCGCAAAGACGGCCGCCAGCACCATGGACAACAGCACGATAAAGCTGGCAATCGCCACCTTGTCGCGCTTGAAGCTGTACCAGAGGAAGGACTCGCGAAAGCGATCCCAGCGTGAAAGAGTCGCCGTCGTCATGCTTTCTTACCTGTCAGTTTTACGGTGGGATTCACCAGACCGTAGATCAGATCCACCACGGTATTGGTAATCACGAATATCAGGCCTACCACCATCAGGTACGCCACGATCAGGGGAATATCGCTGCGGGTGATGGCCTCCAGGAACATCAGCCCGACACCGGGCCACTGGAACACGGTTTCCGTAAGAATGGTGTAGGCCACCATGATGCCGATCTGCACACCGCCCACGGTAATCACCGGCAGCATGGTGTTCTTGAGCGCGTGCAGGAAATAGACCCGGGAAGAGCTCAGGCCCTTGGCGCGGGCGTACCGGATGTAGTCGCTCTGCAGCACTTCCATCATTTCCGCACGGATCAGGCGGATGAACAGCGGCAGCATGATGGACGCCAGCGATACCGACGGCAGAATCAGGTGCAGGAGGCCGCCCTGGGAGAAAAAGCCGGATTCCCAAGTGCCGAATAACGGCGTCAGGTCATCACCCCGACCGTAGGACGGCAATCCGCCTTCAGTGGATAGTGCGGCGTTCAGCCACTGCCCCCAGCCAGCATCCTGCGGGAACCAGTCGACGGTGATACCGATCGAGAAAATCTGAATCAGTACGATGGCGGTCAGGAACACCGGAATGGAAATCCCGACGGTACTGACCCCCATGAAGAATTTGGACAGCCATGCCTGAGGGCGAATCGCGGCGAACACCCCGATGGGCACCGAGAACACAATAATAATCAGGCTGGCGCCGATCACCAGCTCGAGGGTGGCCGGCAGGTGCTCGAGGATTACGTCCATGGTGGGCTTTCCGTAAAAATAGGAAATACCCAGGTCACCCTGCAGGGCGTTACCGGCAAACCGGACGTATTGCACAACCAATGGGTCATTCAGTCCCATTTCCTCACGGATCGCTTCCCGCTCATCCTGCGAGACGGACATGCCCACCATCTGTTGAAGCGGGTCGCCCAGGCCATCCTGAATGGCGAAAGCAATCACACTGATCACGAACATGACCAGTACGGCCTGGGAAATTCGCTGAACCAAAAACGCTAACATGAAAAATTCCGGGTCAAGCTGCAAACAAAAGGCCGGCTCCGGGCTGATCCGAAGCCGGCCCGCCCATAAAGGCTGTTACTCCACGACCAGGTCGCCCAGGTACGGGAAGTTCATCACGTTGAGGATCGGTTCGATCTTCACGTTCTTCTTGCTGGCCCAGGCCAGGTCCTGCCAGTGCAGGGGAACGAACGCTGCGTCGTCATACAGGCGCTGCTCCACCTCTTTCAGCATGGCCGTGCGCTTGTCCAGGTCCGTCTCGACGTTGGCCTTGTTGACCAGTTCGTCGATCTCCGGGTTGCAGTAGTTACCGGCGTTGTACTGGCCCGAACCGCTGTCCGCATCCGGGCAGAAGGTCAGGAACTCGTAGAAGTTGGCGGAGTCCTCGGTGTCTGCGTGCCAGCCGATCATCATCATGTCGGCGGCGCGGGCGTCATACTCCGGCCAGTATTGGGCTTTCGGCAGCGTTTTCAGATCCACCTTGATGTTGATACGCGCCAGCATGGCGGCAACCGCCTGGGCGATCTTGTCGTCATTCACGTAACGGTTATTGGGCGCCATCATGGAGATGGTGAAACCGTCTTCATAACCGGCTTCTTTCATCAACTGCTGGGCTTTTTCGACATCAAACCGCGTTGCCAGGGATTCGTTGTGGCCCTGGTAACCTTCCGGCGACATCTGAGCGGCCGGGGTAGCGAAGCCCTTCATGATCTTGGCGGCAATGCCTTCCTGGTTGATGGCATAGGCAATGGCCTCGCGCACTTTCGGGTTCTTGAACGCTTCCACCCGGTCCTGGTTCATGTGGAACAGGATGATGCGGGTACCGCTCATGGTCACCAGATCGGCGTTCTTGTCACGGCGAATACGCTCCAGATCGGTCGGCGGCACCGGTGCAATGAAATCCACACCGCCAGACAGCAGCGCGGAGACACGGGTGTTGTTTTCCTTGATCGGAGTCAGCACGATCTTGCCGACGTTACCCGGTGACTCGGTGTCCCAGTAATCGTCGAAGCGCTCAAACTCGACACGCACGCCCTGCTGACGACCGGTAATGACATAAGGGCCTGTGCCGGACAGGTTCTCGGAAGCAAAAGAATTGCCGTGCTTGGTGATGGCGCTCTTGTCTTTCCCGCTTTCGGTCTTACCGGTGTAAAACTCGCTGTCCAGCGGGAAGATGTAAGTCGCGGTGTTCAGCAGCAGCGGGTATGGCTCGTTGGTCACCAGCTCAAAGGTGTAGTCATCAATCACCTTGAGTTCGCTGAACGGTTTGAAGATGGCTTTGTAGTCCTGGCTCTGCTTCAGGCGATTAAAGGTGAACTTGACGTCTTTGGCGGTCAGCTCGTTGCCAGAATGAAAATTCACACCTTCACGCAACTCGAAGCGCATGGTGTTCTCGTCAATACGCTCCCAGCTTTTCGCCAGACGCGGCTCGAAGCCGAGATCCTTGGTCCAGCGGATCAGGGGATCAAAGGTCATGTGGCTTAACTGCAACATGCCGCCGGAGAGCTGTTCGTGAATGTCCAGGCTTACAGGGTCGGCGTCGTACGCCATTTTCAGTTCCTTGTTCGCCTCGGCAGACATCGCCATCGGGGCTGTTGCCAGGGCCATGGAACCAACAAAAGCAGTCAGTAGTGTTTTCATCGCGTTTTCCGTCGCTGTTTTAAGAATTTTTGCGGCACATCGGCGCAACTTCACGCCAGATGTCTGCGCTAAAAACTAGTCGTGGAAAACCCGAACAGCAATCGAAATTGCGACTTGGCGTTATTCGTGAAGTGAATGACCCTGTTTGGGGCGCTTACCAAAGGCGAAACGCCAGCGGCAGAATCAGTGCGGTGAACACCCCTGTAAGCCCCATTCCCAGGGAGGCAAAGGCACCGGCTGTGCGACTGATCTCGAACGCTCGCGCCGTTCCCACCGCATGGCCGTTCAGCCCGAGCGCAAAACCCAGAATGCGGTCGTCGGTGATCGACAGCGCCTTGGAAAGCAGGTCGACAAAGAGCGTTGCGACAACACCGGTCACCAGAAGCCCGCCCATCATCAGCGGCACCGAACCGCCCAGTTGTTCGGTAATACCAATGGCAATGGGCGCGGTCACCGACTTCGGCGCCAGGGACGCCAGCACCAGAGGTGTCGCCCCGAGAGCCCAGGCGATCACGACCGCATACACGGCCGCCAGGGTGGCCGCTATTGGCAGGGTGCACAGAATCGGACGCCACAACGCCCGCACGTGGTGCATCTGCTGGTACAACGGTATACCGAGCGCGACGGTGGCTGGCCCGAGCAACAGCATCAGCCACTGGGCTCCCTGCTGATAACGGGTGTAATCCAGTGACAGTAGCGCGATGGTGGCCGACAACAGGAAGGCCGAAAGCACCACCGGTGGCAACCAAAGCGGTCGCCCCATCCTCCGGAAAAGCCAGTTGCCCGCGAAGAACGCGCCCAGGGTTAACCCAATCGCCAGTATCGGGCTCGCAGACAGGGTATTGGGAAGTGCGAGAAAACGCTCCAGGAGATCAGTCATCCGACGCTCTCCGCTGCCCTGCTTTGACCAGAGACGCCATCAGCAGCAGCGTGGTCAGTACACTCAAAAAGGTGCCCACCAAGAGCGCCCCCGCCACCGCCAGCCACTGGCCGCTGAACTGATCAGCAGAGAAGAACACACCCACCACGCCCGGCATGATCAGCAGCACCAGCACCGAAATCAGTCCCTGGCTCGCCGTGGCCAGGTCATCACTGACACTGCCCTTCAGCATCAGCGTGATTGTCATCAGAATCATGCCCAGCACACCGCCGCTGACCGGAATCAGGAAAACCAGTCGCAAGGCTTCGCCAAGCATGAAACATAAAACCAGAGTCAGGAAACCCCGCAACATCGACATATTGTCATGCTCATCAAGTAACGAATTGCTCTACACTAGCCCATACCCAAAGTTTGACACCAGTTCGGATACCCCATGGCGCTCAAGGCAACCATCTTTAAAGCAACACTGAACATCGCGGATATGGACCGGCACTATTACGGTGACCACCACCTCACCATCGCCCGCCACCCGTCCGAGACCGACGAGCGCATGATGATACGCCTGCTGGCTTTCATACTGAACGCCAGCGAGAGCCTGGAATTCACCAAAGGGATCAGCACGGACGACGAGCCGGATCTGTGGCAAAAAAGCCTGAGCGACGAGATCGAACTGTGGATCGAGCTCGGCCTGCCCGACGAGAGCCGCCTGCGCAAGGCCTGCAACCGGGCGGATCAGGTTATCCTGTACACCTACGGTGGCCGCGCCGTGCCACTGTGGTGGGAGAAACACCAGGGCAAACTGACCCGCTTCGACAACCTCACCATCATCGACCTGCCGACAGACGACACCGAATCTCTGGCTGCCCTGGCTGAGCGCGGCATGAACCTGCAATGCACCGTCCAGGACGGCACCGTCAATATTGGCAATGACGACACGCTCGTCAGTGTGACACCTGTACCGCTCTACCCTGAGTAAAAAATCCCCCGTCGGGGTCTACCAGATCGATCCAGTTTACGTTAAGGTAAACTTTAGCCGATATTGACCCGGGCCACACCAGGTTCCGTCAGTTTGGCTATACTCAAAGCAAGCATCGACACCCTCACAAGGGGTGTTTTGTTCCTCAGGCCACTACCCCAGGAAGAGGATTATGACAACAACAAAATCCAAAGTTGTTTATAACCCGGTTTTTACCGACGGTGCGGAGTTCCGAATTCCCACCTTCAAGTTACTCAAGCAGGACGGCTCGCTCTACAAAGGCGCCAAGGCTCCTGAGCTCGACAAAGACAAAGCCCTGCGCATCTACCGGGCGATGGTCACCACCCGGATTCTCGACGAACGCATGCTCGCGGCCCAACGGCAGGGGCGCCTGAGCTTTTACATGCAGTGCACCGGCGAGGAAGCCGCGGTTATTGGCAGTACCGCCGCACTGGATGACGCCGACATGATCATGGCTCAGTACCGTGAACAGGGCTCTCTGACCTATCGCGGTTTTTCTATTGATGAGTTCATGAACCAGCTGTTCGGCAACGAACTGGACTATGGCAAAGGTCGCCAGATGCCAGTTCATTACGGTTCCCGCAAGCTGAACTACATGACCATTTCCTCGCCACTGGCCACGCAAATCCCTCAGGCCACGGGCTACGCCTACGGTCAGAAACTGGCGGGCGAAGGCCACTGCACCATCACCTACTTTGGCGAAGGCGCCGCTTCGGAAGGAGACTTCCACGCTGCCCTGAACATGGCCGCCGTCCACCGCGTTCCGGTTATTTTCCTGTGCCGGAACAACGGCTACGCCATTTCCACCCCCGCCGCCGAGCAGTTCGCCGCTGACGGCGTGGCACCCAGGGCCTACGGCTATAAGATGGACGTGATCCGTGTTGACGGCAACGACATCCTCGCCGTGCATGAGGCCACCAAGGCTGCCCGCAAACTGGCGGTGGAACACAACCGGCCGGTGCTGATTGAAACCATGACCTACCGCCTGGCGGCACACTCATCCTCGGACGACCCCTCCGGCTATCGCAGCAAGGACGAGGAAGCGGTATGGCGCGAGAAAGACCCTATCCTGCGCATGCGTCTCTGGCTCGAACGCAAGAAGTGGTGGAGCGAGGACGATGAGAAACAGCTGCAGGAAAACATGCGCCGGGAAGTGCTCGAAACCATGAAACGGGCACAGAAGCGGCCGCCACCCGCGCTCGACACCCTGGTGAGCGACGTCTACGACGAGGTGCCGCCGGGGCTGGCCGAGCAATTCGACAAACTCAAGGCGCACATCCGCCGGCATCCGGACGAATATCCGAAAACCGCAGAACAAGCAAAGGGAGGTGCGTGAGATGACCCAGATGAATATGCTCCAGGCCATCAACAACGCCCTCGACACTGCCATGGCCGCCAACGAGCGGGTGCTGTGTTTCGGTGAAGACGTGGGCATTTTCGGTGGTGTATTCCGCGCCACCAGCAACCTGCAACAGAAATACGGCAAGGACCGCTGTTTCAACACGCCGCTGGTCGAGCAGGGTATCGTCGGTTTTGCCAACGGCCTGGCCGCACAGGGTTCCGTGCCCGTGGCCGAGATTCAGTTTGCCGATTACATTTTCCCGGCCTTCGACCAGATCGTGAACGAGTCGGCCAAGTTCCGTTATCGCTCGGGCAGTCTGTTCGACGTGGGCGGGCTAACGATTCGTGCGCCCTACGGCGGCGGCATCGCCGGCGGGCTTTACCACTCACAATCGCCGGAAGCCTACTTTGCCCACACACCGGGCCTGAAGATCGTGGTGCCACGCAACCCGCATCAGGCCAAGGGCCTGCTACTGGGCGCCATCCACGACCCCAACCCAACCCTGTTCTTTGAACCCAAGCGCCTCTACCGCGCCTCCGTCGGGGAAGTGCCCGACGAAGACTACCGGCTGCCGCTGGGCGAAGCCGAAGTGATCAAGGAAGGCACCGATATCACCGTGTTGGGCTGGGGTGCGCAGATGGAAGTGATTGAGCACGCCGTCGAACGGGCGGAGAAAGAAGGCATTTCCTGTGAAGTCATCGACCTGAGAACCATCCTGCCCTGGGATGTGGAAACCGTGGCCAAGTCGGTACTCAAGACCGGGCGCCTGGTGGTCACTCACGAAGCGCCACTGACCGGTGGTTTTGCCGGTGAAATCGCGGCGACCATACAGGAGCGCTGCTTCCTGTACCTGGAATCCCCGATCGCTCGCGTGACCGGGATGGACACCCCCTTCCCGCTGGTGCTGGAAAAAGAGCATCTGCCCAATCACCTGAAGGTCTATGAGGCCATCAGGTCGAGCGTGGATTTCTAGGTTGATATCAGGACAGGAGAGCAATCATGAGTGATTTTATACTGCCCGATATCGGCGAAGGTATCGTGGAGTGCGAACTGGTCAAGTGGCTGGTCAGCGAAGGCGACATCATCGAAGAAGACCAGCCGGTGGCCGAAGTCATGACCGACAAGGCGCTGGTGGAGATCCCGGCGCCCTATAAAGGCAAGGTGACGCGCCTCTATCACAAGGAAGGGGACATCGCGAAAGTGCACGCCCCGTTGTTTGAACTGGTGGAGGAAGGCGGCGACAGCCAGCAAGATTCAACGCCTGAGCCCAAAGCCCCGGAAACGGCCAGCGAAACGCCGGCAACCCAGGCACAAGCAAGCTCCGGCGAAGCCGATGGCGATGACCCAACGGAGGACTTCATCCTTCCCGACATCGGCGAAGGCATCGTCGAATGCGAAGTGGTGGAATGGCGCGTGGCCGAGGGCGACGAGATCGAAGAAGACCAGCCGGTGGTGGACGTCATGACCGACAAGGCCATGGTCGAGATCACCGCCCCCAAGGCCGGCCGTGTCACGAAGCTTTACCATAAGCAGCAGGAAATGGCGCGGGTGCATTCACCGCTGTTTGAGTTCGTTCCCCGTGAGCGTGACGAGCCGGCTCAGGCCCAGAAAACGTCACACGCAGCCCCGGAAGCAGAATCGAAACCAACGCCGACCACCGCGCAACCCGTTGTATCCCGCAACCAACCGCGGACGCCGGCCAGCCCGGCTGTACGCCGCATTGTCCGCGAACACGACCTGGACCTGGCGGACATCACAGGTTCCGGCAAGGATGGCCGGGTACTGAAGGCCGATGTACTGGCTCATCTCGACAAACCCGCCACAACCTCACCGGCACAGGACAGCTCCGGCGAATCGCAATCGGCAAGCTCAGGCGGTGAGCGCCGCCGGCCATCCCGGGAACAGGAAGTGCGCGTTGAGCCCATCCGCGGCATGAAAGCCGCTATGGCCCGCAGCATGGTTACCTCGGCGACCACCATTCCCCACTTCATCTACAGTGAGGACATCGATGTCACCGACCTGCTCAAACTACGGGAACAGCTGAAACCAGAAGCTGAAGCCAGCGGATCAAGGCTGACTCTGATGCCCTTCTTCATGAAGTCCATGGCCCTGGCGGTGCAGGAATACCCGGTACTCAACAGCCGCCTCAACGACGACGTCACCGAGATCCACTACCAGCCGCAGTGCAATATCGGCATGGCCGTGGACGGCAAGGCCGGGCTGATGGTTCCCAACATCAAGGGCGTGGAAGACCTGACCCTGCTGGGTATCGCCGACGAGGTAGCGCGCCTGACCGAGGCTGCCCGCTCGGGCCGTGTCAGCCAGGAGGATCTCAAGGGTGGCACCATCACCATTTCCAATATTGGCGCTTTGGGTGGCACCTACGCAGCCCCGATCATCAACCCACCGGAAGTGGCGATTGTGGCCCTTGGCCGTACCCAGAAACTGCCGCGCTTTGACAGCAATGGCCAGGTGGTCGAGCGGGCCATCATGACCGTGAGCTGGGCAGGCGACCATCGCATTATTGATGGCGGCACCATTGCGCGCTTCTGCAATCGCTGGAAAGGCTACCTGGAATCGCCGCAGTCGATGCTGCTGCATCTGGGCTGACGGAGCATCATGGCGCAGAAGACGCAACTGCAGCAGTTCTACATCCCAGAAGAGCAGTCGATCTATCTGCTCAGCCATGACGATGCCAAGAAACTCAAGGACTGGGTGGCGCTCTGCGCCGCCCAGCTCCGCCAACTGGGTTACCAGGACATCGAACTGATCGGCAAAGGCGCCTACGGCTTCGTATTCGCCGGCCGCCTGCCACACCAGGACAGCTCCGGCCCCGAACACGTCTTCAAATTCACCCGCATCAACCTTCCCCAACACCTGCAGGACCGACTGGAGGATGAAGCCTATATCCTCGAGCAGGTCCGGCATCCGAGGGTGCCTCGCCTGGTTGCCTATCAACGGGCCCACAACCAACCCATCCTGGTGATGGAACGCGCGGCAGGCCTGAACCTGGAAGAGGTGTCCCTGCGGGAGGGCCGACTGAAGCCCAGACTGGTCATGCGGATTGCCGACCAGATTGCGGATATCCTGCGCAACCTGCGCCGCGAGAATGGCCCCTCGGGGCGCCCCATCGTGCACGGTGACATCAAACCCTCGAACCTGGTGTTTGACGCCAGCACCGAGAACATTGCCCTGATCGACTGGGGCTCGTCGGTGTTCGCCCAGCTGGACGCTAACCAGCAGTTCCTCACCACCAACGTGATGGAATTGATGTCCGATAACCTGCAACAGACCAACGCCCGGTTGGGGGATGTCTACTTTATCGGCGAGGAACAACTGAACGGTGGGCTGTCTTCCCCTCGTTTTGATGAACAGGGCGCTGCGGGCACATTGTATGCGCTGGCATCCGGCCAGTCTTGCCGGTTCGGGCACCAGGCCATTCCCGCCGCGTCCCTCGGGCTGCCGATGGAGTTCGCCCGCATGCTCGACGGAATGCTGTCTCCGGACCCACAGACGCGGCGAAAAGCCGGTGACTACTACCTGAACGAAATGTCGCGAATGGCACGCACGGTGATGATCGATCTCACGGAACCACCGCTGGCCCCCATGGTGCCGGTGTGGACCCGCGCCTCCGATCATGAAATCGACACGGTCGTTTACAGCTCCCGGAAGTCTTTCCTCCGCCAGGAAGGCGCCCCGGAAACCCTCAATGATGTGAACGATGTGCAGCTGGACCGCTACTATAAAAATTTCATGCAAGGCATGGGAGAAACCGAAAAAGCCTTCCTGGCCGCCGTCAGCCGACTGGGGCGGTATCCCGTCGAAGGAGGACTCGCCGTGCGCTGGGAAACCGATGGCGTTTATATCGACACGTCCCTGAACCTGCACGACCCGACACTGAAAACCGCATTTATCCGTGCCGTCAACAACATGGTGTACCTGGCCCAGGCCATCTACCGCCAGGGGATATTCAAGAGTTGCCTGTTCAACGCCCGCAACACCCTGCACATCGACCGCGCCGAACCCGACCAGCCTTTCGTGCCCGAGCCCGGCATGCAATTGAAATACGAAGTCAGCGCCGCGCCGGAAGTGGAAGACGAGTCACGGGTGCACTCCTACTTCGAAGACGGCCCCGACCCGGAAGAATTCCTGGTGCTGCCGCAAACCATCATCACCGCGCTGGAATCCCTCAACGACATCCACCACACCGGCATGATCATCTTCGAGGCCCTGCCCCGCCACCTCAAGATCCACAGCCATTACCGCCTGCTGGACCCGGACCGGGAAAGTGAATTCAGCCGCCTGCTGGATGAGATACTGTCCGCGGTCGGCCAGATCACTGGCCTGGGGGTATCCGGCTTCATGAAAATGCCCTACAAGGACACCCGCTTCTTCCCTCATATCGAACGGCTGCCGGAGCGTTACTACCCCAAAAACCCCCGGACAACGAATGGTTGATTCAAGGCCTTTGACTGAATTCTTTGATACCAACAGGGCTAGACAGAGAACACCATCACACGTAAGATTGCGCACTCGAAATTGACGCACCTTGCATCGATTTCTTCCGCCCGTAGCTCAGCTGGATAGAGCGTTGCCCTCCGGAGGCAAAGGTCTCAGGTTCGAATCCTGACGGGCGGGCCATTAATTTGGCAAATCAATGAGTTATCCTCAAGAAAGCCTCATCACCTGTTTCACTCGCACCTGAGCAATCCGAAAACCTCTGATTCGATCAGTGACCTTTGCACGGCTTTCAGCCCACCTTCTCTATGGCACAGCCGCTCTACGATAGTTAAGCAAATAGATTCGCTTGGTACTCTTAGGTCGCAAAGCGAACATTCGGATGGAACAGCTGAACTGGGTGTAATGCAGAAAGTGGTATCGCCCCACAGCCACTTACTTAAGCATTAAGCTGACGAACGAAGCCGGCTTCATCTCTAACACCGACCCGATTGCCATCGGGATCACTGATATTGATGGTCCTGCCCCAAGGGTTTTCTGTGATGTCAACGTCGATGCCCCATGCTCTAATTTCTGCCAAGGCCTTCTCTAGGTCCTTGACGTTGAAACGCAGCTTGAAGCTCCCCTCTTTGGGCGACTTGACGCCGCTCTTTGCTTTGCCGCCTTGTTCCACCATCAAGTAACTCTCTCCGTATTCGAGGCAGGTTAGCTTAAAGCCGTTCTCGTCTTTCGCGAACAGCTGACGCAGGCCAAAGAGGTCTCGATAGAACGCCACACACGCCTCAAAATTTTCCGTGTTCAGAATTATTCCGTAGCGGGCTATATTCGCGTGCATGAACCTTCCTTGTGCTTAACGCCAACAGCACGCGCGGCTACGGAATGGAGGCGAAGCCGCAATGTAGTAGACGTCGCCGTGGCTGTGTTTGTTAGGCGGTCCCCTCTAATATAGAACTGCCTACTCTGCTGTTATTATGGATTTCCAGATTGAGTGTTGAACGTCAAATCGGAGTACTTCCCAGTTCGACCTTCGCGAAATTTTATTACGTTTGAGGCAACCTCCTCCTCTGGAGCGACTTCGTCTATCTTTTTACAAAGAGCCTCTATGTCAGGGGCTTCTGCAATAGCTTCTGCAATAGAAAGAGTTTCATAGAGGGGTGCAGGAAGTCGCCCTACAATTAAATGGCCTTCATCTAGCAACAGATGCCTGCTAGACACGGGGCCAGTCCAACCACCACGATGATTATCCCAATGTACGCCACCCAACTTGTTCGCAACAAACTTCACTAACTCAAGACGGCTTACGCCTGCTGCCCCCGAAATCACACAGGCTGAGTTCAGAAATTCAGGTAGTGAAAAGTCTCTTTTCGCGCCATGATCGAAAAGACTCTGGATCTCTTTGGCTTTTTCTCCTGGATTGTTTCTATCATATTCATCTTTTGGTATTACCAACAGAAAGTAACCAACATGTTGAGCTCCTTCAGTTGCAGCTCCGCCTGCATAGGCATAGTGAATATATTTCGGCGGAACCCTTGCCAACATTGCTTCCAGATCGGTCGCAGGTATGGTTGGGCTGCCACTCTCGAAACAGATATTCCAGCCGGCCTGCAGTAAACCTTCGTGTAGTAATCTACGAAGAACACCACTTGATAACCGGACCTCTGTGCGGCTTGGTCTGCCAAAATTTAGATTTCGGAGAAATAGCAGGTCATCTCGAATCGTTCTGAGTAACTCTGGAGTTTCAGCGGGCGTTACAACTTTCTTTCTGTTCCTGCGTCTTCCTTTTGATTTGCTCATACTAAAGCCCTCGCAAACTGACGCACACAGCTGTGCTCATTGCCTAACGCTTGCAGCATGCGCGCCCACGGAATGGAGCCGAAGGCGCAATGTAATGGGCGTCGCCGTGCCTGCACTTGTATGGATAATTTCTGCCGTGTTTGGGTAAATTGAGGCCCACCCCCAGTGGCCGCTGGGGGCCTTCATGCAGCAGCTCGATGCTTGCCTGGCTCCTCTTTCGAGAGACCGATAACAAGTGTGTAGCGCTGCATGACTCTCAAGCGATAACTCGAACAGTCATCGGGGCCTCGAGCCCGTATAGCAAGGCAGAGTCAGCTTATTATGAACAACACGGAAATCCAAACCCCAGTCAACGTCGGTGTCGATGTCGGTAAAGCCAACCTGGACATCGCTCTTCATCCCTCCGGGCAGTTCCATACCATTCCAAATACCGAAGCCCACATCCGGCATTTCGTTAAAATTCTCCAAAACTACAACGTCGAACGCATCGTTGTGGAAGCCTCAGGGCGGTACGAACATGCGCTGGTTCAAGCCTGCGACCAGGCTGGTTTGCCCATCATTGTGGTCAATCCCGTCAGCGTTCGGCGCTACGCTCAGGCTATCGGTGTGCTCGCCAAAACCGACCGGATCGATGCACAGGTCATTGCCCTGTATGCCGCCACGCTAAAGCCTGAGATCAAGCCGATTCCGGATAAGACTCCCCAGAAAATTAAGGACTTACTGATTCGACGCTCTCAGCTTCTGGAAATGTCCACCATGGAGAAAAATCGTCTCCAGATACTGCCCAAATACCTTCACCGGTCTATCAGAAGCCTGCTCAGAATGCTCCAGAGCCAGATTGAAACCGTGACCCGACAGATCGACCAAGAGGTCGCCAAAGTCGATCAGTGGCGTACCAAAATGGAGATCATGACCAGCGTACCTGGTGTTGGGAAGGTCCTTGCCTACACCTTCCTGAGTGAGCTCCCGGAACTCGGTTCGCTGAACCGTAAGGAGATTGCTGCGCTCGTCGGCGTGGCACCCATCAACCGGGACAGCGGCAAGCTCAATGGAAAGCGGCGGATACGAGGTGGCCGGCACAGAGTTCGAACCGTGATGTTCATGGCCATGCTCTAATCCATCCAATGCAATCCGGTTTTCAAACGCTTTTACGAACGTCTCAAGGCCCAGGGGAAGATCCCAAAAGTAGCCCTCATTGCCTGTATGAGAAAGATGATCGTGGTGCTCAATACCATGGTCAAAAACCAGGAGCCGTGGCGCGAAAATAAGGCTTAATGTGTGCGATTGACACCACAGTCACTTGTTAGGCATTTTCTCCCTCCAGCTTTATTCCCATCGTCATTGGTGGAAAGACATGCCTGATTACAATTTTGCTTCCATCCTCTAGAACTAGGTCAAATTGATTGTTTGCGTTCTCGCCCAAGTAATCAGTTTGAATCACTTTTTCTACTCTCATCGGAAGACACGAAACTTCGAACCTCTCCGTAAAATTCGCTGCTTCAACGTTTTCTAATGCCAACCCCAGACTTGGATAGCGCCCAGAAATTTCCACTTCGCATGGCTGCACAGAGAAGACCGTTTTGTCCTCAAATTCCAAATTTAGGTCGTAGCAAATCAGAAAGCCCTCATTGGTATCGTCCTGCCATGCTGGATGAACCTTTTGGTGGTTCCTCCCAACTCGGACAGCCGAAAGGACCTTTCCACGTAAATTTCTGAAGTCAGCCATAAATATGCCTAACGCCAGCCATAAGCGGCGCCCTGACAAGGGCGTCCGGTGTAGGGCCAAAGGCCCGGAACAACCTTAATGGCATTGTTATACATCTCGACCTCAATGAACCTCTTCGACAAGAAATTCAAACCCGCCGATAAAACGATTGAGGATATTGTAGAAAAAGCAGCCAATCACGACTGATATGTAGCCGAAAATCAGGTAGAGCAACGGGAAAATAAAGAACACAAAAGTTGGAAACCCAACGGTGTTTCCGTCCGGGCCCACCGACGGACCAGCAAGGTTCATCATCAAAATCATGGGTAAGAAAATTGGCAATGTGGCAACTGCCATGAGCACCCCAAAAACCTTTCCATTTTGGTGCGGTGAGAGACGTTTAATCTGTTTTTTCATGGTCAGACTCCTTTCTGTGAGTAGTTATTTTCCTAATGTATAACGCCCCAAGCAGGGGCATATTTTGTGTTTTGAGCGCAGCGAAACAAAATATGTCCCACTGCCTTGGCTTGTTATGTGTGGCTGCGCAAGCTCCCACTACAGCCCTTCTTTTGCCCGAGAAATTGCAGCCTCAATAGCCGCCTTGGCTTGCGGGCTATTTTTCCAGCAAGTTGTCCTCAGCATTGAGGCAACCATTTCCGCTATGTCATCCGCCTGATAAGTAGCCAAGTCAGAAAGAGTATCTATTCCAATTTCCTCAAATCTTTTCAGGACGGTAGGGCCAACCCCTTTAACAGATAATAGTGCTTCTCTTTCTAAATCAGAAAATGCCACACGACCTCCTTACAAGGCACATAACGCCCGGCGCAGCGGGCTAGTTGTAGCGAGGCACGAGCGGAAACTGGGTCCGGCTGCCGCCACTTGTTAAGTGTTTGGTTTAGCATTGACCCGAACTCCTTCGCCAGAAAAAACCCAGCCGCTTAAATCACCTTGCTGGATTTTGATTGCCATAAAATCCTTACCGTAACGAATGCGCCGCACGTCATATTTCTCACCCACATATGCCTCGAATACGACACTACAGTCTGGCTGATCGTGATAGCCACATTCCCAGTCAGTATATGCGGACGCCGTGCCAGTGATCTCCACGACATTCTCCCGGTCGGAAGCGATATCTATAAACCACACGCCCAGAACAACCAAGGCAGATGCAACCACTAAACCCATACTCAATTTCATAGCGACACTTAACGCCTGCGTAAACGGCGGATTTTGCGCAGCGAAGCGGAGCAAAAGCCGTCCGGTGGAGGGCCATTAGGCCCGGAACGTATTTGACGCACTTGTTAAGTGTTTGGCTCAGCATAGATCCTCACCTCTTTGCCAGAGAAGATCCAGCCGCTTAAACCGTCTTGTTGGATTTCGATTGCCATAAAGTCCTTACCGTACCGTATGCGCTGCACGCCATATTTGGCATCCGCCCTTGTCTCGAATACCACGCTACACCCTGATTGATTGGAATAGCCACAATCCCAGTCAGGGTATGCGGACACCGGAGCAGTAACCTCAACGACCTTGGTTCGGTCGGTAGCAATGTCCATTCCCCAAACGCCCAAAATCACTAATGTGAGTACGAGAAATAGGCCTGTGATCAGCTTCATAGATACACTTAACGCCTTGCTCACCGGAAAATTGGGAGCGCAGCGACTAATTTTTCCGCGTGCAGCAACTTGTTAGATTTTAGCTGCACGAAAGCACCCTTAGCTCGTTCTCACCTGGCAACATGACCGAACTGAGCTCTTCAGGATTTGCATAAATAGCCTGTAGCCAATCCATTTGGGGAGGTTCGCTCTCATCCACTAGCACTCTATTTTGTGCTGGCCCAAGAAATACAGCCGCGCCTTTTACCACCTTACCTGGACATTTCACATGCTGATTAAAATCGAATGAGTGGGCTACTAAGTAGGCTTTCTTATGCAAAACATCATCATTAAGCTTGGTCTCAACAAGGAGCCACCCAACTCCACCAATCAGCAACCCAGAAATAGCGAAGATAAAAGTTTGAAATGACTTATGATTTCCTGCGCCGCCAGTAAACAGGTAATAGACAAACGCCACTACACCCCAGACTGTGAAAACGCTTAAAAGAACCTTACTCAAAATGAATGTTTTAAGTATGGTCATAATATACAAAGTTCCTGAAAATGCTGAAGCGGAGATACCAAACACAGAGTTTATTTCGATTGAGGCTTGTCTATTACTCTCAAGAAGAAGAATGGCTATTACAACACTGAATGCAACTTTTGACCCCCATTCTCCTGCCATGGTTTTAACAAACCGTGTATTACCGACAAACAAGAATATGTAGTAAACAAATAAAATTAATCCAAACCAAATGACGGCTGGAGCGTAATCACTTTTACTGTCAGCAAGACTTCCGCCAACCAAAAAAACGATTATGAATCCCAACAGACCTATACCGGTAATCCATAGGCTTTTCTCATTCTCAAGTTTGTTTTTTTCTTCGGTCAAAGGGAGCTTCCTCTAAAAAATCTAACGCCTCAAGAACTGGTGCAGTTTACTGCGTCCGGTTGCTTGACTTGTTAAAAGTTGATTGCTCCAAACGTTCAGCAAGCCATACCTTGATAATGGATTGGCGAGTAACACCAAGACGTGTTGCTTCTTTATCAAGGGACTCAATCATCCAGGTAGGAAAGTCTACGTTGACTCTCTTCTGAGTTTGATTGGGACGCTTAATTGTTGATAGATCGAGCTCATCAACGATATCCGATTGGTTATCGTCGAACTTCTTATCCAGTGATTTAGCTTTCATAGAGTGCCACCTCAGATTCCCGGGACCGCCTGACTGAGATAATCCGAATCTTGTCTTTACGGTAAGTAATAATTGCAGACCAATGCTTCCCGCCGATCATGCCGACCACCAAAGCCCTTGGCTCATCCTCTGATTTAGCCATAATTTCAATAAAATCAGTGTCTTGCCAGATGGCTTGGGCTTGAACAAAGTCAATCCCATGCTTTTTCTGGTTAGATTCACTCTTCTTTGGGTCAAATTCAAAAGAATACATAGGTATAAAAAATATACCTTTATGGAGGGCCTGGCAAGATGTAATTTTAGCCTTTTAACGCC